>JBKPCV010000043.1:0-8967 GCA_046727575.1 Actinomycetota bacterium
CGGTTCGCCCGCGGGCGGCGTGGCGTCGGGCGCGGTGCCGGCGGCCGCCTCCTCGCCCGTCGGTTCCGCGGCCGCGCCGCAGTTGCTGCACACCGTCGCACCGGGCTCGAGGGGCTGGCCGCACACGCCGCAGTAGCGGTACGACGTCGGCTCGTCCAAGTCAGGCCCCTAGGGTCAGGCGCGCCGCCACCGCTTGGTCGTGAACTCGTGCGGCAAGCTCGCGCGCGATGCGAAGTACGCGCTCGGCTTGCGACGCACCGTAACCGGCGAGCCCGCACGCGGGCGTGATGATGCCGCGCGCACGGAGTTGCACGGGGTCGCAGCCCCGTCGGGTGAGCTCGCACCACACGCTCGCGAGTCGCTTCCAGTGCGTATCAGCCGACTCGCCCACCGGACGGTCGGTCGGCACCGCGCCCCAGGCGATCCAACCGTCTCCGTCGAGGAAGCGCGCGAGGGGGATCGTGTCGCGCACGAGCGTCTCGCTGACCTCGACGCCCAATACCTGCGGACCCGCTTCGAGCGCCAGCCCGAGGTCGCCGTCGCCACACACGTGCACACCGGTCACGCAGTCGACCGCGGCCAGCGCACCCGACAGGACGTCGATCGCCGAGTCGCGGTCGAGCGCGGCGTCGCCGCGTCGCCACCCGACCAACGCAGGCTCGTCGAAGAACAGCACCACTGACGCATCCGGTAACCGTTCGGTGAGCAGCTCCTCGTGTGCAAGCGACCAGGCGCGCGTTAGTTCGGCGGCGCGGGCGAACGCGTGACGCGTGCGCATCCCCGCCGCGCGCAACGCCACGCCGAGTGTGAGCGGTCCCGTGATCTGAACCTTCACGCGCTCGAGGACGCGTTCCTGCTCGCTTGCGGCGTCGAGGAACGCCAAGAGCCCGGCGTGCGCGGTGTCGTCGAACACGCAGTGCGGCGCGGTGTTCGACGTGCCGACGACGTCGATCGATCCGTTGTCCGCGACACTGACCTCGGGGAGCGCAACCAACCACTGCGCGAGCATCCCCTCTCGCGGATCGCGCGCCGGAAGTTGCGGTGCCGCGGGGAGCTCGGGAAGACAGCGCAGCACGACCTCCGCAGCGGCACGCGGGTCGGTGTGTGGCAGGCTGCCGACGCCGGTTGCGAGGCCGGGCAACAGCACCGGCGCTCCGAGAACCGGCGTCACACGCTTCCGCTTTCGAAGGTCTGCGCGTGTGTCGTTCGCGTCATGGCTCGTACTATACGAAGGCTCAGGCGCGCTCGACGGAAACGGGCTGCGGCGCGTGCAATGCAGAACAGAGTGACATTGATCCGTCCCATCTGGCTGTGGTTGCTCCGCGTCGCGTGGGTCACGCTGCCGCTCACCGCCGGGCCCGCAGCAACCGCCGCGCTCCGCGACTGGTCCGACGCGCCACGCATCGTGGCCGAGATACTGCTCTGGCTCGGGTGGGCAGCCGGACTGCTCGCCACCGTCGCGCCGCGACCCGCGACCCTCACCGCGCTACGAGCCGTCGCACCGGCGTTCGCCGTGTTCGCGATCGCCGCGGTCGTCGAGGGACAACCGTCGACGATCGCCTCCATCGGCGCGGTGTCGGCGACGATCGTCACCGCGGTGCTCGCATCCGGCCACGACATCGCGCTCGCAGCCGCCAATGCGGTTGCGTACGGTGACGAACAACGCGTCCCGCTCCGCGTCCCACCCGCGCTCTTCCTCGCTCCCATCCCGATCGCGCGTGCGCTCGTGGTCGCGGCGGTGGTGTCGGCACCGCTGCTCTTCGCCGACGGACAGGTGGTGCTCGGCTTGATCGCCTTCGCCGTCGGTGTCCCGATCGTCGTCGTGTTGGGGCGCGCGCTCCACGGTCTTTCGCGTCGGTGGACCGTGCTCGTGCCTGCAGGTTTCGTCGTCGTCGATCGGTTCACGCTCGCCGACCCCGTGCTGTTCCTGCGTGAGCGGATCACGACCATGAGCGCGGTGGCGCCCGGCCCGGCACCCGCGGGCGCGCTCGATCTCCGGCTGGGCGCGACCCTCGGCTCGCTCGTGCTGCGGTTCAGCGACGAGGCCGAGCTGTTCCGAGCGGTGCGCCGCCGGGAGAGCGAGACCGTCCGCGCTCGAGGCATCTGCATCGCGGTGGTACGGCGAGATGACATGCTCCGGGCGGCGGCGTCACGCCGCCTCCCGGTGCGCGACCTCTGAGGAGACGTAGTGGAGCCGTGCAGGACCGAGCGGCGGCGAGCCGGGTATCCCGGCGAGCAGCGAGCGACCTATGTGTCGGACGAGCGGGACGGCGGAACGGAGTCGACCGGGCTTACAGGTCAGGCGGCGATGCCGCCACCCACGAGCGTGTCGCCGTCGTACAGCGCGACGACCTGACCACGCGCGACGCGAGGCTGCGGTTGCGCGAACCGCACGACGTGACCGTCGAGCGTGGCCGCGGTCGGTTCGCCGTGTGCGCGCACCTGCGCGAGCAATGGCTGACCGCTCGGGCGCGCGTCCACGAACGTGAGGTCGTGGACGCGCACCTCCTCGCGGAGCAACTCGGCGCGTGACCCCACCGTCACCGAGGCGGTGCTGGTGTCGATGTCGACGACATAGCGGCGTTCGCCGGCGGCGACACCGACGCCGCGTCGCTGCCCGATCGTGAACGATGCGACCCCGCGGTGCGTGCCGACGACCGCGCCGTCCGAAGCGACGATCATGCCTGGGCGCGGCTCGGATCGCGCCGCGAGGAAGCGGAGCCGGTCACCCTTCTTCACGAAGCAGACGTCCATGCTGTCCGGCTTGGTCGCGGTGCGGAGACCCAGCCGTGCCGCGTGCTCGCGCACCTCGGTCTTCGTCAAGTCGCCCACCGGGAAGAGTGCCGACGCGAGCTCGCGCTGCGTGAGCATGTAGAGCACGTAGGACTGGTCCTTCGCGCGGTCGGCCCCGCGGACGAGCTCGAGGCGCCCGTCGCGCTGCTGCACCCTCGCGTGATGGCCGGTCGCGACCCGGTCGAAGCCGAGCGCGTGCGCGCGCTCGAGCAAGCGGCCGAACTTGATGGTGCGATTGCACTCGACGCAGGGATTTGGTGTGTTGCCCGCTTCGTAAGCGTCGACGTACGGCTCGACGACGCTCGCCGTGAAGTCGTCCGCGAAGTTGAAGACGTAGTGCGGGATGCCGAGTTGCGCGGCGACGCGCCGCGCGTCTTCGACGTCGGCGACGCTGCAGCAGCCCGAGTCGGACTCGCCGCCCCACAGTTTCAGCGTGACGCCGGTGACGTCGTGACCGTCCTCGAGGAGCAGCGCGGCCGCGACCGACGAGTCGACCCCGCCGCTCATCGCGACGAGCACGCGGGCCCGGCTCATGACCGTCCGGCCGCGGCGCGGAGCTTGGCGACCGCCTCGGGCACGACCGAGAGCGCGGCGTCGACGTCGCGGTCGTCGGACGGCGCGCCGAGGCTGAGGCGGATGGACGACAGCGCGGAGGCGCGGGGCACGCCCATCGCCTCCAGGACATGCGACGGCTCCGTCGCGCCGGACGAGCACGACGAGCCGGCTGCCGCACAGACACCGGCGACGTCGAGCAGCACGAGCAGTGCCTCGGCCTCCACGCCGTCGAAGCCGAGATGCGCGTTCCCGGCGACCTTCTGCGCGCGCTCGCCGTTCTCGAACGCACCGGGGACCGTGTCGAGCAGGCCGTCGGCCAGACGGTCGCGGAGCGCCGCGACCCGCTGTACGTCCTCGGCCCGCGTCGCTGCGGTGGCGCTCAGTGCGGCTGCCATCCCGACCGCGCCGGCGACGTTGGACGTCCCCGACCGCAGCGCGCGCTCCTGGCCGCCGCCTTCGATCAGCGGCGTGAGCGGGACGTCGCCGCGGGCCGCGAGCGCGCCGGTGCCCTTCGGACCTCCGAACTTGTGGGCGGAGATCGACACCAGCTGCGCGGGTCGGACAACCCGGGCCACGTCGAGCCACGGCACCGCCTGCACCGCGTCGGTGTGCAACACCGCCCCGGGGGCTCGCTCGCGCACGAGCTCGGCGATCGTGTGCAGCGGCTGGATCGTGCCGACCTCGTTGTTCACGAGCATCACCGACACGACGACGGTGCGGTCGTCGAGCGCGTCGCGCAGCTCGTCGAGGTCGACGATCCCGTTTCGCGCAGCGCGCACGCGTGACACGCGGAAGCCCTCGCGCTCGAGGCGGTCGACCGAGGCGAGCACCGCCTTGTGCTCGAACGCGGCGGTGACGACGCCGTCGCCGGAGCCGGCCTCACGTGCGGCCCGGGCCGCGCCCTTCACCGCGAGGTTGTCGGCTTCGGACCCGCCGGCAGTGAACACGACCTCCGACTGGTCGGCGCCGAGGCCCCCGGCGACCGTCTCCCGCGCCTCCTCGAGGGCGGTCTTCGCCGCCCTCGCGACCGCATGGCCGCCCGACGGGTTCCCGAACCGGTCGGAGAGGTACGGGAGCATCGCCGCGACCGCGTCCGGCCGCATCGGGGTGGTGGCGGCATAGTCGAGATACGCGACGGACTCGGTCATGGGCGAACAAGTGTAGGAGTGACCTCTGCGACACCAGCCCGCGGAATAGATGTCACACCCCCGGGCGATACTCCTCGTGTGACCACGCAACTCCGTCTCGTCGAGCCGCCGAGGAAGCAGCCGAAGCGAGCGGGCTCACGCACGTCGAGGGCGACGGTAAGCAAGACCATCACGCGCGCGAAGGCCACCGCCGCGCGTCCGCGACGCGCAGTCCACTGGGGCGACTGGCAACTCGACGACCGCACCCGCAAGGTCGGCCGCGAGGGCGTCGCCGCCGCCCGGCGGGCGCTGCACGAGGCCCGCGTCGCCCAGGGGTTGCGCCAGGCGAGTTGACATCTGCCGCCATGCGACGCGCGCCGGCTTCGCCTGCGTCGTGGGCGAGCCGTACCCTTTGCACATGGGTGACGAGCCGACGCTGCAGGATTGGGAAGAGCTCGCCCGCAAAGAGTTGAAGGGCGATCCCGGATCGCTCGTCTGGCACACCCCCGAAGGCATCCCGGTCAAGGCGCTCTACACCGCCGACGACCTCGAAGCTCTCGAGGCCGTCCACTCGCTCCCCGGCTTCGAACCGTTCCTCCGGGGCGTCCGGGCGACCATGTACGCCAACCGGCCGTGGACGCTCCGCCAGTACGCCGGCTTCTCCACCGCCGAGGAGTCGAACGCGTTCTACCGCGCCAACCTCGCCGCCGGGCAGATGGGCCTCTCCGTCGCCTTCGACCTCGCGACGCACCGCGGCTACGACAGCGACCATCCACGCGTCGTCGGCGACGTCGGCAAGGCGGGCGTCGCGATCGACTCCGTCGAAGACATGAAGATCCTCTTCGACGGCATACCGCTCGACAAGATGACCGTCTCGATGACCATGAACGGCGCGGTGTTGCCGGTGATGGCCGGCTACATCGTCGCCGCCGAGGAGCAAGGCGTCCCCGAGGACCAGCTCGCGGGCACGCTGCAGAACGACATCCTCAAGGAGTTCATGGTCCGCAACACCTACATCTACCCGCCCGAACCGAGCCTGCGGATCGTCACCGACATCATCGAATACACGACGCGGCGGATGCCGCGCTTCAACTCGATCTCGATCTCCGGTTACCACATGCTGGAAGCGGGCGCGACCGCGGTGCAGGAACTCGGCTTCACCCTCGCCGACGGGATCGAGTACGCCCGCGCAACGGTCGACCGCGGACTCGACGTCGATGAATTCGCGCCCCGACTCTCCTTCTTCTTCGGGATCGGCATGAACCTCTTCATGGAGGTCGCGAAGCTCCGAGCCGCACGCGTGCTCTGGTCGCGCTCCATGCGACAACTGGGTGCGAAGAAGCCGGCGTCGCTCATGCTGCGCACGCACTGCCAGACGTCCGGCGTGTCGCTCACCGAACACGATCCCTACAACAACATCGTGCGCACGACGATCGAGGCGCTTGCAGCCGTGTTGGGTGGCACCCAGAGCTTGCACACCAACTCGTTCGACGAGGCGATCGCACTGCCGAGCGAGTTCGCCGCGCGCGTCGCGCGCAACACCCAGCTGATCCTCGCCGAGGAGTCGGGTGTCACCCACGTGGTCGATCCGCTCGGGGGGAGCTACTACGTCGAGGCCCTCACCGACAGCCTCGCCCATGAGGCGTGGAAACTCATGGAGGAAGTCGACGCGCTCGGAGGGATGACCAAGGCCGTCGAGTCGGGCATGCCCAAGCTGCGCATCGAAGAGGCGGCGGCACGGCGCCAGGCAGCCGTCGACCGCGGCGACGAGGTGATCGTCGGCGTCAACAAGTACCGGCTCGAGCACGAGCCTCCCGTCGACGTGCGCGAGGTCGACAACACGCGCGTGCGCGAGCAGCAACTCGCCCGGCTCGCGGCCGTCCGGGCGAGTCGCGACGAACAGCGCGTGCAGGACGCCTTGCAGAAGCTCCGCGAGGGAGCCGCGGGTGACGCCAACCTGCTCGAGCTCTCGATCGAAGCGACGCGCGCTCGCGCGACCGTGGGCGAGATCTCCGACGCCCTGGAGGACGTGTTCTCACGCCATCGCGCCACGATCCGCAGCATCTCCGGCGTCTACGGCGCGGCGTACGAGGGCGACGAGGAGTACGCCAAGGTGCGGGACGCGGTCGAGGAGTTCGCCGCGCGCGAGGGGCGGCGACCGCGGCTCCTCGTCGTCAAGCTCGGGCAGGACGGACACGATCGCGGCGCCAAGGTGATCGCCACCGCGTTCGCCGACTTTGGTTTCGACGTCGACGTGGGGCCGCTGTTCCAGACGCCCGAGGAGGCCGCACGCGACGCGGTCGAGAACGACGTGCACGTCGTCGGCGTGTCGAGCCAGGCCGCCGGGCACAAGACGCTCGTGCCGGAGCTGATCGCACAGCTGCACAAGCAGGGCGGCGACGACATCAAGGTCGTCGTCGGCGGCGTGATCCCCGCACAGGACTACGCCGAGCTGTACGACGCCGGCGTCGCGGCAATCTTCGGCCCCGGGACCAACATCCCCGCGGCGGCGCTCGAGATCCTGCGGTTGCTGCCCTCGTCACCTTGACCGTCGTCGTGTCCTGACGCTGGCCGCGGGCGTTGCCGTCGCTACCGAGCACGTCTGTTCGAATTCGGTTGTTCCCGCGCGTCGTCGACGGTCACTCTCTTCTCATGGGGCTGTCCCCAAGCGAGAAGGCGCGCATCGAGCAGCTCACCTCGGTGTTGAGCACGATTCCGGCGCGCGAGATGCGCGCCGGGACGACGTCGTTGTCGCACGACGAAGTTGCGCTGGTGCAGCGGGGGGCGCTGGAGCATCCGAGCGCTCGAGTACGGCGAGGGTGTCTCGGGGTGCTCGATCACTTTGCGAATGACGCGTCGGTCGAGGTGTTCCGCGCCGCAGTGCTCGGGGATCCGGTGGCGCGGGTACGTGTGGTCGCGTTGCACGGGCTCGCGTGTGAGCGGTGTCGTATCGGTGAGCTGCGTGTCGACGAGACGGTCGCCGGTCTCGCGCAGGTTCTCCGCGACGATCCGAACCCGAAGGTCCGGCACGAGGCGGTCTTGGTACTGGCGCGGCTCGGGCGTCGCGACGCGCGGGTGCCTCGGGCGTTGGCGGAGGTCACGCTGCGGGACTCCGACATGCTGGTGAGGCACGTGGCGCTGGCCGCGCTCGAGGAGCGCGGCCGCGACGTGCGGAGCCGGAAGGCGTTGCGTCGACGGGCGCGCGGGCAGACTGGCGGGCGTGGACGAGCTCGCGCGTCGGGTGATCGACGGCGATCGGCGCGCGCTGGCGCGGGCGATCACGTTGGTCGAGTCGACGCGGGACGATCACCGAGAGGATGCTGAGCGGCTCCTCGCCGACGTCCTGCCGAGCGCCGGCAACAGTATCCGGATCGGCATTTCCGGCGCGCCGGGCTCCGGCAAGTCGACGTTCATCGAGGCGTTGGGCGTGTTTCTCGTCGAGCGCGGCCACCGGGTCGCGGTGCTGGCCGTCGATCCGTCGAGCACGCGCAGCGGCGGTTCGATCCTCGGTGACAAGACGCGCATGGAGGAGCTCACGCGTTCCCCGAACGCGTTCGTGCGACCGTCGCCCACGCGCGGGACGCTGGGCGGCGTTGCCCGACGCACGCGCGAAGCGATGCTGGTGTGCGAAGCCGCGGGGTTCGACGTGTTGCTCATCGAGACCGTGGGTGTCGGCCAGTCGGAGGTGAAGGTCGCGGCGATGGTGGACGTGTTCCTCGTCCTCGTCGCACCCGGCGCCGGCGACGAGCTGCAAGGGTTGAAGCGCGGGATCATGGAGCTCGCCGACCTGGTGGTCGTGAACAAGTCGGACGGCGAGCTCGCGGCCGCTGCGGGCGTCACCGCGGGTGACTACGCGAACGCGCTCCACCTGGTGCGGCCGCGCACCGCGGCGTGGGCGCCACGTGTCCTGCAGTGCTCCGCACTGCTCGGGCAGGGCATCGACGAGGTGTGGCAGGCCGTCGAGGAATTCCGCACTGCCGTCGGACCGATCCTGCCCGGCATGCGGGCCGAGCAAGCGCGGCAGTGGATGTGGTCCGAGGTCACCGACGCGCTGCTCGAGATGCTGCAAGCCGACAAGTCGGTGACCCGCCTGGCGACGAAGCTCGAACGTGAGGTCGAGGCGGGAACGACCACACCGACTGCAGCCGCCCGGGCGATCGTCGAGGCCTTACGCCGCTGAGCATGCCGACGGGAGGGGCGGGAGGTTGGCGCAGGCGGCTCCTGGGTAGCCTCCCCGCAGGGCGGACGAGAGGGCAGAAGCATGCGTGGGGCGGGGATCTGGGCGAGATTTCTGGGCGTTTTCGGCATTGCCTTCGTGAGCGCGGTGACGGTCGGGAGCGCCGCGTCGGCCCAGACGCTTCCCACACCGACCGTCCCGTCGCTGCCAGTTCCCTCCGGGACTCCGCCGCTCCCGGTGCAACCGCCTCCGGCGCCCGCACTCCCGGCGCCAATCCCCGCCCCGCCGCCCGTCCAACTGCCCGCACCCCCGCCG
>JBKPCV010000044.1:0-7997 GCA_046727575.1 Actinomycetota bacterium
ATTGCACCCCGCGATCGGAATGGTGGATCAGCCCGTCGAGGCCATCGCCGCCGCGGTTGTGCACCGCCATCTCGAGCGCGTCGATCGCGAGGTCCGAGCGCAGGGACTTCGATGCTTGCCAGCCGACAACCATGCGGGAGAACACGTCGATGATGAATGCGACGTACACCAGCCGGCATGCGTCTTGACGTAGGTGAGATCCGCAAACCCAGAGGCGGTTCGGCGCTGGCGCCTTGAAACTTGCGGTCGACGAGATCCGCGGGCCGCCCGAGACGCTCGTCGCCGAGGGTGGTGCGTACCCACACCCGACCCCGCCGACAGCGCTGCACGCCCAAGTCCTTCATCAGGCGTTCCACGGTGCAACGGGCGACGTCGACGCCGTCCTTGTTGAGCTGGTCCCATACCTTGTCGGCGCCGTAGACCGCGAGATTCTGCTCCCACACCCCAGGACCTCCGGCTTGAGCTCGGCGTCTCGCAACGCTCGCACCGACGGCAGCCGGCGGATCGCCCCGTGGTAAGTCGACGGGGCGATCGGCAGCTGTGCGCAGAGCGGCTCGATGTGAGCGACCGATCCTTCGACCCGTTCAGGCCTCGATTCGTCGTCCCGAGCTGAACGACCGCCCGCACGCGCTCGACAGAGTGCGTCGCAGCGGCCGTATCGCACGGCATCCGGTCGACGTCGCCGTCTGCGGCGGTCGCGCCGAGCTCAGAACAACAGCACACCTCGGGCGAGGTCGCCGTTGTGCATGTCGTGCATCGCCTGCTCCCACTCGTCAAGGGGGTAGGTCCGTGTGACCATCTCGTCGAGCTTGAAGCGCCCCTGCCGGTACAGCTCGACGATGAGCGGGATGTCGCGCCGCGGCCGGGCCTCGCCGTAGCGCACACCCATGACGCGACGGTCGAGATGCACCATCGGATTGACGGCTAGGGGGATCTCCGTCCCTTGCGCCGGCACTCCGACGACCACTGCCGTCCCGCCCCATTCGAGCGATTCGATCGCGGCGCGCAGCGCGTGCGGGCTTCCGCTGCACTCGAACGCCCAATCCACACCGCCGGCGCCGAACGGTCCGGTATCCGCCTGGTCGCTGAACGGCACGATGGTGCGGATCGCCGCCGCGACGTCGCCGTCCGCGAGCACGAAGTGAGTGGCGCCGAAGTCGCGCGCCAACGGCTCCTTGTGCGCGAGCGTGTCGACGGCGATCACCGGGAACGCGCCGGCCACCGCCAGCGCCTGGACGGCGCTCAACCCGACGCCGCCGAGCCCCCACACCGCGGCAGTGTCGCCGCGTTGGACCGCGGCGGCGTTCCACACGGAGCCGGCTCCGGTCATCACACCGCACGCGATCAGGCACGCCGACGTGAGCGGCACGTCGTGCTCGATCTTGACCGCCTGCAGCTCCTTGATGACCGTGTGCGCCGCGAAGGACGACGTGGCGGCGAAGTTCGAAGCGGGTTGCCCCTTGTAGACGAACGGCTCGGCGCGGTTGTCGATGGACTGCCGACACCGCGTCGGGTGACCGGTGTTGCACATCCGGCACATCCCGCAGTTCGCGATCGTCGACACCACGATGTGGTCGCCCTGCTGCACGAGCGTCACGCCGGCGCCCACCTGCTCGACCACGCCCGCCCCCTCGTGCCCCATCACCGCGGGCGCCGTCCACGGAATCGTGCCGTCGAGCACCGAGACGTCGGTGTGGCAGAGGCCGGCCGCGACCAGCTTGACCAGGACCTCGCCCGGGCCCGGATCGCGCACGGTGAGCTCGTCGGTCAGCTCCGCCTTGCCGTCGCCCAGGTAGACGATGCCCCTCACGCCGCTCCCCGCTCGGCGTTCCCCACGATGTGGTACAGCGCCGCCGCGTTCTCCCACAGGATGAGCGAACGAGTGTCGTCGTCCAACCGCCCGAGCCCCGAGGACGCGATCGCTTCGCGTGAATGCGGCCATGTGCTGTCGCCGTGCGGATAGTCCGACGCCCACAGCACGTTGGTCGCGCCGATGCGTGGCAGGAGCTCGATCCCGAGCTCGTCCTCCTCGTACGTGAGGAACACCTGCCGGCGGAAGTACTCGCGCGGCGTCGACGGCAACCTGACGTCGTCGACGAGGTCGCGGTACTTGCGGTGCTCGTGGTCGAGGCGCTCGAGCACGTACGGAACCCAGCCGAGGCCGGCCTCTCCCAACACTATGCGCACGTTCGGGTAGCGCTCGAGGATCCCGGAGAAGATCATGGCCGTCAGCATCTCGTCGAGCTGCAGCGGCGCCACCGCGACCGCCGCCGGCATCCGCCAGCTTCCCGGCTGCGCCCGGATGCTGTGCAGGCCCTTGCCGAGGTGGAAGCTGATGGGCAACGCGAGCACGTTGGCCACCGCCCAGAAGGTCTCCCACGCGTCTTCGAACGCGGGATCGTCGGCGACGAGCAGGTCGAGGATCGCGCCACGGTGACCGAGCTCGGCGGCGCGGGTGAGCTCGGCCAGCGCGGCGGCGGGCGAGTGGGATGGCAACAGGGCCAACACGACCAGCCGGTCCGGGCACGTCGCGTTGAAGTCGGCGGCCCAGTCGTTGTAGGCGCGCATGCAGGCCGCGCGGACCTCGAGGTCGGGGACGGGGAGGCCGAGCGGCGGCCCGTAGACGACGTGGCAGTAGATCCCGTCACGGTCCATGTCGGCGAGCCGCTCGTGCGGGATCCCCGGACGGTACCCGGGATCGTCGGTTTCCACGAGGCCCTTGCCCCGGCGGCCGCTGGGACCGAGTCCCCGGTCGCCGAGGACCCACCGCGGCCCGTCGTCGCCGTCGACGACACGCGGCACCTGGTCGCGGAACCGACTCTCGACGCGTGCGGTGA
Source organism: Actinomycetota bacterium (assembly GCA_046727575.1). Taxonomy (GTDB): domain Bacteria; phylum Actinomycetota; class Acidimicrobiia; order IMCC26256; family DASPTH01; genus DASPTH01. The sequence goes on from JBKPCV010000044.1 coordinate 2,838, forward strand.
ACACGTCGGGAGGCAGGACGTTGAGGTCCATGTGGTCGTCGGCGGAGATGATGAGCTCCGGGCGCACAGCCCTTTCTACCAAGCAAGCGTTTGACAGGCAAGGCGCTGCGTTGCAAGAGTGCGCACGAGGGGGCACACACATGCGCGAGACCTTCGTGATCGGCGACGCCATCCCCGCGTTCGAGCGCACGACGGACTTTGCCGAATGGAACCGCTACGCAGCGGTGAACGACGAGTTCATCGACGTGCACATGAGCGCCGACGCCGCCCGGGCCGCGGGCCAACCGGACGTGTTCGGCATGGGCAACCTGCGCGTTGCGTATCTGCACTGCGCGCTCTACGACTGGCTCGACGGTCGCGGCGACATCACGAGCTTCTCCTGCGAGTTCCGCCGGCCGAATTTCCGCGGCGATCGTCTCTCGACACACGCCATCATCAAGCAGACCACCACGGTCGACGGCATGCTGCTCGTCGATCTCGACGTCGGCGTGGTGAACCAGCACGACGCCGAGACGACTCCCGGCACCGCTCAGGTCGTGTTCTTCGACGCCGGCGCGCCTCCGCGCATGCCGGAGGCACCCGTTCGGGCCGCGACGCCCACGCGGGAGGCGGGCGTGTACCTCGACGCCGCAACGCTGTCGTGGGTGGGCCGGCCCCTCAAGCCCTTGGCGTCGCTGCCGGTCGACGCCAACGACATCCGCCGCTGGGCTCAGGCGGCCTACTACCCGGCGGCACCTCCTCCGGCCCTGTTCGACGCCGCCGCCGCCGCGGACGGCCCGTGGGGCGAGCTCGTCGCGCCGCGTGACTTCAACCCCTTCGCCTGGAATCCCGACCACCATCCGGATGCCTATCCATGGATGCGCGGCATGGGCACCGAGCCGGGCACGCGAGGCCTCAACGGCGGGCAGCGCACCTGGTACTTCGCGCCGATACGGGTCGGCGACGTCCTCACCGCGTGTGTGACGCTCGTCGACGCCTACGAGAAGGAAGGCAGGATCGGGCCGATGATGTTCCTCGTCGACGAGACCCGCTTGACGAACCAACGGCGCGAGCTCGTGCGCATCACAGATCGCGTGAGCATCTACTCGTGAGCGATGGCTGACGACGACGCGCCCGTAGGCATCGGCGCGGGCATCTTCGCGCTCCATGATCCGCATCGTGGTTACGAGCGGGCCTTCAACCGCTACTACGAGCGCGACCACATGTACGCGGCGGCGATCCTTGCACCGTGGACGATCGCCGGTCAGCGCTTCGTCGCGACTGCCGACCTCAAGGCGATGCGCTATAAGCCAACCCTCGTAAGGAGGTCGCGATGGCATTGCAAGGGCTCGGCTACATCCGCATCGCCAGCCCCCGGATCGACGAGTAGCGATCGTTCATGGTCGACGTCCTCGGCGTCGGTGAGTCCGCCGGGCCGCCCGCGGGCGACGCCGACACCCTGTGGCTCCGGATGGACGAGCGCACCTGGCGAATCGCGGTGCACGCGGGCGACGACGGCGCATTCGCATACGCAGGCTGGGAGCTGGCGGGCCCCGTCGAGTTCGCCGACATGGTGTCGCACCTCCAACGGCCGGGCGTCAAGACCGACCTCGGCAGCGACGCGCTGCGCGCCGCGCGCGGCGTCCTCGACGTGGCTGCCTTCGACGACCCGTTCGGCAACCGTCACGAGATCTACTACGGCCCGATTGTCGACGAGGAAGCCTTCGTCGCGCCGCACGGCGGCTCGGGGTTCGTCACCGACGGCGTCGGGTTGGGGCACGTGCTCTACGTCGTCCCTTCGGCGAAGGAGGCGCTGGACTTCTTCGCGCGCGTCATGGGCTTCAAGGTCACCGACCAGTTCGCGTGGGGGCCCAACAGCGCCGTGTTCATGCACACGACGCCGCGCCACCACAGCCTCGCCTACATCGACCTGCCCCTGCCGGGCGGTCCCGGTCTCAACCACTTCATGATCGATAGCAACCGGCTGGAGGACGTCGGTCGCGCGTACGACCGTGCGATGGACAACGACGTCACGATCGTCAACTCGCTCGGTCAGCACAGCAACGACCCGATGCTGTCGTTCTACGCGCGCTCCCCGTCCGGCTTCAACGTGGAGCTGGGTTGGAACGGGCTCGTGATCGACGAGTCGACGTGGACCGTGCGCACCTACACGGGACGCGGCGAGATGTGGGGGCACCGCGGCATGTTCATGGACGACGTCGCGTCGGCCAAGGACGACTGAGCCACGCCGTGCACGTCGTGGTGCTCGGCGCCGGTGGTCTCGGCTGCGTCGTCGGCGCTCAGCTCGCCGAGTCGGGTGTCGCCGTCACACTGGTCGCGCGCGCCGTGCACGTGGGCGCGATCCGCCGCGACGGCCTCCACCTCAGTGGGATCCACGGCGACCGGTTCGTCCGCGACCGGCTCCGGGCGGTGACCGAGGCGCGGGAGGTCGACACGGCCGTCGACTACCTCCTGCTGGTCACGAAGACGCGCGACACCGAAGCCGCCCTCGCGGGAGCAGAGTGTCTCCGCGACCGGGTGGGTACCGCGCTCTCGCTCCAGAATTCGGTGACCAAGGACGACGTGCTCGCGGGATGGATCGGCGAGCATCGTGTGATCGGCGCGACGACGACCGAATCCGGCACGCTCGTCGGTCCCGGCGCGGTCCGGCACACCGCGACGGCCCCGACCGCCTTCTGCTTCGGCGAGCTCGACGGCACCCTGTCGGAGCGGGTCATCCGCCTCGCCGACGCGTTCACCGCCGCGAGGATGTCGGCCCGTCCCGCGACCGAGATCCGGCAGGCGGAGTGGGAGAAGCTGCTTCAGATCGCGATCGTCGCCGGCTTCTCCGCGTCGACCCTCGGCTTCAAGGACGGCGTCGCGTTCGCCCACGGCATCGCGGTACGCCCCGGCGCCGAGCACCACGTGACCATCGCGACGGAGCTCCTCGCCGTCTACCGCGCGATGGGATACGAGCCGTGCGACTTCTTCGCGCCCTACTCGCAGTTCTGGTCGCTCGGCGGAAAGCCCTTCGACGCCGCCGTCGACGACACGCTCGCGCTCGGAGCCGCCATGATCGCGGCGGGAACGCTCGGTCGCCCTCCGCTACACGACGACATCCTCCGCGGCCGGCCCACGGAGGTCGACGACAGCCTCGGTCACTACCTCGCGACCGCCGAGCGGTGCGGTGTGCCCACTCCGACCGCGCGCGGTGCGTACCGCGTCATCAAGACCCTGGAGGCACTGGCATGACATTCCAACCCGAGCCCGACGCCCTGCTGCCGCCGCTGACGCCCGCGCTCGAGCTCGTGCTCCTCGCGCGCACCTTGTGGCGCGAGGGCTACGACGACCATCTCGCGGGTCACATCACGGTGAGGCAGTCCGACGGGACGTTCCTGACGAACCCGTGGTTCCTCCTCTGGGACGAGTTCACGCCCGGCGACGTCCTGCGCCTGGACGCCGACGGCGCGGTGATCGAGGGACAGTGGCCGCCCGCACCGGGCGTAAAGCTCCACTTCCAGGTGCACAAGGTGCGGTCCGACGTCACCGTGGCGGTACACAACCATCCGCGCTTCGCCACCCTGTGGGCCAACGCGCGGCGGATGCCACCCTGCCTCGACCAATCGTCCGCCCTCGGGGGCGGCCGGGTCACGCTTGTCGACGAGTACGACGGCACCGTCGCTGAGACCGATCACGCCCGGGCGGCGGCGAAGGCCATCGGCGACGCCGACATCGCGCTGCTCGCCGGCCACGGCGTCTTCGTCGTCGGCGACGACGTCCCGCAGGTGCACCTCCGCGCCGTCGCCTTCGAGCAGCGCTGCCGCGAGGCGTACGGGGTCGAGTCGCTCGGCGGGGGCACCGAGCTGGCGCCCGACGCGCAGGAAGCCCTCGGCCGCGCCCGCTTCGACGGCTTCTGGGAGGCGATGGCCCGCCGTGAGCTGCGCCTCGATCCGTCCCTGCTCGAGCACGTCGACCGCTGAGGAAGCCGGTGTCGCTGCTCGGACAGCGCGTGCTGCGCACCGAGGACGCGCGGCTGCTCACCTCGGGCGGCACGTACGTCGCCGACGTCGCGCACCCTCTGCTCGACGGATGCGTGCACCTGCGCTTCGTGCGGTCCCCGCTCCCCCATGCGCGCATCACGCACATCGACACCGGCGACGCGCACACGGTGCCGGGGGTTGGCGCGGTCTACACGGGCGTCGACATCGACGTCGGGCCGATGCCTCCCGTCCTGCCCCGTTTCGATCCGGCGCTGTCCCCGCCCCTGCTCGCCCGCGACGTGGTGCGCTACGTCGGCGAGAGTGTCGCGGTCGTCGCCGCCGACACGGAGGCCGCGGCGGCCGACGGCGCCGAGCGCGTCGTCGTCGAGTACGACCCGCTCCCGGCCGGGACGCCGCTGTTCGCGCACCTGCCGGACGGGGTCGCCGCGACGTACACCGCGGGTGCCGACGCCGACGGGCTGTTCGCGGGTTGTGAGGTCGTCGTCGACGTCCGGCTGTCGCACCCGCGCACTGCCGCGTGCCCGATGGAGGGCCGCGCCGCCGCGTCGGCGTGGGACTCCGACGGGCGGCTGCACCACTGGCTGAGCGTGCAGGCGCCGCACGCGGTGAAGATGGGGCTCCAGACGGTGTTCGGGCTCGATGCAGCGCTGGTTCACGTCGTCGCGCCCGACGTCGGCGGCGGGTTCGGGCCGAAGTTCTCCAACTACCCGGAGGACGTCGTGACCGCGTGGGTGGCACGCCGACTCGGCCGAGCCGCGCGCTGGTGCGAGACGCGCTCGGAGAGCATGGTCGGCCTGCACCACGGGCGCGCGCAGGTGCAGACCATCACGCTGGGAGGGACGCGCGCCGGCGCGCTCCTCGCGTATCAGCTCGAGATCGAACAGGACGCCGGCGCCTACGCGAGCCTCGGCGTGTACGTCCCCGAGGCAACGCTTCGCATGACCACGGGCGTCTACGCGATCCCGCGCGCACGTGCGACGGCGACCGTGCGGCTCTCGGCGACCACGCCTGTCTCCGCGTTCCGTGGCAGCGGGCGGCCCGAGGCGACGGGCGCGCTCGAACGCGCCATCGACGTCTTCGCGCGCGAGATCGGCATGGACCCCGTCGACGTGCGCCGCCGCAACCTGGTCACCCGCGGCGAATTCCCGTTCACGACCGCGGTCGGCACCGTGTACGACAC
>JBKPCV010000045.1:0-61879 GCA_046727575.1 Actinomycetota bacterium
TCGGTGCTCGCGGCGGCAATGGCGGTCACCCTCGGTCGCGGTGGTCACGGAGCTTGCCGGCTCGCCGATCTCGACGGCGACCAGCCCGCGATCTTCGGCCTGGGTACAGAGCCGCTGCTCGGCCTGCTCGACTGGCTCGACGCGGGTCCGGAGGCACCCACGGAAGCGCTCGAGCGGCTCGCGCTCGAGGTTGCACCCGGTGTCGCGCTGCTGCCGCTCGGCGGCCAACGCTCGCCGCACGTCCCGCCACCGTCCGCCGAAGCAGGTGCAGCACTCGCGGTCGCGTTGCGCGACGGCGCGGTCCCGGTCGTGGCCGACTGCGGTCGAGCGGCTGAGGCCGCGACGAGAGCGGTCGCCGAGGTTGCGGACGCGACGGTCGTCGTAGTGCGCGGCTGCTATCTCGCCCTGCGACGCGCGGTGTCGTCGCCGGTGCTGGCGCGCACGGTCGGTGCGGCACTGGTCGAAGAGCCGGGACGGTCGTTGTCGCGACGGGAGGTCGCTGACGTCCTCGGCGTCCCGGTCCTCGCGCGCGTCGCGTTCCGCGACCAGATCTTCCGAGCCGTCGACGCGGGTGTGCTGCCGGCGCGCGTACCAGATCCACTCAGTCGCGCATCGTCCGATCTCCTTGCTCGCGTCGGCGTGACGCGCCGCGGTGCAGCGGCATGACGCTCTCGCCGCTCGCACACGACCACGTCGAGGCCGCGAGCGACACCGCGCTCGTGCAACGCGTGCACCGTCGACTGGTTGCCGAGGGTGGTGAAGGCGCTCCCGCGCCGGGCGAGGCTCTGCGCATCCGGCTCACCGAGCTGCTGCGCCGTGAAGACCCGCTGCTGCCGCCGGCCCGGCTCGAGCGCCTGCTGACCCAGCTCACCCACGAGGTCGTCGGCCTCGGACCGCTCGAAGCGCTGCTCGCGGACGCGCGCGTGACCGAAGTCATGCTCAACGGCCCCGGCCGCGCCTATGTCGAGCGCGCCGGCCGCGTCGAGCCGGTCGCGCTCGACCTCGACGCCGAGCGCATCGTGCGCTTGGTCGACCGTGTCGTCGCTCCACTCGGTCTCCGCCTCGATCGGTCGTCCCCGATGGTCGACGCGCGCCTGGCCGACGGCTCACGACTGCACGCCGTCATTCCGCCGCTTGCGATCGACGGTCCCTACGTGACGATTCGCCGGTTCGGTGCGCGCGCGGTGCCGCTCGAAGCGTTCGAGGTCGACGGTCACGCAGCCGCGTTCCTCTGCTGGTGCGTAGCCGCGGGGTGGAACGTGCTCGTCGCGGGCGGCACCGGCGCGGGCAAGACGACGTTGCTGAACACGCTCTCTCGAGCCATCCCACCTACGGAGCGGATCGTCACAATCGAAGAGACGGCAGAGCTCCGCCTGGCGCAGCCGCATGTCGTTCGTCTCGAAGCGCGACCGGCCAACGCGGAGGGCGCGGGTGCGGTCGGTGTGCGCGAACTCGTTCGAGGCGCGCTCCGAATGCGTCCGGATCGCCTGATCGTCGGTGAGGTGCGGGGCGGCGAGGCCCTCGACATGCTCCAGGCGCTCAACACCGGTCACGACGGCTCGATGTCCACGATCCACGCGAATGGCCCGGCGGACGCGCTCAGCCGACTCGAGACGCTCGTGCTGCTCGCCGACGCCGGGCTCCCGCTCGCGGCCGTGCGCGCGCAAGTCGTTGCAAGTGTCGACGCGGTCGTGTTCGTCGCGCGTGGCGCGCACGGCGCACGCCGCGTGGAGGCGATCGCAGAAGTCGTGTCCGACGACCAGCGGGTGCGACCGCTGTTCGCGCGTGAGGCCGGGTCCGTCGCCGCGATCGACGCGCCGCGGCGAGATGCTCGCCGTCCGGACGCTCCGCCGCCATCGCCCGAGTGGTTCACGTGCTGACCGTCGCGCCCGCGCTGATCGGGTCGCTCGTCTGCGCCGTGCTCCTTCGTGCAGCTCGACAGAGCGAGTCCGGTGCTCGTGCGCGGCAGTTGCGGTCGGGCGACCGTCGTCGTCTGCCGCGGCGTCTCCGCGTCCCGCTCGAGGGTGCGCTACGCGACGCCGACGTGCAGCTCGATCCTGAGACGGCCGTGCAGGTCTGGCTGGCCGGCGCACTTGTGGTGACGATCCTGTGCTCGTCGCTCGCGTCCAGCATGGCGATCCCATCCGGTCTCGCGGTGCTCGTGGCGGGTCCGATCGGACTTCGTCTGGGTCGCACGCGACGGGAGCGTCGGTTCGCAGTCGCGTTACCGGTCGCGCTGGAGCAGATCGCCGCCGACCTGCGAGGTGGTGGCACCGTCGCGGGCGCTGTCGACCGTCTCGCCGACGGCATCGGACCGGTCGCGGACGATCTGCGTCGCATCCAGACCCGGGTCCGGCTCGGGCTCGGCCTCGGTGACGCACTGGCCGGATGGCCGGCCGACCACGACGGCCCGGGTGTCCGCGCCGCCGCCGGCGCGCTGGCCGTGGCGGCGACGATCGGCGGCCGAGCGGCCGACGCCATCGACGGACTCGCCGCGTCGCAACGCCTCCGCCTCGACGCGGCAGCGGAAGCGCGTTCGCTCTCGGCGCAGGCGCGCTTGTCGGCGGTGGTCGTCGGCGCGGCTCCGGTCGGCTACCTCGCGTTCTCGAGTCTGATCGACCCGCGTGCGGCGACGGCGCTCGTCGACACCGACGTTGGAGGCGTGTGTCTCGTCGTGGGGCTCACGTGCGAGCTCCTCGCCGTCCTCTGGATCCGCCGCATCCTGCGGTCGGCCGCGTAGGCGATGTTCGAGATCCCGCCCAGCGTGATCGGGACGACCTGGGGCCTTCTTGCCGCGGCGCCGCTGTTGGCGCGGGCGCGCAGTGCTCAGTTCGCCGATCGCCTCCCTCCAGCTGGCGGACGTTCCCACGTCGCGCCCGGGAACCGGCTCCTCGGGCGACGCGTCCACATGCTTCTGCGTCGAAGCCTCGAAGCGACCGGCCCGATTGGCCGCGTCGTTCGAGCGATGACCGCGAGGCGACGCACACAAGGCGCGAGTCGTGCGCTCGAGCGCGAGTTGTCAGACGCACTCGACCTGCTCGCGGTCGCGGTCGGCGCGGGCTGTACGCCGTACCTCGCTGTCGAGATCGCGGCGCGCTGGGCACCACCATTGATCGCTGGGTCGTTCTCGTCGGTGCTCGGCGCGTGCGCACTCGGCGCGAGCTTCGCGGATGCCCTCGATGACGTCGCGCGCTCGACACCACGCCTCCGCGTGCTCGCCGACGCCCTGTTGGCGTCCGAGCGACTGGGGGCGCCGGTGGGTCCCGCACTCGCTCGGCTCGCCGCGGAAGAGCGCACCGCGCTCCGTCGTCGCGCCGAGACGCACGCGCGGAAGGTTCCCGTGCAGCTCCTCTTCCCCCTGGTCTTCCTCGTGCTGCCGGCGTTTGTGCTGCTCACCGTGGTGCCAGGCCTCGCAGCAGGGCTCGCGCGTCTCTAACGGCGCGCCGCTCTCAGTCGAATCACGCCTTCGTTCAGACCCGAGGAGGTCTCCATGTTTCGTCGTTTCACGGCTTGGCTGTCCGCGCGGTTGACGGTCGCGAACGCGTCCGGGCAGACCACCGCCGAGTATGCGCTCGTCATCCTGGGCGCGGTGGCGGTCGCGACGTTGCTGATCACGTGGGCCACAGGCAGCCACGCGATCTCGAAGCTGTTCGACAGCGTCATCGACAAGGTGCTGCCGGGATGAGACACACGAGGGGAGCCGAGGTCGCCCTGCGGAGGTGTTGCCGGCGGGGTCGCGACGCGGGTCAGGCTACGGTCGAGTTTGCCTTCGTCCTTCCGCTGCTCGTGCTCGCGGCGCTCGCGGTCATCCAGGTCGGGCTCGTCGTGCGTGACCAGATGGGGGTCGTCCATGCGGCGCGGGAGGCGGCCCGCGCCGCGAGTGTCGATCCCGATCCGGGCGCCGCGGTGCGAGCCGCGCACCGCACCATGCCGGGCGCCCATGTCGACATCGGTCCGCGACCGCACCTCGGTGAAGAGATCACCGTCACCGTGCGGTATCACTCCGAGACGAACCTGCCGCTCGTCGGCCCGCTCATGCCGGACCCTGCTCTGCATGCGTCGGCGAGCATGCGCGTCGAGCGGTGAAGCGCGATCGCGGCAGCGCGTCGGTCGTGATGGTGGCCGTCGTCGCGATCGGCATCGTCCTGTCGTTCGGCGCGGCGCGCCTCGGAAGCGCGCTCATCGGACGTGCGCGAGCCGATACCGCCGCGGACGCGGCCGCCCTCGCCGCGGCCGACGCGCTCGCCCTCGGCCATGGAAGCGATGCCGCGGCCGCCGACGCCCGCGCGACGGCGGTACGAAACGACGCGCGCCTTCTGTCGTGCGTGTGCGCGGGCACGATCGCCGCGGTGGTCGTCGAAGTCGACCTCCCGGGTCTCGGCGTGTTCGGTGGCGTCGCGCGCGCCCGCGCGCGAGCCGAAGTCAGACCGGAATGTGTGGTGGACGTGCCCGGCTGCGACTGACCCTCGTAGGATGTCACCGCGATGGCGATCGCCGAACTCCTGGCCGGAGTGCTCGAAGGAGAGCTTCCGTGCGAAGTGCGCGCCTATGACGGTAGCCGCGCCGGGCCGCGTGACGCGTCCGCTGCCATCGTCGTGCACTCACCGGACGCGCTCCAGCGCATGATCACGGCACCGGGGGAGCTCGGGCTCGCGCGCGCGTACGTCGCGGGCGACATCGATCTCGAAGGTGACCTGTTCACGTTGCTCGCGCTGCACCGTCGGCTCGACGGATTGCGCCTGACTCCCCCGCAGTGGCTCTCGCTGGTGCGGCTGCTCGGGACCACGTCGATCCGACGTCTCCCTCCGCCGCCCGAGGAAGCACGCCTGCGCGGTCGGCGTCACTCGCGCGCACGCGACGCGGCCGCGATCGCCTACCACTACGACCTCTCGAACGACTTCTACCGGATCGTGCTGGGCTCGTCGCTCACGTACTCCTGCGCGGTGTGGTCGTCACCCGACGTTGGATTGGAAGCCGCGCAGGATGCCAAGCACGAGCTGGTGTGCCGGAAGCTCGCGCTCGAGCCGGGTATGCGGCTCCTCGACGTCGGTTGCGGCTGGGGAGGCATGGTGCTGCACGCAGGGCGCCACCATCGCGTGCGCGCGGTCGGCGTGACGTTGTCTCGCGCGCAAGCCGACCTTGCCGGGAAGCGCGTTGCCGAGTGTGGTCTCTCGGATCTCGTCGAGATTCGCGTCCAGGACTACCGGGATGTGCGCGACGGTCCCTACGACGCGGTCAGTTCGATCGGCATGTTCGAGCACGTGGGTCTCTCGATGCTGGAGACGTACTTCGACCGTCTGTTCGAGTTGTTGCGACCGGAGGGGCGGCTCCTCAACCATGGAATCAGCCGCGCCCCTGGGCAGCGCGGTCGGGCGCGACCATGGTCGCGCTCGTTCATCGACTCGTATGTCTTCCCCGATGGTGAGTTGCACGAAGTCGGCTCGGTGATCAGCACGATCCAGCAGCGCGGCTTCGAAGCCCGTCACATGGAGAGTCTCCGGGAGCACTACGCGCTCACGCTTCGCGCCTGGCTGGCGAACCTCGAGGCGCGATGGGACGACGCGGTCGGACTCGTTGGTCAAGCGCGGGCGCGGGTCTGGCGGCTGTTCATCGCCGCGAGCGCCCAACGGTTCGAGGACGGCGCGGTCCAGGTGCACCAGGTGCTGGCAGTGAAACCGCACCACGGCGCGAGCGGCATGCCATTGCGCCCGAAGTTCGAGGGGTAGCGGTCCCAGCTCGGACCTGAGCGGAGAGGGCGCGGGACGCAGGCGCCCATTCGCGGCTGTCTATCCGCTCGCCTGCTTAGTGAGCCTGGAGCACGCCGTCGTCTGTGAAGTCAGCGAGCAGCGGCGCCGCATCCGCCGTCTTCGCGAGGTTGGTGCCACCGCCGCCACCCACGGGCAGCACAACGTTCTTGATGTTGGCGGGGTCGAGGGTCAACGCGTACTGACCCAGGTGATACAGGTCGCCGATGCTCACACCGTCGAGCTTCGTGTGCCGCCCCAAGGTTGCGATCAGCCGCACCGTGTCACCCGCGCTCGGTTGGCGCGCCTCGAGCATCGCAAGAGCCGACAGGATGAGTAGACCTTGGTTGCTCGTGCGGGTGATGTCTCCGTTACTGAACGAATGCCGGTCACGCGAGAACGCCAGGGCCTGGTCGCCGGTGAGATGCGCGGGTCCAGGCTGGAAGTCAGCGCCCGAGAACGAGTCGTTCATCGGACTCGGGATGTTGACGTCAACCCCTCCGATCTCGTCGACCATCTGCACGAAGTGCGGGAAGTTGACGCGGATCACGAACGTGATCGGTGCGCCGGTCACCTGCGAGACGGCATCCGCCATACCACGGAGATCGTTGTCGGGCTGGGCCAGGATGTACGAGTTGATCTTCTGGCCGCCGGGCCCCTCGGTGTCGCGCGGGATGTCGAGGATCGTCGCGGCGTTGAGCGCGGGATTCACGCCGATCACGTGCACCGCGTCGGCGAGGCCGGGGTCGGAGCCAGATGCGCTTTGGTCGTCCGAACGCGCGCCGGTACCGAGGATCAGCGCGAAGAACGGCTGCTCCGGCGCCGCCGTGAAACGGGCGCCGCCGAGGCGCGTGACCTGGAACCAGACCGCGCCTTTCGCCGGCGTCGGGCGGCCGAGCGCCAGCCACGCGGTGCTCAGCAGTCCCGCGACGACGATCCCGCACACGAGCGGGCCGACGAGGAGCGTCAGCAGCGCGCGGCGGCGGCGACGGGGAGGCGGTACCCGTCGGTGGGGCTTCCGGTTCCATGCCCGAAGAGCCCTGGCGTTCACTTCGACCTCTTGGCGGTGGTGGGCGCCTTTGTGGTGGTGGGCGGCGCGACCGTGGTGGTCGTCGGGTCCAGCCCGGCGCCGGTCCGGGCGACGGCGACGTTGTAGGACGTGACCTTCCACGCTCCTGACGCGTCGGGCGCGAGCACCAGGTCGCCGCGTCGGACGATGTGGAGTGGGCCGGCGTCCGACCCGGTCTGGCCGGTGATGTCGAGGTCGAGCTTGGCGGTCGCGAGGACGATCCCGCCGTTCTGGTCCGCAAGGGCGACGACCGCGACCGGCTGCGCCGTGATGTCGAGGTCCCCGGTGACCTTCGGCAGCCCCTCGTCGACCATCACGCCCCGGTCGACGCCCGTGACCCGCGCGAGCGCCGCGGGATCGAACACTCCGGCGAGGTCGCCCGCGGGCTTCGCGGTGTGGAGGGGATTCACGGTGGCGACGGTCACGTAGTCACCGATCGCCTTCATCACGGCCTGCGACTGCTCGGGCGAGAGCTGGGCCGCAGGGCCGGCACTGTCGGTCGATACGTCGCCGAGTTGCAGTGAGACGTTGGTGTGTGGGACGCGCACTGTCGCATGCGGCTTCGCGGGGCGGCTGGCACCGTCGCCTCCGCCGCCCCCGGCCGCGAGCGCGACGACAACGGCGATGATGGCGACGACGAGCACCCCGCCGCCGACACCGAGGGCGAGGCGTGTGCGTTTGCGCGAGCTCTGGGGCGGCTCGGCGCCCGATGTTGCCCCGTCCATGGCGGCGCAAGGTTAGGGGATCGCTCCCTAGGATTGGCGGCAACCGGGGGGTCGGATGGCAACCCGAGCGAGGGCCACATGGCATTCAAGAAAATGGTCGAGCGCCTCACGAAGTCGGTCGACGAACTCGATCGTCAGGACCTCACCCAGTTCTGCGATGCGCGTCATTTCGAGGCGATGGACCATCTCGTGCCCCGGCATCCCGTTCACGTCGGTGGTGAGGTCCGTGCCGTGCGCATCGTGCCGCGTGCGGGCGCAGCCGCACTCGAGGTGACGGTCTCGGACGGCCGGGGTCAGGTGGTGGCGGTGTTCCTCGGTCGGCGCCGGATCGCCGGGCTCTCACCCGGGCGGAAGATCGCGGTGTCGGGAGTGGTCGTCCGAGACGGGAGTCGCTGGTTGTTGTTCAATCCGGCCTACGAGATCCTGAGCTGACCGAGTCGAGCGACGCGCCGGTGAGCAGTCGGCGCACCTCGTCCTCCGACTCGGGCGTGACCATCGCCAGCACCTCGTCCCCCGCCTCGAAGATCGAGTCGCCACGTGGCATTACGACGTGCTCGTCGCGGACGATCGCGACGATCGTCGCGTTCCGCGGTACGTCGAGCTCGGCGATCGAACGGTCGATCGCGGGTGAGTCCTCGGCGAGGGTCGCCTCCACCAGCCGCGCTTGACCGCCTTCGAACTGCAGGATGCGGACCAATCGTCCGACAGTCACCGCCTCCTCCACCAGCGCGGTGATGAGGTGTGGAGTGGACACTGGCACGTCGACGCCCCAGTTCTCGTTGAACAACCATTCGTTCTTCGGATGGTTGACCCGAGCGATCACACGCGGTACCGCGAACTCCTGCTTGGACAGGAGCGAGACCACGAGGTTGTCTTCATCGTCTCCGGTCGCGGCGACGACGACGTCGCACGTCTCCAGCCCCGCTTCGCGCAGCGTGGTCACTTCGCAGGCGTCACCGATGTGCCACTCCACGCCTTCCACGGCGACGGAGCGCGCGACGACGCCGGGATCCTGCTCGATGAGCAGCACCTCGTGTCCCGCGGTCTTCAGATCGTTCGCGATGAACAGGCCTACCTTCCCCGCACCGGCGATCGCGACACGCATCAGTGCTCTCCGTGTCGCAGCCGCTCGCGCAGCGTGTCGAGTGCAGAGACGTCCACGAAGAAGTGCAGAATGTCGCCCTCCTGGCCGATCGCGCTCGGCGTGCTCACCTGGGCGTTGCCGAGGCGCGTGATGCCCACCAGCCAGTACAGGCCGGGCTCACTCAGAGGAGCGAGCTTCTTGCCCGCCCACGCCGTCGGGATCGGGTAGTCGACCAGGCAGACGCGGCCGCTCGGGTCGAGCCATTCGTGCGGCTGCTCCTCGCTCGGCAACAACCGGCGCATCACCTGGTCGGTGGTCCACGAGATCATTGCCACGGTCGAGATGCCGAGGCGCTGGTAGATCTCGGCTCGCCGCGGGTCCTTGATCCGGGCGACCACACGCTCTATCCCGTAGTTCTCTCGGGCGATCCGCGCCGCGAGGATGTTCGAGTTGTCGCCGCTCGTGACCGCCGCCAGCGCTCCGGCCCCCTCGATACCGGCCTCGGCGAGCGCGTCACGGTCGTAGCCACGGCCGATCACCTTTTCGCCCCGGAAGAGTTCGCCCCAGCGCTGGAACGCGCGCGGTTCCATGTCGACCACCGACACCGTGTGGTCCATCCGCTCCAGCTTGCCGGCAAGCTCGCTGCCGACCCGACCGCACCCAACGATCACTACGTGCACGACGGGGCTCCTCTAAGTGGGGTCGACTCCGTTCCGCCGTCCCGCTCGTCCGAGCACGGCTCCACTTCGTCTCTCTCTGACCGGGGCGATGCTAGCGACGTGCCCACGGGCGCTCGAATCGCGTACGCACTACCTCGGTTTGGCATGCTGGTCCCCCTCGGCAACGGCAGCGGGAGGAACCGACTGCATGGCATTCGTCAAGCGGATCCTGGTCGGTCGGCCGCTGGCGACGACCGAGATGGAACACCAGCGAATCCCGAAGACGATCGGGCTCGCGGTGTTCTCCTCGGACGCCATCTCGTCCACTGCGTATGCAACCGAGGAGATCCTGTTCGTCGTAGCGGTCGGTGGCTCGAGTCTCGCCCTCGGTCTCAGCAGGCTCGTCCCCATCGGGGTCGCGGTCGCGGTCCTCCTCGCGATCGTCGTCACCTCCTACCGGCAGACGATCTTCGCCTACCCGAGCGGCGGCGGCAGCTATGTCGTGAGCCGCGAGAACCTCGGTGAGAACCCGTCACTCGTCGCAGGTGCCTCGCTGCTCGTCGACTACATCCTCACGGTCGCGGTGTCGATCTCCGCCGGCGTGGCCGCCATCGTCTCCATTCCGACGTTCAGCGACCTGCGCGAGCACCGCGTACTCCTCGGGCTCGGCCTCATCGCCTTGATCAGCGTCGCCAACTTGCGCGGGGTGAAGGAGTCCGGCCGGGTCTTCGCCGTACCCACCTACATCTACATCTTCAGTCTGAGCGCGCTCGTCCTGTACGGCCTCTACCGAACGTTCATCGCCGACGACATCGCGCCGATCAAGGTGGGTTCCGACTTCGTCGGTGACAACATCACTGGCGGGACCCTCGGGTTGTTCGTCCTGCTCAAGGGGTTCTCGTCCGGCGCGGTCGCGCTCACCGGCGTCGAGGCGATCTCGAACGGCGTGCCTGCGTTCCGACGGCCGGAGTCCAGGAACGCTGCGAACACCCTTATGTGGATGGGCATCATCCTCGGGACATTGTTCATGGGCGTCCAGATCCTCGCCCACCATCTCGGTCCGTACCCGTCCGAGAAGCAGACGGTCTTCTCGCAGATGGGCGTGGCGGTCTGGGGCAGCGGCACGTTCATGTACGTGCTGCTCCAGTTCGCGACCGCGGCGATCCTGACCCTCGCGGCCAATACCGCCTATGCCGACTTCCCGCGCCTGTCGTCGATCATCGCGCGCGACGGCTACCTTCCGCGCCAGCTCGCGAATCGCGGCGACCGCTTGGTCTTCTCGAACGGCGTGCTGGTGCTCGCGTGCGCGGCCGGCGGGCTGATCGTGGCCTTCGGCGGGCTGACCAACGCGCTGATCCCCTTGTACGCGGTGGGCGTGTTCCTCTCGTTCACGCTCTCGCAGGCGGGAATGGTGCGGCACCACCAGAAGGAACGCGAGCGCGGATACAAGCGCAACATCGTGATCAACGGCGTCGGCGCGGTGGCCACGCTGATCGTGCTGCTCATCGTCGGCGGCACGAAGTTCACGAGCGGCGCCTGGGTTCCGTTGGTGGTGATCCCGCTGATCGTGTTGATGTTCAAGGCGATCAAGCGGCACTACTCGACGGTGGCTCGAGCCCTCAGCGTCGAACCCGGTTTCAAGCCACGCCGCATGAACCACACCGTCGTCGTGCTCGTATCGGGCGTCCACCGCGGCGTACTCGAGGCCATCGCGTACGCGCGGTCGCTCGCTCCGAGCCACCTGATCGCAGTACACGTCTCGTCGGACGAGGAGGACCAGGAGCGCATCGAGAAACGATGGGAGGAATTCGGTATCGACGTGCCGCTCGAGATCGTGTATTCGCCGTACCGGGAGCTGACGCGGCCGGTCCTGCGTTACATCGACGAACTCGACGCTCGGTACGAAAACGACATCATCACCGTGCTGCTCCCCGAGTTCGTCGTAAGCCACTGGTGGGGAAACCTCTTGCACAACCAGAGCGCGCTCCTCCTCAAGGGCCGTCTCCTGTTCCGTAAGGGCACGGTCGTCACATCGCTGCCGTACCACTTGGACTGACACGCGCCGCGCGTCGGCGGTCAATCGTCTGCGGCCTCCGACATCGGTGCCCGGCTCCGAGCCTTCGCCCGGCAAGGCACTAGCCTCTTTGCGCCCCACCGCCACAAGACGAGGTTCCGGCTCCCAATGATCAGCTTCGCCGCGGAAGGTGGCTACCAGCTCTTCAAGCTCGGTGGCACTGAGTGGTTCTGGCTCGTGTTCTCTGCCGCGACGGCGATCCTCGCGGTCATCGTCGGCCTGTCGCTCATGCGCGGCGTCCTCGCGGCCGACCAGGGCACTCCCACGATGATCGAGATCGCGAAGGCCATCCAGGAAGGGGCGATGGCTTACCTGCGGCGTCAGTTCCGGACGATTGCGGTGATCATGATCCCGGTCGCGGTCGTGGTGTTCGCGACGTCGACGGAGATCACGGTACCGAGCGGGTTCTCGGAGGTCTCTCCGATCGGCGGATTGTCGTTCGCGGAATCGGGGCTGTTTCGCACTCTCGCGTTCATGGCGGGCGCATTCTTGTCGGCGCTGACGGGCTTCATCGGCATGAGCCTCGCGGTGCGCGGGAATGTGCGCACGGCGGCAGCGGCACGCGGTGGCTCACTGCCCGCCGCGCTCCGGGTCGCCTTCCGCACCGGCGGCATTGCCGGAATGTTCACCGTCGGTCTCGGCTTGCTCGGGGCGACGTTGATCATCATGATCTTCCAGAACGTCAGCGCGGCGATCCTGATCGGCTTCGGGTTCGGTGGATCGTTGATCGCGCTCTTCATGCGTGTGGGCGGTGGCATCTTCACGAAGGCGGCCGATGTCGGCGCTGATCTCGTGGGGAAGGTCGAGCAGGGCATCCCCGAGGACGATCCGAGGAACCCGGCGACGATCGCCGACAACGTCGGTGACAACGTCGGCGACTGCGCGGGTATGGCGGCGGACCTCTTCGAGAGCTACGAGGTCACGCTCGTCGCGTCGATCATCCTCGGGGTCGCCGCATTCCGATCCATCTACCCGGACGACCCGAAGAAATGGGTCATCGGGCTCGTCTTCCCGCTCATCGCCCGGGCCGTAGGCGTGCTGGCGTCGATCGTCGGTGTGCTCGCGGTGCGCGCGTCCGACCGCGACAAGACGGCGATGGCACCCATCAACCGCGGCTTCATCACGGCTGGAGCGCTCGCGGTGCTCGGCACGTTGATCGTGTCGGTCGTCTACGTGGGGAACGACGGCGCCGACATCTCCAACCCTGGATGGCGCATGTTCGGTGCGGTCGTGATCGGTCTGATCCTGGCGCAGGTCCTGAGTCATCTCACCGAGTACTTCACGTCGACCGAACGTTCGCCGGTGCGCGAGATCGCAGACGCGTCGCGCACCGGTCCTGCCACCGTGGTGTTGTCGGGGACGAGCAGTGGGCTCGAGTCGAGCTTGTGGTCGATCGTCGCGATATGTATCGCGTTGGGCGTCGGCACGGCGCTCGGAGGCGGCAACATCCAGTTCGTGCTGTACCTCGTCGCGCTCACCGGCATGGGCATGCTTGCCACCACCGGCGTCATCGTCTCGGAGGACTCGTTCGGACCGGTTGCCGACAACGCCGCGGGCATCGCGGAGATGTCGGGAGAGTTCGAAGGGGACGCCGAGCGCATCATGGTGAACCTCGACGCCGTGGGCAACACCACGAAGGCGGTCACGAAGGGTTTCGCGATCGGGTCCGCAGTGATCGCCGCGGTGGCGCTGTTCGCGTCCTACATCGACACGATCGGCGCCGAGCTGGGGTTGAAGAGCAAAGGCGAGCTCTTGACGGGATCGGCGCTCTTCAACCACCCGCTCACCCAGATCAACATCGCGGAGCCCAAGATCTTCATCGGGCTACTGGTGGGTGGCTCGATCGCATTCATCTTCAGCGCACTGGCGATCCGGGCCGTCGGCCGTACCGCCGGGGTCGTGGTGCAAGAGGTACGGAATCAGTTTGCCGACGGCCGGATCATGGCGGGCACGAAGAAGCCCGACTACGGCCCGGTGATCGACATCTGCACCAAGGCGTCGCTCCGCGAGCTCGCGACCCCAGCGTTGCTCGCCGTGCTCACGCCGCTGATCATCGGATTCGGGATCAACTACCTCGCGCTGGCGGGCTTCCTCGGCGCCGTGATCCTCACCGGCCAGCTCATGGCGAACTACTTGAACAATGCCGGCGGTGCGTGGGACAACGCCAAGAAGTACATCGAAGACGGACACTACGGCGGCAAAGGCTCCGAGGCACACAAGGCCGCGGTGATCGGCGACACGGTTGGCGACCCGTTCAAGGACACCGCCGGTCCCGCGCTCAACCCGCTGATCAAGGTGATGAACCTCGTCTCGCTGCTCGTGTTGCCGGCGATCATCAGTCTTCGCCACGACGACACGACCCGTTACGCGATCGCGGGAGTGTCGCTGGTCGTCCTGCTCACAGCGATCATGTTCTCGAAGCGCAAGGGCGGCGCGTTCAGTGAGGAAGCCGACACCGTCGAGGAAGTGCTCGAGGCGCAAGAAGAGCAAGAAGAGCCGGCGGCGGCGAGCGCCGGGGAGTAACCCCGGGCCGCGGCTCCGGCGACGGCGTCAGTCGTCGTCGACGACTGCGTGGAGCTCGGCGGTCTCCGCCTGGGCATCCGCACTACTCGCGACCGGCGCGGGATGCTTCTTCGCCTTGCGCCACTCGAGGAACGGTGGCAGCAACGACAAGAGGATGATCACCGCGATGATCGGGAGCAGGTACGTGTCGATGTTGTCCCCGATCGCCGCCGCGAGCCAGTAGCCGGCGAGCGTCACACCGAGCACCCAGATGAGCGCCCCGAACACGTTGTAGGTGATGAAGGTACGGCGCGACATGGTGCCGACCCCGGCGAGCACCGGCGCAAACGTGCGAACGACCGGCACGAAGCGCGCGATGACGATCGTCTTGGGTCCGTGCTTCTCGAAGAAGCGGTGTGTACGCTCGACGTACTCCTGTTTGAAGAACTTCGAGTCCTCGCGGCGGAAGACGCGCGGACCGGCCTTCTGGCCGATCGTGAACCCCACCTGATCGCCGATGACGGCCGCCGCGAAGCAGCCGATGAGCACTGCCGCCAGGCTGAGCTTGCCCTCGTTCGCCAGGAGGCCCGCGGTGAACAGCAGCGAGTCGCCGGGCAGGAAGAAGCCAATGAGCAGCCCGGTCTCGGCGAAGATGATGAGGATCAGCCCGATCTCCCCGTAGGGGCTCAGGGAGTCGAAGATCTCCTTCGGGCCGGGAATGAGGCCGAGGATCAGGGGCACGGGGGCGCAGGATAGACGGCGCCCCGCAGCGGGCTCCGGCGCTGCGGGTTGACACGGAGAGACCGTCCGTGGCACCACTCTGCCCCGCGATGCCCCGACGTGGGGTGTCGACCGACCAGACTGGGCGGCTCGTACGGCGGTGCTCGCGTGCCGAGCCAAGCCAACCCGGACAGCGCGACGTAGGGAAGAACGTGGCGAAACCACTCGTCATCGTCGAATCGAGGGCCAAGGCCAAGACGATCGAGGGATACCTCGGTCGTGACAACTACGTCGTGAAGGCCAGCATCGGCCACATCCGCGACCTGCCGCACGGGGCGCGCCAGGTGCCGAAGAGCGTCACCAATCCAGAGGTACGGCGCCTGGGCATCGACGTCGATGACCACTTTGCACCGATCTACGTGGTCCCCGAGGACAAGAAGCACGTGGTGAAGGAGCTGAGGGCCGCGCTGAAGGATGCGAGCGAGCTCTATCTCGCGACCGACGAGGACCGCGAAGGCGAAGCGATCTCGTGGCACCTGCTCGAAGTCCTCAAGCCACACATTCCGGTGAAGCGGATGGTGTTCCACGAGATCACGGCAGAGGCGATCTCCCAGGCGACCGACAAGTGGCGCGACCTCGACATGAAGCTCGTCGAGGCGCAGGAGGGTCGACGGCTTCTCGACCGGCTCGTGGGCTACGAGGTCTCGAACGTCGCATTCAAGAAGATCGGGCCGGGAACGTCGGCCGGGCGTGTGCAGAGCGTTGCCACCCGGCTGGTGGTCGACCGCGAACGGGCGCGGATGGCGTTTCGTGCGGCCGAGTACTGGGACCTCGAGGGAACGTTCCTCGCGAGCGACGCCGAATTTCGCGCGTCCCTGGCGACGCTCGACGGCAAGCGACTTGCCGCCGGCCGCGACTTCGACGCCAATACCGGGGCCCTGCTTCCGGGTGCCGAGGTCGCGTTGCTCGACGAAGAGGCGGCGATCGCACTCGCCGCTCGGCTCGATGGTCGACCGTTTCGCGTCGACTCGGTCGAAGCGCGGACCGTCACCGAACGCCCGAAGGCGCCCTTCATCACATCCACCCTGCAACAGGAAGCGGCGCGCAAGCTCGGCTTCAGCGCGGCACGCACGATGCACGTCGCGCAGGGGCTGTACGAGCGCGGGCTCATCACGTACATGCGCACCGATTCGACGTCGCTCGCCGATCAGGCGGTGGAGGCCGCGCGAGCGCAGATCCGTCGGATGTACGGCAACGAATTTCTCCCTGATACGGCCCGCGCGTATCGCAGCAGGGTGAAGAACGCGCAGGAGGCGCACGAAGCAATCCGTCCCGCCGGCGATCGGATGTACACCGCGGACGACCTCGCGAGCGATCTGCGGGGATCCGACGAGCGCCGGCTCTACGACCTCGTCTGGAAGCGCACCGTCGCCAGTCAAATGGCCGACGCCCGCATCCGGCGCGTGCAGCTACGGCTCGCGGCGACGTCGACGGCAGGCGAGCGCGCGGTGTTCCAGGCGACCGGCCGCACGATCGAGTTCCCGGGGTACTTACGTGCCTACGTCGAAGGGGCTGACGACCCCGACACCGAACTCGAGGACCGTGAGGCGATCCTGCCGTCGCTGCACGAAGGCGACGACGTTGGCTGTCGAGAGCTGCGCCCCTCGGGGCACACCACGCAACCACCGGCGCGCTACACCGAAGCGAGTCTCGTGAAAGAGCTCGAGGAGCGCGGGATCGGTCGTCCGTCCACGTATGCGAGCGTGATCGACACGATCGTCAACAAGCGCGACTATGTCTGGAAGAAGGGGACCGCGCTCGTGCCGACATGGACCGCCTTCGCCAAAGTCCAGTTGCTCGAACGTTATTTCTCGCACCTCATCGACTACGAGTTCACCGCCACGATGGAAGAGGCACTCGACGCTATTGCACGCGGCGAGGCCGAAGCGGAGAAGTGGCTCCACGCGTTCTATTTCGGCAACGGGTCCGTTGGTCTTCGCGAGATGGTTGCCGACGAGCACGTGGCGGCAATCGACAAAGCCGAGGTGAACGCTGTGCACATCGGCCACGACGCGCAAGGACGCGAACTCGTGGTTCGCGTGTGGCCGAACGGCGCGAACATCGAACGGGGCGACGACAAGGCGCCGATTCCCGCCGACCTCGCGCCTGACGAGCTGACCGTGGAGCGCGTCGAGGAACTGCTTGCACAGGGTGCCGTCGGGCCCCGCGTGCTCGGGACCGATCCCGACACGCAGCTGCCGGTCCTTGCGCTCAACGGACGTTTCGGCCCGTTCGTACAGCTCGGCGAAGTACAGAACGGGTCGAAGGAGAAGCCGCGGCGCGCATCGCTCTTCGCGGGCATGGACCCGGCGACGATCACGCTGGACGAAGCGCTTGCGCTGCTCTCGTTGCCGCGCGTCGTCGGGCGTGACGGCGACGGCACCGAGATCACGGCACAGAACGGGCGTTACGGCCCCTACCTCAAGAGGGGAACGGACAGCCGGAGCCTGTCGTCGGAGGACCAGCTGTTCAGTGTGTCGCTCGACGAGGCGCTGGCGCTGTTCGCGATGCCCAAGCCACGCCGCGGTCGTGCGGTGAGGCCCCCGCTCGCGGAGCTCGGACCACATCCGGATTCGGGTTCACCGGTGCGCGTTCTCGACGGTCGCTACGGCCCATATGTCACCGACGGAACGACGAACGCTTCGATCCCCCGCGGCACCGACCCGGAGTCGGTGACCCTCGAACAGGGTATTGAGCTGTTGCGTGAACGGGCGGCGCGCGCACCCGCGACGAAGCGCGCAGCGAAGAAGACGTCGACGACCACGACAAGGAAGCGGTCGGTCACGAAGTCTACGAAGAAGTCGACGAAGCAATCGAAGAAGCAACCGAAGCGGTCGGGCACGACGAAACCGACGGCTGAAGAGGCGACGGGGAAGGCCACACGCTGAGCGCAGACGCGGGGGAGGATCCGCAGAGAGAGCCCGCGATGCCCGAGGAGCCACCAGCGGCGGCGAAGGCGCCGTTCATTCCTCGAGACGCAGAGCAGCCGGCGATCCCACCCGCGCCGTGGCGGGTGTTCGGCACCCGATCGTTCTTCCACTTGTGGCTCGCCCAGGTGATCTCGAGCCTGGGTGACTGGATCGGGCTGATCGCGATCCTGGCGATTGCCGCCCGGGTGTCCAACAACTCGGGTGCGGCAGTGAGCCTCGTCATGATGACGAGGGTCGTCCCCGGGTTTTTCCTCGGCACCGTTGGTGGCGTCATCATCGATCGTTTCGATCGCCGCAAGGTGATGGTGTGCGCCGACATCGGCCGCGCCAGCCTCCTCGTGCTGCTGCCGTTCGTCGAGAGCATCACCGGGCTCCTGCTCGTGTCACTCGGCCTCGAAGTCCTGACGCTCATGTGGGGACCAGCGCAGGCGGCGACAGTCCCGAACATCGTCGGCGAGGAACAACTCGCCTCCGCGAACTCCTTGTCGCTCGCGGCGTCCTACGGCACCTTCCCGATCGCATCGATCATCTTCTCGCTGCTCGCCGGGCTCGCCACCGTGCTCGGCAACCTCGATCTCATCTCGGCGTTCAAGGTCGACCAGGAGTTCCTCGCGCTCGTGTTCGACGCGCTGACGTTCGTCGCGTCGGCTGCGATCGTGTGGCGACTGCCGATCCCGCGAGGCGAGAGAGTCGACGGCGGGCGCATCGATTGGACGCAAACCTTCCGCGACATCCGGGAAGGCATCGTCTTCATCTCACGGCACCCAGTCGTGCGTGGCGTCATCGTCGGCCTCGGGATCGGCCTCGTCGGCGCCGGCGCCATGATCCCGCTCGGGCCGTCGTTCGCCAAAGAAGTGTTGAACGGCGGGAGCGCGGCGTTCGGCGTGCTCATGACCGCGCTGGGGTTCGGCGCCGCGATCGGTGTGGTAACGCTGCTCTGGTTCCAGAGTCGGCTGCCCCGCGGTCTCGTATTCGCGGGAGCGGTCATGGGCGTCGGCGCTTTCCTCGTGCTCGCCGCGTCGTGTTCGTCGCTCGCACCCGCGGCCCTGTTCATCGGAGCGGTGGGCGCGTGCGCGGGCACGTCGTACGTCACCGGCTTCACCGTGCTCCAGGAGAACGTCTCCGACGCGCTGCGCGGCCGAACGTTCGCGACGCTCTACACCGTGATCCGCTTGTGTCTCCTGATCTCGCTCACGATCTCGCCGCTGTGGGCCGACTTCTGGGACTGGGTGACGAACCAGCTCCTCAACGAACAGACACTCACGCTCGGGTCGTACACGTATGTCATCCCTGGCGTGCGCATCGCCCTGTGGGGTGGCGGGTTGATCACGTATGCCGCGGGAATCGTCGCACTGCGATCCGTTCGGCGGGCGCGCCGTGCCACGCTCGGTGGAGCGGCACGCGACGCCGGCTCTGCAGGCGTGTGATGCCCGGCCGGTTCATCGTCCTCGAGGGGGGAGACGCCAGTGGCAAGAGCACCCAGGGCAGGCTCGCCGCGCAAGCCCTCCGCAGCCGAGGGGTCACAGTGTGCGAGACCTTCGAACCCGGCGCCACGGGCGCCGGGTCCGTGATCCGCGAGTTGCTGCTCCATGGTCACGAGCCGATCGCGCCGATGACCGAGGCGTTGCTCATGGCGGCCGACCGCTCGCAGCACGTCGAGGAGCAGATCGTGCCCGCGCTCCGACGTGGTGAGTGGGTGGTGTGTGACCGCTTCCTTCCGTCCTCCCTGGTGTACCAGGGCGTGGTGCGCGGCCTCGGCGTGCGGGAAGTCGCGGACTTGAACCGCAGCGCGACCGCCGTGGCGCAACCCGATCTCGTCATCGTGCTCGACGTCCCCGAGGCCGTTGCCGCCGAACGGGCGGATCAGACGCCTGATCGACTGGAGTCCGAAGGTGACGCCTTCCATGTCTCGGTGCGCGATGCGTACCGTCGATTGGCTGGGGAGCAGGGCTGGGTGCTCGTCGACGGCACCGGCGACATCGACGCCGTCGCTTCGCGGGTTTGGGAGAAGATCGAGCCGCTGCTGGCAAAATGACGTCGTGAGCGTGCAGGGATGGGACCGCGTCGTTGGACAAGATCGTGCGGTGGCGTTGCTCCAGCGCGCCGCGGCGCGCGCTTCCCACGCGTACCTCCTCGTCGGGCCACGCGGTTCGGGGACGGACGAGGCGGCGCGCTGTTTCGCCGCTGCCGTCATTGCCCCCGACGACGACCGCACCTGGGACCTTGCGCTGAGGGGGCGTCATCCCGACGTGATCGAGATCGATCCCGCCGACAACCAGATCCGAGTCGAGCACGCGCAGGAGATCATCGACGAGGCATACAGCAGCCCCATCGAGGGTGATCGCAAGGCGATCATCGTGTTCGAAGCCGAACGGCTCAACGAGACGGCAGCCAACAAGCTGCTCAAGACGCTCGAGGAGCCGCCGAGCACCGCGCTGATCGCTCTCGTCACGGCAGGCGCCGATCAACTGCTCCCGACCATCCGTTCGCGGTGTCAGCGGATCGACTTCGCGCACTTGGCGCCGGCGACGATCGAGCGGGTGCTCGTCGACGGCGGTGTCGAGCCACAGCGTGCCCACCTGGTCGCCCGCCTGGCCGGAGGACGGCTCGACCGGGCACGTGGACTCGACGGTGCCCTCGCGGCGGTTCGAGATGCGTTCGTCACTACCGCGGTGGAGCTCGACGGGTCCGGTGGCTCAGTGGCGAGCCGCGTCGATGCCGTCCAAGCGGCGATGCAAGGCGCGATCAACGATCTCGAAGCCGAGCAGGCTGCCGAGGCGGCGAGCATTGTGTCCGACCTCGAAGGCGCGGGCTATCCCGACCGAGTCGCACGGGCTCAACTCCGGCGGCTCGCCGACCAGCACCGGCGCGCGCACCGACATGCCCGGACCGAGCTGTTGCTCGAAGGCATCACGGCGCTCGAGTCGGTCTACCGGGACGCCCTCGCGGGTGACGGACCCCTGTTGAACCTCGACCGTGCGCAGTTGACCATCGATCCACTTCGTAGTGCCGACGCGCTCGACGCGTGTCGTGCAGCCCGTCAGGTGCTGCTCGAACACAACCCGAACGAGACGCTGCTCCTCGAGCGACTCTTCCTCCACCTTCCTGCGACTGGTAACGGACCCGGCGGTCCACCGACTCGCCGATAGACTGGCCCGCCATGCCGGAGTAGCTCAGACGGCAGAGCAGCGCACTCGTAATGCGCAGGCCAAGGGTTCGAGTCCCTTCTCCGGCTCCCCGCCCACCGCGAAGGCATCAGCCCTGGCGTTTGCGTCGCAGCGACCGTGTCGCGACCCTCGCCATGGTCAGGGGATGCATCAGCGCAGTGGTGATCCGCCCCAATGTGGACTCTGGGGCGTGCAGCACCCCGAGCTGCTCGAACACCGCGGCGCGGTCGTAGTAGATCCGCTCGCCCGCGAGCTTCTCGCCGTCGAAGGTGTAGACGCCACACAACGGGAGGCTGATCCGCCGACCGGTAGCCGGTAGTCCATGCCACGCGTCGTCATGCGTGCCCGTGATCGTGCACTCGAGCACGACGACGTCTTCGGACACATGAGTGCGATCGGGTTCGATGTGGAGATCCGGGACCGCTCGCATCAGCTGCTCATAGAAGTCCAGAACGCCATCACGACCCCGATAGTGCTCGCCCCACGGCTCGTCGTCGTACGAAGGGAAAGTCCCGAACGTCTCCATCACCGCGTCGAGGTCATGCCGGTTCTCGAGCTCGACGTGTCGATCGACTTGCCGGACACGATCTGCCTTTAGTGCGTCTGTCGTCATTGGCTGTCCCCTCGTCGCACGCTCGCCGTACCGTTTCGCAACCCTGGCAGCCGGTCCGACACGGGTCAATCAGGATTCGTCGTGACAGGTGGCTCTCCTGGACCTCGCCGCACGGAAGGTAGGGACGGCGGAGCGGAGTCGACGCGAACAGTAGGCTCCCGCCAGCGCTACGAGTTCGGGGGGACGCATGCAGCCCATACGCGATGCCCGCGTCGTCGTTCGCTGGACCATGGCAGTGCTCTTGTGCGGAGCCGCTGCCGTGCACTTTGCAGCCATGGGGGAGCACGCCGGCGTGTCGTGGACGCACGGTCTGTTCTTCGCGACTGTCGCGTGGGTGCAAGTGCTGCTCGCATGCTGGTTGGTGCTGCGTCCATCCCGCCAGGCGGTGGTCGCGACGGTGCTCGTCAACTTCGGGATCGTCGTCGTCTGGCTCATCTCACGGACGTTCGGCATCGCGATCGGTACCGACGGCACTCCCGAAGTGGTGGCATTCCGCGACGCGTTCTGCACTGCGCTCGAGGCATTGACCATTGCCGGCGGACTGCTCCTCATCTCCGACGGAGTGGTGAAGCGTCGCGTGCACGCGGCGATGGGTTGGGGCGCGGTGGCGGGGAGCGCGCTCGCGGTCACTGCGCTCACGTCGATTGGGTTCACGCCTGCCCTCGCGAACAGCACCGGTGGCGGTCACTCGCACGGTCACAGCTCGAAGACTGCGCTGGCGTCGGCGTTGCACGTCCACACGCACAACCCCGACCAACAGGCGGAGTTGCAGCCCGACAAGCCGCTCGACGCCGCGACGCGGGCGACACTCGCGAGCCAGCTCGTCGTGGCGCGGGACGCCGCGCTGACGTACCCGACCGTTGCGGACGCGAAGGCCGCCGGGTACATCCAGGCCGGTCGGTTCGCTCCCGGTGTTGGGGCGCACTACGTCTCGATGCGCGGCGCGATACGGGCGTACCAAACTGGTGGCTTCGATCCGTCGGCGCCCGAGTCGCTGATCTACGACGGCACCAACCCCGATTCGAAGATCGTCGGCCTCATGTACACGTCGCTCTCCGGCGTGGTTCCCGAGGGCTTCGCGGGCCCGAACGACCATTGGCACCGGCATCGCAATGTGTGCATCAAGTTCACCGCGGGCGAGATCCAAGTGCCGTTCCCCGCCGACTCTGACATCACGCCCGCCCTGTGCAGTGGCGCCGGCGGCAGGCTGATGCCGATCACCACCTGGATGGTCCACGCGTGGGTCGTTCCTGGCTGGGAGAGCCCCAAGGGCGTGTTCTCACACGACAACCCGAACTTGCTGTGCGCGGACGGTACATCGAAGGTGGACGGCACCGGTTTCTGTCAGGGCACGTGAAGCGGGTCCGGCGGGTTTGGGGCAGACTGCAGACGCACGGGGCTGAGGAGGAACCCACATGGATCGTCACGATCGCATCGAGGAACAGCTGGCCAGGGTCCCGCTGTTCGAAGGCCTGTCGAAGAAGGAGCTCAGGCTCGTCTCGCAGCTGGCGACGCCGCTCGACGAGCCCGCCGGGACCGTCCTCACGCGTGAGGGCGCAACCGGCCACGAGTTCATCATCGTGCTCGACGGCGAGATCGAGGTCCGCAAGGGCGACACGGTGATCGCCACGCGCGGTCCGGGTACGTACGTGGGCGAGATCGCGCTGCTCGACCACCGGCCCCGCACGGCGACGGTGGTGGCGAAGACGCCGGTGTCGATCGAGGTCATCGGTCAGCGGGAGTTCGCCGGTCTGCTCCAGGAGGTTCCCGAGATCGCGCAGAAGCTCGTCCCGGTGATGGCTGCGCGTCTCGCAGACCTCGAAGAAGTCACGACCTGA
This sequence comes from Actinomycetota bacterium, assembly GCA_046727575.1. Lineage (GTDB taxonomy): Bacteria > Actinomycetota > Acidimicrobiia > IMCC26256 > DASPTH01 > DASPTH01. The sequence goes on from JBKPCV010000045.1 coordinate 23,186, forward strand.
CCTCCGGGGGATCTTCCGGACCCAGCTGCGGTCGGCCCCAGCCGCGGTCGGTACTCTGGGTGCCATGGCCGACCAGGCCCAATTCGCCGAACTCGCGATGCCATACATGTCCGCCCTCTACTCCGCTGCGCTCCGGATGACGCGGAACCCGGCCGACGCCGAGGATCTTGTGCAGGAGACGTACTTGCGCGCCTACCGCGGGTTCGCGGGGTTCCAGGAGGGCACGAACCTCAAAGCGTGGCTCTACAAGATCCTCACCAACACCTTCATCAACTCCTACCGATCGAAGAAGCGCCGTCCCGACGAGGTCGACCTCGACGACACCGAGGACTTCTTCCTGTTCCGGCGCATGGGGGGTCTCGAAGCAGCTGTTGCGGGCCGCACTCCCGAGTCGGAGGTGCTCGACAGCATCCCTGACGAAGTGGTGAAGGAGGCGCTCGAGTCCCTCCCGGACCAATTCCGCATGGCCGTCCTGCTGGCCGACGTCGAAGGTTTCTCCTACAAGGAGATCGCCGAGATCATGGACGTGCCGATCGGCACGGTGATGAGCCGCTTGCATCGTGGAAGAAAGCAGCTGCAGCAACGGTTGTGGCAATACGGTCGCGAGCGTGGTCTCGTGCCGCCGTTACCGTCACCGGCGCCCGAGACTGCGGGCGCAGGTGGAACGGGGGGATAGGAGCAATGGACTGCGACAAGGCGATCTATCGCGTGTACCGCTACCTCGACGGCGAACTCACCGTCTGGCGCCGCTGGTCGATCAGGCGCCATCTCCACAAATGCCCCCCGTGCGCGCGTGGTTACGACTTCGAAATCGAGCTGCGTCAGGTCGTCTCGTCGAAGTGCCGCGACGAAGCCCCTGCGGAGCTGCGGCAGCGGATCGCCGACGCAATCGCGCAGTACGAACGATCTCGGCCCGACGCGCCCCGCTGAAGACCCGAGGTCGGGGTCGGCACCGGCGGCGGTTCTACGATGAGCTGCAGACCCTGGTCCGGAGGAAAACCAGCGTGAGGACGCTCCGTATCCGCTCCTTCTTCCTTGCTGTCCTGGTGCTCGGCGCGCTCGTGATGCTCGCGGCACCGGCGGGCGCGGCCACGCCGGTCGTGGCCGACAGTCAGTTCAAGTGGTTCTACTGGATCGGACCGCTCCTCGCGTTGAGCTTCGTGGGATGGCTCGTGATGATGGCCGTCGGTTACTACGTGCGGGTGCTGCGACCGAGGTGGCGGGGACAGAAGCAGCCGTGACCACTCCGGGCGCCGTGGCCGACGACGCCGCACCGCCGTCGGTCGATCCTCTCGATTGGGGCCTCGCCGAACGAGTGGCCCGGCGTGTCGCTGGACGCGAGCCCTTGGCCTCGTCGTATCTGGCGGCATCGTTGCGTGCCGACTTCCGCGACGTCACTGCACAGGCCGAAGAACTCGTCGGCGAGCACACCGGTCTGCGCGCGCCAGGACCGGCACGCGCGCAGGTCGTCGATCGAGCGTCGTGGGTGTCGGCCAACGTCCAGTCGATGCGTCGTCTGCTCGAGCCACTCACCCAACGCGTCGGGCAGCGCATGGTCGGTAGCCCGATCGCACCGATCGGTCGGCGTATCGCCGGGACGGAGACCGGCGTGCTGCTCGGCTATCTCGCGCAGCGTGTCCTCGGCCAGTACGACTTGCTCGTGCTCGACGAAGACGGCGCCGCCGATGCCGTCTACTACGTCGGCGGCAACATCCTCGCCCTCGAGAAGCGGTTCGCCTTCCGACCGCGCGACTTCCGCCTGTGGATCGCGATCCACGAATGCACGCACCGTGCCCAGTTCACCGCGGTGTCGTGGATGAAGCCGTACTACCTCTCGTTGGTGGGCTCGACGCTGTCCTCGATCGATCCCGATCCCCGCCGGCTCGTGCAAGCCCTCGCGCGCGCCGCCGAGGAGTTGCGTAATGGCCGCAACCCGCTCGACGAGGGTGGACTCGTCGCGCTGCTCGCGACCGACGAGCAACGAGGCGCGCTCGCGCAGGTGCAGGCGTTGATGTCATTGCTGGAAGGTCACGGCAACAGCGTGATGAACCGTATCGGTCGCGACCACGTCGCAGGTCAGGCACGCATGGCTCGCGTGCTGCAGGCCCGACGCCAGACCTCCGGGCTGGCGGCGGTGCTCCACAAGATTGTGGGACTCGACTCCAAGATGCGACAGTACGAGATCGGTGAGTCGTTCGTTGCGGCCGTCGAACGCGAGGGTGGCGAGCGCGCGATCGACGCGGCATGGCGCGGCCCCGAATGGCTGCCGACGCTCGACGAGCTCGGCGACGCCAAGCGCTGGCTCGGCCGGGTGGCGTGACCCAGGCCGACACGGCTGCCGCGCTGGCGGAGTGTCGGGCGCGTTTCGCGCGGGCTGCTAGCGATCTGACGCCGCCCGTTGTGGTTGGGTGTTCGGGCGGCTCCGACTCGGTCGCGCTGCTCGCGCTGAGCGCGGATGCGGGGCTCGCTCCGATCGCGGTGCACGTGGACCACGGCATCCGACCCGACAGCGCGCGCGAGCAGGCGGCGGTGTCGGCAGTCGCGGCGCGGCTGGGCGCACCGTTCGACGAGAGGAACCTGCGCGTCGAGCCAGGGTCCAACCTCGAGGCACGCGCGCGAGCCGCCCGTTACGGCGCATTGGAATCCGCTCGCATGGACCACGGCGCGACTGTGGTCCTCGTCGGTCACACTGCCGACGATCAGGCCGAGACCGTGTTGCTGAACATCCTGCGTGGCGCAGCGACCGCCGGGGTGTCGGGCATGCCCGTGAGGCGCGACACGGTCGTGCGACCGCTCCTCGAGTTCCGGCGCGCCGACACGGACAACCTGTGCCAGGTGTTGGGCTTGCCGGTTCTCCATGATCCGATGAACGACGACGAAACGTTCCGTCGGGTCGCGGTGCGCCGTCATGTGCTCCCGCTACTCGAGCGCGTGGCGGGTCGTGACCTCGTGCCACTGCTCGTACGCCAGGCCGCAATCCTGCGCGACGAGTCCGATTATCTCGACGAGCTCGCGCGCGCCGCGTGGCCCGGGCCGGACGGGCCGTCTGCGCGCACGCTGGCGGCGATGCCGCCCGTCCTGGCACGGCGCGCCGTTCGCCTGTGGATCGGATCTCCACCGCCGTCGAGCGCCGAGGTGACGCGCGTTCTCCAGGTCGCCGCGGGGGACCGGCGCGGCACCGAGCTGTCCGGCGGCCGGAGGGTGCGGCGTTCCGAGGGCCAGCTGAGCTGCGAGCGTCACGACTAAGTTCCCGACGTGGAACAGAACGCGGACGTCGGCCGCGTGATCGTGAGCGAGGTCGACCTCCGCGATCGCGTGCTCGAGCTGGGTAAAGACATCACGTCCGACTACGCGGGCCGACCGCCCTTGTTGGTCGGCGTGCTCAAGGGCGCGTTCGTGTTCATGAGCGATCTCTCGCGCGCCATCGACCTGCCGGTGGAGTTCGACTTCATGGCCGTGTCGTCGTACGGATCGGCGACGCGGTCGAGTGGCGTCGTGCGGATCATCAAGGACCTCGACCTCGACCTCACGGGTCGCCACGTGCTCCTCGTCGAAGACATCGTCGACTCGGGCCTCACGCTTGCGTACTTGCGCAAGAACTTGGCGGCGCGCGGCCCTGCCTCGCTCGAAGTGTGCGCGCTCCTCGTCAAGGAAGGGCTCCAGCGCGTCGAGCTCGACCTCAAGTACGTCGGCTTCCGGATCCCGCCCGTGTTCGTCGTTGGTTACGGGCTCGACGTCGGCGAGCGACATCGCAACCTCCCGTTCATCGCCGAATACGCCCAGTAATGCGCTCCCTCGCTGCCGCGCCGGGGTACCCGGCTCGCGGGCGCTCGCTCGCTGGCGAGCAACTCGACTCGTTCCGCTCGCTCGTTGCCGCGTGCGCCGGACGCGCCGCCGAGAGCGGCAGCGGAGCGATTCGCTAGCCTGGCGGAACCCCCTTCTCCGGAGTCGCCGTGACCAAGCTGCGCCGCAGCGCTGTTCTTATCGTCGTGGTCGCGGCCCTCGTCGCGTTCTTCGTCGTTCGCTCGCTCACGGGCGGCGGCGGTGCGAAGCACCTGTCGCTCGACGGATACCAGCGCCGGCTCGACGCCGGAGAAATTGCGACGGCCACCATCCACGACCAGGACCACACCGTCACCGGGCAGCTGAAGAACGGCACCGACTACAAGGTCGACTTCCCGGATCGCTACACGACCACGATCACCCAGAACATCGTCGACGCCAATGTGAAGGACGTCCACACCGACCATCAGCACGACTCGCCCTGGCTGAATCTCTTGTTCAGCCTGCTCCCGTTCGCGTTGCTCGCGCTGGTGCTGTTGTGGGTGTTCGGGCAGGTGCAGGGCGGCGGCGGCCGTGTCATGGGCTTTGGGAAGTCGCGAGCGAAGCTCGTGTCGAAGGATCAACCCAAGGTGACGTTCGGCGACGTCGCCGGTCTCGACGAGGCGGTCGAGGAGCTCGAGGAGATCAAGGACTTCCTCGCGGCGCCGTCGAAGTTCCAGGACATGGGGGCCAAGATCCCGAAGGGCGTCCTCCTTTTCGGGCCTCCGGGAACCGGCAAGACGCTGCTCGCCAAGGCGGTGGCGGGTGAGGCGGGTGTGCCGTTCTTCTCGATCAGCGGCTCGGACTTTGTCGAGATGTTCGTGGGCGTCGGCGCGTCGCGCGTGCGCGATCTCTTCGAGCAGGCCAAGGGCGCCGCGCCCGCGATCGTGTTCGTCGACGAGATCGACGCGGTCGGACGGCACCGAGGCGCGGGGCTCGGCGGCGGTCACGACGAGCGTGAGCAGACGCTCAACCAGCTCCTCGTCGAGATGGACGGCTTCGACCAGAAGCAGGGCGTCATCCTGCTGGCTTCGACGAACCGTCCCGACATCCTCGATCCCGCGCTGCTCCGGCCCGGACGCTTCGACCGCCAGATCGTGGTGGACCGCCCGGATCTCGAGGGTCGCAAGGCGATCCTCGCGGTACACGGTCGGGGCAAGCCGCTTGCGCCTGGCGTCGAGCTCGACGTGATCGCCCGACGCACGCCCGGGTTCACCGGCGCGGACCTCGCCAACTTGATGAACGAAGCCGCACTTCTCGCCGCCCGGCACGACCTCACGCTCATCGGGCTGCCGCAACTGGAGGAGGCGATCGACCGGGTGATGGCGGGCCCCGAGCGTCGCAGCCGCCTGATCTCTGACCGGGAGAAGCGCGTGATCGCGTACCACGAGGGTGGGCATGCGCTCGTCGCGCATGCGCTTCCGAACACCGATCCAGTGCACAAGATCTCGATCATCCCGAGAGGACGAGCGCTCGGGTACACGCTCACCCTCCCCACCGAAGACAAGTTCCTCGTCACACGCAGCGAGCTGGTGGATGAGCTCTCGATGCTGCTCGGTGGTCGCACGGCCGAGGAGCTGATCTTCGCCGATCCCACCACCGGGGCCCAGAACGACATCGATCGTGCGACGACTGTCGCTCGCCAGATGGTCACCGAGTTCGGCATGAGCGACTCGCTCGGGCCGATGCGCTTCGGCCATCCGCAGGGCGAGGTGTTCCTCGGACGTGACTTCACGTCGACGCCCGATTACTCCGAAGAGGTGGCGGCGAGCATCGACAGCGAAGTGCGACGATTGATCGACTCGGCGCACACGGTCGCGCTCGACGTGCTCACCGAGAACCGTGAGATCCTCGATCGCCTCGCCGCCGAGCTGATCGAGCACGAGACACTCGAGGCGGAGCGCGTGCAAGCGAACTTCGCGGACGTCCGGATGTACGACACTGGCTCCCTGGAGTACGGAACGCGCTCGCAGCGCCGACCGGACGGCTCTCCGCCCGCGCCGGGGCGCACGAGCGCAGCCGCGGCGAGCCAGGCCGAGTCGCAACATCGGGGAGGAGCGACGTGAGCGACGACGAAGTCGCGGAGCAGGATCCGCTGATCGCGAAGAAGCGGATCGAAGCGGCAGTTCGCGAGATCCTCGAGGCGATCGGAGAGGATCCCGATCGCGACGGCCTGCAGCGAACGCCGCAACGCATCGCCAATATGTACATCGACGAGATCTTCACCGGTTTGTACGACGATCCCGCCAGCCATCTCACGATCACGTTCGAGGCCGAGCACGACGAGATGGTCATGGTGCGCGACATCGCCGTGCACTCGATGTGCGAGCACCATCTCGTCCCGTTTGCGGGCAAAGCTCATGTCGCCTACATCCCGGGCGATGCCGGGCGCATCACGGGCTTGTCGAAGATCGCGCGACTGGTCGACGGCTTCGCGAAGCGGCCCCAAGTACAGGAGCGGCTCACCACGCAGATCGCCGACGCGCTCGTCAACGTGCTCGAGCCGACCGGCGTGCTGGTGATGATCGAGGCCGAGCACTTCTGCATGTCGATGCGCGGCGTACAGAAGCCGGGTTCGCTGACCGTTACCTCTGCCGTTCGCGGATTGTTCAAGACCAATGCTGCGACACGTGCCGAGGCGATGAGCCTCATCACGCACCCGGGGAACCGCCTCTGACAGGGGCCGCCGTTCCCGCACCGCACGAGCCGGCGTTCCCTCGCGGGAAGCTGATCGGACGCGTGGTGATGCTGGTGATCACCGGCGTCTCGATGTACGTCGTGGCACCGAGTCTCATCGCGACGTTCGGCGACCTCCCGAAGCTCAGCGGTGTCTTTCCGGCCTGGTTCGTGCTCATCTTCGTCTTCGAGGCACTGGCGTTCGTCTGTATCTGGGAGCTCATGCGCGTCGCGCTCGGCACGAGCGGCTGGTTCGACGTCGCCTGCTCGCAACTTGCGGGGAATGCGCTGAGCCGCGCGCTTCCCGGCGGCGCGGCGACGGGCGGAACGTTGCAGATCCACATGCTGCAGCGCGCCGGCTTCGACCTGGCGACCACGACGACTGCGCTCACGGCCGTTGGTCTCCTGTCGACCGCGACGCTCTTCGTGTTGCCGGTGCTCGCGCTCCCGGCGATCATCTTCGGACTCGCGGTGAGCTCCGAGCTGGTGCGGGGAGCGATCTTCGCCGCGGTCGTCGGTCTCTTCCTGCTCGGTGGCGGATCGGTGCTGCTGACTTCGGACGGTGTCATCCGCGGCCTGGGGCGCGCAATCGACTGGGTGCTCGTCCGGGTCTTCCGTCGGCCGGAGCCCGCGATCTCGATGCCCACCCGGCTCCTCGACGCGCGCAACCTGGTGCGGCGGTCGCTGAGCGCGTCGTGGAAGATCGCCTTGCCCGCGTCGGTCGGGAACCAGATCTTCGACTACCTGGCGCTCGAGGCCAGCCTCCTCGCGGTCGGCGCGGACGTGAACCTCGTGCTCGTGCTGCTCGCCTATGTCGCCGCATCCGCGCTGGCGATAGTGCCGATCACGCCCGGCGGCCTGGGTTTCGTGGAAGCCGGCTTGACCGGAGTCCTCGCGCTCGCGGGTGTCTCCGCGGAGCACGCCGTCCTCGCGACGTTGCTCTACAGGCTCTTCTCGTACTGGCTGCCGCTCCCCGCCGGCCTCGTCGCGTCGATCCTGTTCGGACGCCGACACCCGACCGAGCGGTCCGGCAGCCACGCGGGCGCGAGCTGATCAACCGCGCAATCGAGTCGTATTTGTCACATTTCCGCACGGCTCCTGCTGGCGGCCTGCCGGTACGCTGCCGGGAGTGTTCACGTGGTCTTCGATCTGCGGGGCACGCCCTGCGGTCATGGGCGTCGTCAACGTCACGCCCGACTCGTTCTCCGACGGCGGCGAGTTCCTCGATCCCGACGCCGCCATTGCGCACGGTATGAAGCTCGTGTCCGAGGGTGCGGATCTGCTCGACGTCGGCGGCGAGTCGACCCGCCCGGGTGCGTCGCCGGTCCCGGAGCCGGTGGAGCGCGCTCGTGTCCTGCCGGTTGTCGCCGCGCTCGCCGAACGAGCTGGTGTGCCGGTGAGCATCGACACCACGAAGGCGGGCGTCGCCGCGGCGGCGCTCGCTGCGGGTGCGTCGGTTGTGAACGACGTGTCGGCGGGGCTCGGGGATCCCGAGATCTACCGCGTCGTCGCGGACGCGGGCGCGGGTTACGTCGCGATGCACATGCGCGGCGACCCGCGCACCATGCAACTCGACCCGCAATACGACGACGTCGTCGACGACGTCAGCGACTTCCTGGTCGAGCGGCTCGACGTGGCACGAGCGGCCGGCATCTCTCGGGATGCATTGTGCGCGGACCCCGGCATCGGGTTCGGCAAGACGGTCCTTCACAACCTCACGCTTCTCGCGAGGCTGCGCGAGCTGGTGGACCGTGTCGGCGAACCGGTGCTCGTCGGCACCTCACGCAAGTCGTTCATCGGTTCGGTGATCGCCGACGCTCGAGGCACGAGCACGCCACCGCCCGGCCGGGATGACGGCACACTGGCCACGGTCGTCTGGGCGATCGACCACGGCGCCGCGCTGGTACGCGTGCACGCAGTGCGGCCTGCGGTCGACGCAGTGCGGCTCTGGTGCGCGATGCAGGCGGTGGACGCGAAGGCGGTTGCATGAAGGGGAGGTGGGCCCAGGGCCTCGAGCCTCGTGCGTTCTGTTGGGTCATCAAGGACCGACTCGCAGCATCGGAGCGCCCCGGTGGCTTTGCGCGCAACCACCGCAAGGTGCGCCGCCAGGAGGAGCTGATCTGGCTCATCGGCCATGGCTTCACGCACTTGTTGTCGGTGCTCGACTCGCCGCACAATCTGCACGCGTACGAAGAGGCGAGCATCCCGTATGCGCACGTACCCCTCGGCCGCCACGACGAATGGCCCGAGCGTCTCCCGGTGCTCTACTCGACGCTCGCGTCGTGGCTTGCCGTTCCGCGCGAGCGCGTGTTGATCCACCACGAGGAATTCGGCGACCGGCTGCTCGGTGTGCTGGCCGGTTACGTGCTGTACGCGGGTCTCGTATCCGAGGGACCGCACGCGGTCGTCGTGATCGAGAAGATCACCGGACGGCAACTCGGTGCCACCGCGCGCGAAGTCGTCGCGGTGACCGTCGAGGAAGGGATCGTGGCGGGTTCATCCGACGAGGACCGCGCCCGGAGCTGACGCGTGATGGGGACGATCGTCATCGCGGGACTGCGTGAGCTCGGTGTGCACGGCGTGCTCCCGGAGGAGCAGGCGCGGCCCCAGCCGTTCGAAGTCGACATCGAGCTCACCGTCGATCTCACCGCTGCGGGCGAGAGTGACGCGATCGAGGACACGGTCGACTACTCCGCGGTGTCGGAGGCGGTGAGCCGGGTGGTGGCGTCGGAGCGATACCACCTGCTCGAGCGACTCGCGACCCGTATCGCAGAGGTCTGCGTCGTGGACGACCGTGTGCGGGCCGTCGCGGTCACGGTCCGCAAGCTCCGTCCACCGGTACGGGCGATGCTCGACCACGTCGCGGTCCGCATCGAGCGTTGAGCCGACCGAGTCCTGCGCCCGACCGGGCGCAGCGCGCCTTCCTCGGACTCGGCTCGAACGTCGGTGACCGGCTCGGGCACCTGCAGGCGGCGGTGGACCGTCTGTCGTCCACGCCGGAGATCACCGTCGTCGCCGTCTCACCGGTGTACGAGACGGTGCCGGTCGGCGGCCCGCCGCAGGACGACTACTTGAATGCCGTCGTCGCGCTCGACGTGACACTCACGCCGCGCGAGCTGTTGGCCGTCGCGCAGTCCTGTGAAGCCGCCGAGGGCCGCGTTCGCGTCGAGCGGTGGGGACCGCGAACGCTCGACGTCGACGTCCTCCTCGTCGGTGACGTACACGTCGACGAGCCCGACCTCGTCGTGCCGCATCCTCGCATGACCGAGCGAGCGTTCGTGCTCGTTCCCTTGTCCGACCTCGACCCGAGCTGGTCCGCAGCAATCGGCTCCGACCGAGCGGGTGTGCGCCCTGCCGGGGTACAGTTAGGACTGCCGTAGTAGTCCGGCACCCCATCAAAGGGGCTGGAACGAAAGGTCAACGTGCTCGAGCAGACGCAGCGGGCGTTCGCCCTCGTGGGGCCGGGTCGCGCGGGAACCGCACTGGCTCTCGCGATGCAGGCGCGCGGCTGGACCGTGTCGGCAGTCGCAGGACGCGCGGTCGACGCACCGTCCGTACTGATCTCCGCCGAACGTTTCGGAGCACCAGCGCGCGACGTCGCGCACGCTGGCGTCGGCGCTGACGTCGTCGTGATCGCGACCTCCGACGCCGCGATCGCAGCGGCGGCCGCCGCAGTTGCGCCCAGCCTCCGCTCGGGCGCGCTCGTGCTGCACCTGTCGGGCGCTTGCACGCTCGACGAGCTCGCGAAGGTGCGCGTTGCCCGCCCGGACGTCGAGGTCGGATCACTGCACCCGTTGCAGTCGCTGCCGTCGGCCGAGGTGGGTGTCGCGCGGCTGCCCGGTTCGTGGTGCGCCGTCGACGGGCCACCGGACGTCGAGCGGCTCGCGGTGTCACTCGGGATGCGGCCGTTCCGCGTGGAGGATGCTGACCGGATCATCTACCACGCAGCGGCGACCGTGGCGTCGAACCATCTGGTGGCACTGCTGGCTCAAGCCTCGCGGATCGCCGAACACGCGGGCGTGCCGGCGGCCGCGTTGTTGCCGCTCGTCCGGGCAACGGTGGACAACGTCGAGGCGCTCGGTTCCGAGGCCGCACTCACCGGTCCCGTCGCTCGCGGCGACAGCGACACCGTGGGCCGCCACCTCGAGGCGCTGCCGCCCGACGAGCGCGTCGCGTACCGCGCGCTCGGCGACCAGGCGCGGCGGGTCGCGGGACGAGACGATGCAGCGTTGCGCGACCTGCTCGAAGGTGATCCGTGATCACGATCAGCACCGGCGCGGAAGTGCGCGCGGTGTGCGACGAGACACGCGCCCGCGGAGGCACCGTCGGTCTCGTGCCAACGATGGGCTCCTTCCACGAGGGTCACCGGTCGTTGATGCGCGCGGCGCGGGCCACGCACGACCTTGTGGTCGTCAGCCTGTTCGTCAATCCGAAGCAGTTCGGTCCGGCCGAAGACCTCGACGCATACCCGCGTGATCTCGACGCCGACACGGCAATCGCCATCACCGAAGGCGTCGACGTCCTCTTCACGCCCGAGGTCGCCGAGATGTACCCCGACGGCGCGCGCACGACCGTCCACGTCGCCGAGCTCACCGAGGGACTGTGCGGGGCGCGCCGACCGGGCCACTTCGACGGCGTGACCACTATCGTGGCGAAGCTCTTCGCGATCGTCGGACCGTGCACCGCGTACTTCGGACGCAAGGACGCACAGCAACTCGCGGTGATCCGGCGCATGACGCTCGACCTGAACCTTCCGGTCGAGGTAGTCGGCTGTCCGTTGGTGCGCGAGCCCGACGGCTTGGCGATGTCGAGTCGCAATACGTACCTGTCGCCGGACGAACGGGCGCGCGCGACCGTGCTCGTCCGAGCCCTTCGTACTGCCGCCGATGCGGTGCTCTCGGGTGAGCGGGACGCGGACGCGCTCCGAGCGCTGCTCAGGGCGACGTTCGCAACCGAACCGTCCGTGCGGGTCGACTACGCGGAGGTGGTCGACGTCGCGACTATCCGACCAATCGCACGGATCGAGGGCGACGCCTTGATCGCCGTAGCCGCGTTCGTCGCCAACACTCGACTGATCGACAATGTGACAATCTCGTTCGACGGCTTCCGAGCGGTCGTCGATGGCGGGGTTCTGGCTGCCGGTTCCTCGGAGGAGCACTGATGTACCGGATCATGATGAAGTCGAAGATCCACCGTGCGACCGTCACCGGTGCTGACCTCAACTACGTCGGTTCCATCACACTCGACCCGCGGTTGATGGAACTCGCCGATCTCATGGAACACGAGCAGGTGCACGTGCTCGACATCGACAACGGGGCGAGGTTCGAGACGTATGTCATCCGCGGTGGTCCCGGCGATGTCGTCATCAACGGTGCAGCCGCGAGACTGGTGCACACCGGCGACAAGATCATCGTGATCAGCTACGCGCAGTACGACGAAGCCGAACTCGAGGTCTACGAGCCGCTGGTCGTACATGTCGACGAAAACAATCGACCGACCGTCCAGTCGGTCGCCCGACCGCGCGGCGTCGCGCCGTGATCAGGCGTCGCCGCACCGAGTTCCACCGCAGCTCATGATCGACGTGCTCGTGCTCGGAAGTGGCGGAGCGGGGCTGTCGGTCGCGGTCCGGGCTCGTGACGCCGGATTGTCGGTCGTGGTGCTCACGAAGGGCGAGCTGGCGTGGTCGGCGACGCGCTACGCGCAGGGCGGAGTGGCGGCCGCGCTCGTCGACGACGACGACTCACCTGAGCTCCACGGGTCCGACACGCTCGCAGCGGGCGGAGGTCTGAACGATCCGGACGCGGTGCGAGTGCTCGCCGCCGAAGGCCCAGCGCGTGTGCGCGAGCTCATGCGGCTTGGCGCGCGGTTCGACAACATCGACGGCGCGCTCGCGTTGGCGCGAGAAGGCGGCCATTCCGTCCCGCGCGTCGTCCACGCGGGCGGCGACGCAACCGGCGCCGAGATCGAGCGCGCGCTCGCGGTCGCCGTGCAGTCCTCCGGCGCGACGGTGCGCGAAGGGTGGTTGGTCACCGACCTCATCGTCGACGACGATCGCGTCGCCGGCGTGGCCGCGCTCGACCCGCAGCGCACACAACACGAGTTGCGCGCGCGGCACGTCGTCATAGCCACGGGAGGCGCCGGGCAGTGCTTCGCTGTCACCACCAACCCACCGCTGTCCACCGGTGACGGCGTGGCGATGGCGTTGCGCGCCGGCGTCGCGGTTGCGGACATCGAGTTCATGCAGTTCCATCCGACCGCGCTTCACCACCCGTCTATGCCGCGTCCCCTGCTCTCGGAAGCGCTCCGCGGAGAGGGTGCGATCTTGCGAGACGACCACGGCCACGCGTTCATGGCTGCCGAACACGCGCTCGCGGACCTCGCACCGCGCGATGTCGTCGCTCGCGCCATCAGTCGTCGGCTCAACGAAGGTGGGCTCGATCATTTGTGGCTCGACGCCACCGGAATCGAAGGCTTCTCGTCGCGGTTCCCGACAATCTGGCGCGCGTGTCATGCGGTCGGGCTCGATCCGGGTCGTGATTGGCTCCCGGTCGCACCCGCAGCGCATTACCTGTGCGGCGGCGTGTGCACAGACCTCGACGGCGCCACGACGCTGCCCGGTCTCTGGGCGTGTGGCGAGGTGGCGTGCACGGGTGTGCACGGCGCGAACCGCCTCGCTTCGAACTCACTGCTCGAAAACCTCGTGTTCGCTGCTCGTGTCGTGGACGCGATCGTCCGGGGCAAGGACGCACCGGAGCGCACTGGAGTGCTCCATAGCATCGGGGTCGAGCACCCGAGACCACCGCGACCGGCGACGCACGATCCTGACGGCCCATCCGTTCGCGACGAGCTCCAGCGGGTCATGACACGCGAGGCCGGCGTGCTCCGCAGCGCGGACACACTCACCCGAGCCGCGGCCGCGCTGGCGTCGATGGTGCCCTCGAGCGTCGAAGAGGCCAACTTGCTCGCGGTGAGCACGGCGCTCGTCCAGGCGGCGTCGGCGCGTCGCGAGTCCCGCGGCACGCACACTCGCGCCGATCACCTGGAAACGTTGCCGGAGTATCTCGGCCGCTTCGTGTTCTCAGGCCAACACCACCCGACGTTCGTACCGCTGTTTGCCACCGCGGAGCGCACGGCATGAGCCTCGGGGGTGTCACTCCCGAGGTCGTGCGCGCCGCCGTCGCACGGGCCGTCGCCGAAGACGTCGGGCCGCTCGGTGACCTCACCGCCGCTGTGGTTCCCGCCGACGCCCGAGCGGTCGCCGACGTCGTCGCGCGAATCGAAGGAGTGATCGCGGGCACCGATTGCGCGTCCGAAGTGTTCGCTCAGCTCGACGCACGCGTCGATGTCGACTGGTTGGTCGACGATGGCGCGCTCGTGGGTACCGGAGCCAAGATCGGCTCGGTCACGGGGCCGCTGCGCTCCGTGCTCACCGGAGAGCGAGTGGCGCTCAACTTTCTCTGTCACCTGTCGGGTGTCGCGACCGCGACCCACCAGTTCGTGCTCGCGGCGGGCAACCGCGTCCGGATCCTCGACACGCGCAAGACCCTCCCCGGGCTGCGCGCGCTCGAGAAGGCGGCGGTGCGTGCGGGTGGCGGCGTCAACCACCGGGGGTCGCTGTCGGACTTCGTGCTGTTGAAGGACAACCATCTCGCGAACGTGGCGATCGCCGAAGCAGTGCGCCGGGCGCACAGCTTGTGGCCCGGACGCGCGGTGGAGGTCGAGTGTGACCGCATCGGTCAGGTCGAGGAAGCGGTCGACGCGGGCGCGAGCATGCTGCTCCTCGACAACATGACGCCCGAGGCAGTACGCGAGTGTGTCGAGCTCGTGCGTCGGAAGACGCGCGGTGTGTTCGTCGAGGTGTCGGGAGGCGTCACCCTCGACACCGTGCGGGCATATGCCGACGCCGGTGCAGACGCGATCTCGACGAGCGCCATCACGCAGTCGGCGCCCGCGCTCGACATCGGGTTCGACATCGCGACGGAGGTGTAGCCGTGCTCGTCGCCATCGACTGCGGGAACACGCAGACCGTGATCGGTCTGTTCGCCGACCATGCACTGATCGACAACTGGCGCATCGCGACCATCTCGGAGCGCACGTCCGACGAGCTCGCCCTGATGTTCCAACAGTTCCTCGCGTTCCACGGCACCGGCGACCAGCCCGTCACCGGGATGGTGATCGGCTCGGGTGTCCCCCGGATGACCGTCGCCCTGCGCGAGATGAGCGAGCGGTACTTCGGGTTCCCCGCCCTCGTGCTCGAAGCAGGCGTGCGCACGGGGATGCCCATCCTCTACGACGAACCGCGCAACGTCGGCGCCGACCGCATTGCAAACGCCATCGGTGCGTACGACCTTTACGGCGGGCCGACGGTCATCGTCGACTTCGGCACCGCGAACACCGTCGACGCCGTGAGCGAGAAGGGCGAGTACCTCGGCGGCGCGATCTTCCCCGGTATCGAGATCTCTTTGGATGCCCTGTTCGCGCGAGCGGCGATGCTGCGCAGAGTCGAGTTGGTTCCACCGAAGAACGTCATCGGCAAGTCGACGATCGAGGCGATCCAGACAGGCGCGGTGTACGGATACACCGGTCAGGTCGACGGTCTCGTCGACCGCTTCCAGGGCGAGCTGGGACCGTGCACGGTGGTCGCCACGGGTGGGCTCGCCGAGCTCATCATGCCGCACTCCCTGACGATCCAGCACTACGAGCCCTGGCTCACACTGCAAGGGCTCCGCATCGTGTACGAACGCAACACCTAGATCGCCGCCGTCGACCGACCTGACGAGCGACCGGCGTCTCAACCGGGCGAAAAGTTCACCGTTACAGTGACCGCCCGTGAGCGTCCGGGAAGTCGGGAATCGCTGGTCGCTCGCGCTCCGAGACTCGCTCCCTGCCTGGATCCTCGCCCGGCTCATCGTCTTCGCCAGTCTCGGCGCGGCGCGGTTCGTCGTCGACGAGTTTCCGCGTAGCTCCCTCGCACGCGGCGCGCAGGTGACGCTGGTCGGCTGGGACGCGGGCTTCTACGACCTGATCGCTCGGGCCGGCTACGCCGCGCAGCCGGAGTCGTACCGGTTCTTCCCGCTCTTTCCGCTCGCTACCCGTGTGCTCGACGTCGTGATCCCGGGGTCGACCCGGGTCTCGCTCGTCCTCCTGGCCAATGTCTGTTCGCTGGCCTTCGTCGTGCTGCTGCACGTGTTGGTGCAACGCGAGACCGACGACATCGCGACGGCGCGCCGGGCCGCGTGGTTCGGCTGCATCGCGCCGGCCGCGTTCGTGATGGTGTGGGGATACGCCGAGCCTCTGTTCTTGCTGCTGGCCGTCGCCACGTTCTTGATGCTGCGGACGGAGCGCTTCGCGGCGGCGGCCGCGTTCGCCGCGCTCGCGGCGCTCACGCGTCCGCTCGGGATGGTGATCGCCATCCCTGCCGCGGTCGAGGCGTGGCGCGGGTTCGGGGCCGCGACTCCCCGGGGACGGGCCGAACGCGCCCTGGCGGTGGTCGGTGCTCCGGCCGGGGCGCTCGTCTACTTGTTGTGGGTGCAAGGCCGCACCGGCGATCTCCTCGAGCCGTACCGCATCCAGGCGCGCGCCGTGCACCGTGGGAGCACCGTCGACCCGTTCACCGGCGTGGCGCACGCGCTCAGGGAGTACTTCGACCACGATCGCATCGGCCCACTGCTGCACGTGGGGTGGGCGGTCGTCGCAGTGGCGCTCGTGGTCGTTGCGTTCCAGCGGCTGCCCGTGTCGTACGGGTTGTTCGCCGCCGCGACCGTCGTGATTGCGCTCTCCTCCGAGAACCTCGACTCGTTCGAGCGGTACGCGTTCAGCGCATTCCCGCTTCTCATCGCGGCCGCGATCATCGTGCGCTCACCGCGTCTCGAGACGCTCGTCTTCACGGCGATGGGAGCCGCGATGTGCCTGTACGGCACGGTTGCAGCACTTGGCGTCTACGTCCCCTAGCGCGGCTCGACGCGAGATTCACTGGCGCGATGACCGCGCATAGTCACGTGTGCGCGCCACCGAACCGTGAACGCGGTGCCGCGCGTTCGCGCGGTTACCGGTTGCGGGTGACCAGGCCGTCGACGAACCGGCACAGCTCCTCGCACACGCCGGGATCGAGTTGCTGGGCGCCGTCGAGCGCGTCGCTCGCCTTCACGGCATGGTCGCGTGCCACTCCGAGCGCGGCGTCGACCGATCCGTTGCTCGTCGCGGTCGCCCGCACGTGGGCGAGATGCTCGTGGTCGATCGGCTGCCGCAGCATCTCGCGCAGCTCCGGTGACTCGCGCAGCGCGTAGATCACCGGCAGCGTGTAGACCCCCTCGAGGAGGTCTTGCCCGGCGGGCTTCCCGAGCTCCGCCTCGCTCGCGGTGAGGTCGAGCACGTCGTCGACGATCTGGAAGCACATGCCGAGGTGTCGACCAAACCGAGTGAGGGCGTCGAGCGTCGGGTCGGGCACGGCAGCAACCATGCCGCCGATTCGACACGACGTCGCGAACAAGGCGGCGGTCTTTCCTTCGATCGTCGACTCGTAGCCCTCCTCGCCGCGCGCGACGTCGAAGAGGTGCTGCAGCTCGAGCACCTGGCCACGGCAGAGCTCGCCGATCGTCGCCGCCAGCAGTCCCGCGACGTCGGCTCCGAGCGACGCGGCGAGTGACGATGCGCGTGCGAGCAGGTAGTCGCCGGCGAGGATCGCCACGATGTTGCTCCACCGCGCGTTGACGCTCGGCACGCCGCGGCGGGTCTCGGCCTCGTCGATGACGTCGTCGTGGTAGAGCGACCCGAGGTGCACGAGCTCGACGGCGACCGCCCCGGTGACGGCGGCGTCGCTCGCCCGGCTGGGGGAGCTGCTCGCGTAGACCGCGCAGAGGGCGAGGGTTGGGCGGATTCGCTTGCCGCCGGCGCCGATGAGGTGCACCGCGACGTCGGCGAGGAAGGGATCCGAGGTGCGGACCGACTCGGCGAGCGCCTGCTCGACCCGGGCGAGATCCTCGGCGAGCGGGGCCAATTCCACGGCTGCGGAGGAACGCGTGGCCTCGTCCGGCCCGGTCATGGACGCAACCGTACGCAGGAGCGGGAACATTCTCCAACCCGCCGACGCTGTATCTGAGGTATCGACGGAGCGGCTGCTCCGTCGAGATCGTTGTCGCACAGCCGATTACACTGAAAGCAATGGCCTTCCGGTCGGTCTGCGAGCCGCACCCGGGACGCCACTCCTACTGACGAGAGGCGGATTCCAACCGTGTTCGAGCGCTTCACCGATCGAGCCCGCCGTGTGGTCGTCCTGGCGCAGGAAGAAGCGCGCCTGCTCAACCACAACTACATCGGCACCGAGCACATCCTGCTCGGCCTCATCCACGAGGGGGAGGGCGTCGCCGCAAAGGCGCTCGAGTCCCTCGGGATCTCGCTCGAAGCCGTGCGCGCCCAGGTGGAGGAGATCATCGGCCACGGTGGCCAGGCGCCCTCGGGTCACATCCCGTTCACGCCCCGGGCGAAGAAGGTGCTCGAGCTGTCGCTCCGGGAAGCGCTCCAGCTCGGCCACAACTACATCGGCACGGAGCACATCCTGCTCGGCCTGATCCGGGAGGGCGAGGGCGTCGCCGCCCAGGTACTCGTGAAGCTGGGTGCCGACCTCTCGCGCGTGCGGCAGCAGGTCATCCAGCTGCTCTCCGGCTACGCGGGTTCCAAGGAGGGCGCGCCGCAGGGAGGCGGCGGATCGGGCGAGGCGCAGCCATCGGGCTCTCTCGTCCTCGACCAGTTCGGCCGCAACCTCACGCAACTCGCGCGCGACAAGAAGCTCGACCCGGTCATCGGGCGCGAGAAGGAGATCGAGCGCGTGATGCAGGTGCTGTCGCGCCGCACCAAGAACAACCCCGTCCTCATCGGCGAGCCGGGCGTCGGGAAGACCGCGATCGTCGAGGGTCTCGCATCCGACATCGTCACCGGCGAAGTCCCCGAGACCCTCCAGGGCAAGCAGCTGTACACGCTCGACCTCGGCGCGCTCGTCGCGGGCTCTCGTTACCGCGGTGACTTCGAAGAGCGCCTGAAGAAGGTGCTGAAGGAGATCCGCACGCGGGGCGACATCATCCTGTTCATCGACGAGCTGCACACGCTGGTCGGTGCGGGCGCCGCCGAAGGCGCAATTGACGCCGCCAGCATCCTGAAGCCGATGCTCGCACGCGGCGAGCTGCAGACGATCGGCGCGACCACGCTCGACGAGTACCGCAAGCACCTCGAGAAGGACGCCGCGCTCGAGCGCCGGTTCCAGCCGATCAAGGTCGAGGAGCCGACGGTTCCTCACACGATCGAGATCCTCAAGGGGCTGCGCGACCGCTACGAGCAGCACCACCGAGTGACGATCACCGATCAGGCGGTGGTTGCCGCTGCGAACCTCGCCGACCGGTACATCTCCGACCGCCACCTCCCCGACAAGGCCATCGACCTCATCGACGAAGCCGGCTCTCGCCTGCGCATTCGCCGGATGCAGGCTCCGCCTGACTATCGCGAGCTCGAGGACGAGATCGCGACGGCGCGCAAAGACAAGGAAGCCGCGATCGAGGCCCAGCAGTTCGAGCGGGCGGCGAACCTTCGCGACCGCGAGAAGGAGCTGCTCGAGCAGCGGGCGAGCAAAGAGAACGAGTGGCGCTCCGAGGGCATCGACCTCTTCAACGAGGTGACCGAGGAGTCGATTGCCGAGGTCCTCGCGCTCTGGACGGGTATCCCGGTCTACAAGCTCACCGAGGAGGAGACAGCCAAGCTCCTCCGTATGGAAGACGAGCTGCACAAGAAGATCATCGGACACAGCGAAGCGATCCACGCGGTGTCGCAATCGATTCGCCGTACGCGTGCGGGCCTGAAGGACCCGAAGCGCCCGTCCGGGTCGTTCATCTTCCTCGGGCCGTCGGGTGTCGGGAAGACCTACACCGCGAAGATGCTCGCCGATTTCCTCTTCGGCGACGAGAAGGCGCTGATCCAGCTCGACATGAGCGAGTACATGGAGAAGCACACGGTCTCGCGGCTCGTCGGTTCGCCGCCCGGCTACGTCGGTTACGACGAGGGTGGGCAGCTCACCGAGGCGGTGCGTCGTAACCAGTTCTCCGTCGTGCTCTTCGACGAGATCGAGAAGGCACATCCGGACGTGTTCAACACGCTCCTCCAGATCCTGGAGGACGGGCGCCTCACGGACGCGCAGGGTCGTACGGTCGACTTCAAGAACACCGTGATCATCATGACGTCGAACCTCGGGACGGCCGACCTCCGCAAGGCGTCCGTCGGGTTCGGTCGCGCCGACGAGGCGGTCACCTACGCGAAGATGAAGGAGAAGGTCACCGAGGAGCTCAAGCGGAGCTTCCGGCCCGAGTTCCTCAACCGTATCGACGAGGTGATCGTCTTCAACGAGCTCAGCCGCGAGGAGGTCACCGAGATCGTCGACCTGCTGATCCAGCGGGTACAGGAGCAACTCGACGGTCAAGGGCTCGGGCTCGAGCTGACGCACGACGCCAAGATGCTGCTCGCCGAGAAGGGCTACGACCCGTCGCTCGGCGCCCGGCCCCTACGCCGCGTGATTCAACGCATGGTCGAGGACCCCTTGTCGGAGAAGATCCTCTGGAAGGAGTTCCACGCCGGCGAGACCGTGATCGTCGACGCGATCGACGGCGAGATCATCTTCCGGGCCATCGAGGGCATCGAGCCTCCGCCGGTCGAACTGGCCGGCAGCGGCTCCGAAGGGACCTGATAATTCGTCGCTCGCTGCTCGGCGGGATACCCGCCTCGCGGCCGCTCGCTCCTGATCATGCGTCGCTCGCTGCTCGGCGGGATACCCGCCTGGCGGCCGCTCGCTCCTGGCGAGCTCCTCGCTCGCCTTCGGCTCCTCGTCGCCGCGTGCGCCGGACCTGCCGCGTGCGCCGGACTTGCACGCGGCTTCGGCTCGCTGCGGCGCAGAATACCTGTGCCGCGTGCGCCAGACGCTGGCTGCACTCGCTAGCGTCAGCCCTCTGTGAGGCGACTGATCGTTGTTCTCGTCGCGCTCGTCGTGCTCCTGGCGGGATGCAAGGTGGACACCGCCGTGACCGTCGACATGCACAACGACGGAAGCGGGGTGGTCACGGTTCGCGCGACGCTCGATGCCGACGCGGTGAGCGCAGCCGAGGCGGGCGGAGGGAAGCTCGAGGAACGCGTCCGCCTCGCGGATCTCGCGGCCGCCGGGTGGAAGGTCGGGCCGTGGGTGCGGAGCGATGCCGGCACCGCACAGATCCGACTGTCGAAGCGCTTCGCCTCCCCTGAGCAAGTTGCACCGATCATCGCCGAGGTGAGCGGCCCGAACGGTCCGTTGCGAGACGTGAAGGCCCGTCGCGAGCGAGGGGTGGCTTCGACGGAGTACGACGTGACCGGCGCGGTCGACCTGGCCGCGGTCGGGACCGGCCTGGCGGCCGACCAGGATCTTGTCAACTCGCTCGCCAAGCAACAGGTCGACGTGAACGTGATCGACCAGGCACTGCTCACGGAGTTGCGCAACGCCGTGTCCGTGAGCGTGGTCGTCGCGCTGCCTGACGGATCGCGTACCACGGTTCATGGTGTATCCGGACAACGGCGCCCGATCGCCGCCTCGATCTCGATCCTCAACACTCGCCGGTTGGTGCTCCTCGCGCTCGCGGTGATCTTCGTGATCCTCGCGATCGTGGTATTGCTCATCGGGCGGCGGCGCCGCCGCGCCAGGGCGCCGATCCCGCGCTTCGCGGTGCACTCGCGTGAGGGTGAGATGATGCGCTGACCGCGCCTGACCGTCGGAACGACCGTTCGGATGAGTGTCGCACCTCCGGCGTACGGTCGGACGGTGAAGACCCGAGCGACCCGCTCGCCGCTGCATCGTTGTACGGAGTGCGGCTGTGAGACTCCCCGCTGGCTCGGCCGCTGCCCGTCGTGTGACACGTGGGGCTCGATCGTCGAGCAGGTGCGCTCGGGGCTCGTCGTGGGCGCCGGAGAAGGTCCGGTCCCTCTCTGCGAGGTGAGCACCGAAACGGCACTCGCACGTTCCACCGGCGTCGCCGAGCTCGATCGGGTGCTCGGCGGCGGACTCGTTCCAGGATCGGTCACGCTGCTTGCCGGCGAACCGGGCATGGGCAAGAGCACCCTCCTCCTCCAGGCCCTGGCGCGGATGGCCGAAGCCGGGGCTCGGTGCCTGCTTGTCACGGCGGAGGAGTCAACCGCCCAGGTGCGGATGCGCGCCGAGCGCCTCGGTGCGCTCGCGGCGACGCTCCTGGTCGTTTCCGACACCTCGTTGCCTGATGTCCTGACGCACGTCGAGTCGGTCGAGCCCGACGTGCTCGCGCTTGACTCGATCCAAACAGTTCTCGATCCCGGCGTTTCGGGGGCGCCCGGCTCGGTCACCCAGGTGCGCGACTCTGCCTATCGGCTCGTGCAGCAGGCGAAGGAGCGCGCACTCGCGACGGTGCTCGTCGGTCACGTCACCAAGGAGGGCACTTTGGCGGGCCCTCGGGTGCTCGAGCACGTGGTCGACACCGTGCTGTCCTTCGAAGGCGATCGTGGCCAGTCGCTCCGGATGCTGCACGCGCTCAAGCACCGATTTGGTGGCACCTCTGAGCTCGGTCTCTTCGAGATGACACCGTGCGGGCTCGTCGACGTGCCCGACGCGTCCACGCGCTTCCTGCTCGACCGGCGTACCGACGCACCCGGTTCCGCGGTCGCCACGGTGCTCGAGGGCACGCGCCCGATGCTTGTCGAGATCCAGTCGCTCGTCGTGACGGGCGGCGCGCCACCGCGGCGATACGCGGCAGGTCTCGATCCCGCACGACTCGCGATGCTCCTGGCGGTGCTGTCGCAGCACGCAGCCATCGACACTGCGCAGTCGGAGGTGTACGCGAGCGTCGCCGGAGGGTTCCGGGTCACCGAGACCGGTGCCGACCTCGCGCTCGCGCTGGCAGTCGGAAGCGCGCAGCGACGCTGCGCTGTTGATGCGCGCACCGCGGCCGTCGGAGAACTCGGTCTCGGCGGCGAGGTACGGACTGTGCCGCAGCTCGACCGACGGATCGAAGAGGCGGCACGCCTGGGTTTCACGCGCGTGCTCGCGCCGCCGGCCGCGAGCTCCCGTCCCGGCATCGAAGTTGTTCCGGTACACGACGTCACCGAGGCTCTGGCGCGCTGCCTCGGGTAAATTTGCTTGCGTGCCTGCGATAGCGCGCTCGCAAGCGATGATGCTCGCCTTACGGCTCGTGGGGCCGGGGACGCAGTTGCGCGAGGGCCTCGACCGCATCCTCCAAGCACGCATGGGCGCGCTCATCGTGATCGGCGACGGTCCCGAAGTCCTGTCGGTGTGCTCCGGGGGATTCCTGCTCGATTCGGAGTTCACGCCACAGCGTCTGTCTGAGCTCGCCAAGATGGACGGTGCGATCATCCTCGCGTCCGACTGTTCGCGCGTCGCGCGCGCCAACGTGCATCTCGTTCCCGACCCGAACATCCCGACATCCGAGACCGGGACGCGTCACCGCACCGCCGAGCGGGTCGGCCGCCAGCTCGACGTGCCTGTGATCACCGTGTCGGAGGACATGTCGGTGGTCGCGATCCACCGTGGCGGCGAGAAGCACACCCTCGAGCCCATCCCGCGTGTTCTCGCGCGCGCGGACCAGGCGCTCCAGATCCTCGGGCGCTACAAGTCCCGGCTCGACGCGGTCAGCGGCTCGCTGTCGGCGCTCGAGGTGGAAGACCTCGTGACGGTTCGTGACGTCGCCACCGTCCTGCAGCGCGCCGAGATGGTGCGGCGCATCGCCGAGGAGATCGAGGGCTACGTGGTCGAGCTCGGCAGCGACGGCCGGCTCGTCATGCTCCAGCTCGAAGAGCTGATCGGCGGCGTGGAGGACGACCGCCGCCTCGTCGCCAAGGACTACTTCCACTCCACGCCCGACGTCGAGCTCGTCAACGTGATGAATGCGCTCGCGAGCCTCGACGACGAGTATCTCCTCGATCTGTACTCGGTGGCCGGTGTGCTCAACCTCGGCCCGAACGTGGGCATCGACAGCGCGTTGCAGCCGCGTGGCTTCCGACTGCTGCACAAGATCCCGCGCCTTCCCGAGATCGTGTCGGATCACGTTGTGAACCGCTTCGCGAACCTCCAGAAGATCATGCGCGCCGGCCTTGCCGACCTCACCGAGGTGGAGGGCGTCGGCGATGTGCGAGCGCGAGCGATCAAGGAGGGTCTGTCGCGGCTCGCGGAGACGTCCATCCTTGAACGATACGTATAGCTGAGCAGAGGTGCAGAAGTGGCAGAGCTGGCAGTCGGAACGCAGGAAGTCGACGTCGAGCACATCACGCTGAAGGGCAGCGACGGCGCGTTGGTCGATGCCGTCCACGCGCGTCCCGACGGCTTGCCGCAGTCGGGCATCGTGCTGCATCCCGACATCATGGGTCTCCGTCCGCTGTTCGACGATCTGTGTCGCCGGTTGGCAACCCACGGCTTTGCCGTGTGCGCGCCCGAACCGTTTGCTCGTGCCCCCGCCGACGTGCTGACGGCCGAGGAGCCTTCGGCGCGCATGGCGTACGCGAAGGAGCTCGATGACGAGCTGCAACTCGGTGACCTCGAGGCCGCCGCCGATTACCTCGTCATCCACGATGATGTGAGCGAGGTCGCGGTCATCGGCTTCTGCATGGGTGGCATGCAGGTGCTGAAGGTGGCGGCGACGGGGCGGTTCGATCGCGCGGTCGCCTTCTACGGAATGATCCGCGTTCCGGATGACTGGGTCGGCCCGAAGACGTTGCAGCCGCTCGACACCGCGGCCGACATGTGCCCGACGCTCGCGATCTTCGGCGGTCTCGACCGCTACTCGCCGGAACAGGACATCGAGGCGCTCCGCGCGGCATGGGCGAACCGACCGGACTGCGAGATCGTCGTGTACCCGGAGGCCGACCACGGGTTCGTGCACGCGCCCGAACGGCCGGCGCACCGTGCCGACGACGCCGCCGACGCCTGGCGCCGGGCGCTCAAGTTCCTCACGGCTTCCTCGTAGGCAGCGAGAGCCGGCCTTACGGTTCTGCGCGGTCGTCGAGCGCGGGGCGGTCGAGGATGCGATAGCGGTTGCGTCCCTCGACCGACAACCAGCCAAGGCGCATGAACATCGAGAGTGCCTTGTTGACGCGCTCCCGGCTCGCACCGACGAGCCCCGCGAGGTCCTCCTGCGTCATGCGCAGACGGAACTCGTCCTCGCCGGCGGAGAGTTCGAGCAGGCGTTTGGCCGTGCGTCCCGGAACGTCGAGGAACACCGCGTCGGCCAGCGTGTCGTCCGTCGCCCGCAGTCGACGAGCGAGCACGCGAATGATGATCCATAGGAGCTGCGGCTCGGCCTTCAGAGCGGCGCGTACCGCCTCGTACTCGAGCGCGAGGAGCTGAGTGGTCTCGAGCCCGCGTGCGTCGGCCGACCGCGGCCCTGCGTCGAACAGGCCGAGTTCGCCGAACAACGACCCCTCGTCGAGCACCGCAACGAGCGACTCACGACCGTCGGGCGCTCGCGTGCAGATGGCGATGCGACCGCTGACGATGCCGAACAGCTCGGTCGCGGGGTCACCCCGACGGAAGAGCACTTCGTTGCGGGCGACGTTGCGAACCGTCGAGGCGGTGCGGAGCGTCTCGAGTGCCTCCTGAGGCAGTGCGCCGAGGAGCTGCGTCGTCTCGAGTATCCGACGTTCGGCCATGCCCCGCGAGCGTAGCGACCGGCGACAGCACACGGAAGCGACCGGTCATGTGTCTGGTATCCTTACTTCTTCCCCCGTTTCACAGCTTGGAGTCTCATGACCTTCGACGTCGGCGACAAGGTTGTCTACCCCCACCATGGCGCGGCGACGATCGAGAAGCGCGAGAAGAAGGAGGCCTTCGGCGAGAAGCGCGACTACCTCGTGCTGCGCCTCGCATACGGCGATCTCACGTTGATGGTGCCCGCCGACAACGCCGAGGAGATCGGTCTCCGCGACGTCATCAACGACGAAGAAGTCGAGGAAGTGTTCGCCGTCCTCCGCAAGAAGGAGGCGCGCATGCCCACGAACTGGTCGCGCCGCTTCAAGAACCACGTCGAGAAGCTGAAGAGCGGCGACATCTACCAGGTCGCGGAGGTCGTGCGAAATCTCTCGATCCGTGAGACCGACAAGGGCCTTTCGGCAGGAGAGAAGCGGATGCTCGCTCGCGCGCGCCAGATTCTCGTGTCGGAGCTCACGTTCGCGCTCAACGTCGACGAGGAAGCCGCCGAGGCGCGTCTCGACGCGGTGCTCAAGGGCGAAGACCAGGCCGCCAAGAAGCCTGCGAGACGCGCCGCCGCCAAGAAGTAGCGGCATGTGAGCGGCGTCTGGGGCATCCTCGTCGCCGCCGGCCGCGGTGACCGCTTCGGCGCGCCGAAACAGTTCTGCGACCTCGCCGGCGCCCCCGTCGTCGAACGTGCGTGCGCCCCACTGGCCGAGGTCTGCGACGGGGTGGTGGTCGTGCTCCCGCGCGGCTTTGGGTGGGACGGCGCCGGACGTGCCGTCGTGGGCGGCGAAACGAGATCCGACTCCGTCCGCGCCGGCCTGCGTGCGATTCCCGAGGAAGCAGAACTAGTCGTCGTGCACGACGCGGCGCGGCCCCTCGCGGCACGTGCACTGTTCGAAGCGGTCGTCACGGCAGTGCGCGACGGCGCCGACGCGGCAGTCCCCGCGATGCCGGTCTCCGACACGCTCAAGAGGGTCGACGGCACCCGGGTACTCGAGACGCTCGATCGCTCCCCCCTGGTGGCGGTCCAGACTCCCCAAGGTTTCCGTGCCGCGGCGCTTCGCGCCGCGCACGCGTTGGCTCGCGATGCGACGGACGACGCGGCACTCGTCGAAGCCGGCGGTGGGACCGTTGTCGTCGTGCCCGGCGACGCGCGCAACATCAAGATCACGCAACCGGACGACTTGCTCGTCGCGGCAGCATTGCTCGAGCGGCAATGACCGCCTTTCGTGTGGGTATCGGCTACGACGTGCACCGGTTCGGTGGCGATGGCGCGCTCGTTCTGGGCGGTGTCACGGTGGAGAGTGAGTCCGGTCTCGCGGGCCACTCCGACGCCGACGTGGTGGCCCACGCGGTTGCCGACGCGGTGCTCACGCCCGCCGGTCTTCCGGACCTCGGCGTGCTCTTTCCTGCGTCGGACGACAGCTACCGCGGCGCGGTCTCGCTCGACATCCTCCGTGAGGCGGTGGCACGCGTGAGGCGAGAGGGCTGGTGGGTCGTGAACGTGGATGTCGTGATCGCCGCGGAGCAACCGGCGCTGGCACCCCACATGCAACAGATGTCGGCGAACCTCACTGAGGTCTTGCGCGCGGCACAGGAACCCATGGGGCCGGGTGTGTTCGTGACCGTGAAGCCCAAGCGCGGCGAAGGAGTCGGCGCGATCGGCCGCGGAGAGGGCATCGCGGTGTGGGCGGTCGCGCTCCTCGAGCGCCCGTAGCGCAGCGGGCCGGTCAAGCTCGCGTCGGGGCCGGCATAACCGGCAGGTGGTGGGCAACCGCGGCGGTACCCTCGGCCGCTATGGCCGTGCGGATCCGCGACACCCTGCTCCGTGACACCGTGGAGCTCGTTCCGCGCGAGCCCGGAAAGCTGTCCATCTACGTGTGCGGGCCGACCGTCTATGACGTCGCGCACGTCGGCCACGGACGAACGGCGCTGCTGTTCGACGTCATCCGTCGCTACCTCGAGTGGCGCGGCTTCGACGTCGACTACGTGAGCAACATCACCGACGTCGAGGACAAGATCATCGCTCGGGCCGCCGAGCGGGGCACGAGTGAGTCCGAGCTCGCCGAGAAATACGAGCGCGAGTGGTTCGACGCGATGGACCGACTCGGTGTGCGTCGACCCGATCACGTCCCTCACGCCACCGAGTACATCGACGACATGATCGAGCTCATCGGGGAGCTGGTGGAGCGAGGACACGCGTACGCCGCCGCCGACGGCGTGTACTTCGACGTCGACTCCTTCGACGGCTACGGCGCGCTGCCGCACCGCACGCTCGACGAGCTTCGCCGGTCGGCGGGAGCGCGGGTGGAAGTCGACGAGGCCAAACACAACCCGATGGACTTCGCACTCTGGAAAGCAGCGAAGCCCGGCGAGCCGGCGTGGGACTCACCGTGGGGCAAGGGGCGGCCCGGTTGGCACATCGAGTGCTCGGCGATGGCGCTCGACCTCCTCGGGGAGGGCTTCGACCTGCATGGCGCGGGCGACGACCTGGTGTTCCCCCACCACGAGAACGAACGCGTGCAAGCCGAAGGTGCGGGACACCGTTTTGCGCGCCACTGGATCCACTCAGGCATGGTGATGGCGGGCGGCGAGAAGATGGCGAAGTCGCTCGGCAACTTCACGACGATCGCCGATGCGCTCGATACGTACGGAGCGAATGCGTTCCGCCTGGCCGCGCTCAATGCGCACTACCGGCGCACGACCGAGCTCGGCGACAAGGAATTGGAAGCGGCGGTCTCGGGCATCGACCGACTCGCTTCGCTCCTACGGCGCGCGGCAGCGCACGGCGTGCCCGAGATCCGTGGGCCGTTGGACAACACCACGGTCGAGCAGTTCGTCTCGGCTATGGACGACGACTTCAACACGCCGAATGCCCTGGGCGTGATCTTCGAGGCCACCGCGCGCGCCAACCGGCTCATCGACGACGGCAAGCTCGATGACGCCGCCTTGATGGTTGCGACGGTTCGCGAGCTCGCCGGAGTGCTGGGCTTCGATCTTCGCAGTGGCAACGAGGAAGATACCGAGATCGACACGCTCGTACGTGAGCGTGACGACGCGCGGGCGCAGCGCGACTTCGTGCGTGCCGACGAGATTCGCAACGAGCTGGCGACACGTGGCATCAAGCTCGAGGACGGACCCAACGGTACGACCTGGCATCGATGACACCGCGTGCGCGCGAAGGTGAAACTCGGGACCTCGGGCAACAGGTGGAGGGTCGGCGCGCGGTCCACGAGCTCCTGACGGCCGGGCGGCGGCGCGTGCACGAGGTCTGGGTCACCGGTGACACGGACGACCTCGCGGAGCTCGCTGCCGGCGTTCACGTGCGCGTTCGACGGGTCCCTCCCGACCAGCTCCGCCGTCGTGCGCGTACCGACGCGCCGCAGGGCGTGGTGGCGTTCGCGTCCCCGATCGAGCCGGCCGCGCTCGACACCCTCCTGCGGGACCGAGGTGCGTTCCTCGTCGCGCTCGACGGGGTGACCGATCCTCAGAACCTCGGAGCGGTGATGCGCACGGCCGAGGCAAATGGCGCGACGGGCATCGTCCTCCCGCGTCACCGCGCGGTGGGTCTCACCCCCACGGTCGCGAAGGCTGCCGCGGGAGCGATCGAGTACCTGCCAATCGCGTTCGTGTCCGGGATGGCGGGCGCGCTGGAACGGGCGGCGCGTGCGGGCGTGTGGACCATCGGCCTCGACGCCGACGGCGAAGCGTCGGTCTTCGACCTCCCCGTCGCGGACCAGCCGCTGGTCGTGGTCCTCGGCGCCGAAGGGCGCGGCCTGTCGCGGCTCGCCCGCACGCGGTGCGAGATCATTGCGTCGATCCCGATGTGCGGTCACCTCGCGTCGTTGAACGTGAGCGCGGCTGCGGCTGTGGCCTGCGCCGAGATCGCGCGCCACCGAACGAAGTAACGTGGTTCGTTCGCCGGGTTAGCTCAGTTGGCAGAGCACTTCTCTTGTAAAGAAGATGTCGTCGGTTCGATCCCGACACCCGGCTCCGCAGTTTGCGCAGGTGAGCGGCGTGCGCGAGGAGCTCGCCGCTGCGCAGGACTGCTTTCGTGGCGCGTCCATGGCGCGCGCGTCCCAGGCTGCAGGCGGCCGTCGTCCTTCTGACGCCCGAACAGGAGAGCGCCCGCCTTCTCCGCCGCTTCGCGGTCGGCGTCGGTTGTGGCGTGCGCGTAGAGGGCGAGGACGAGCCGTGGCGTCGAGTGCCCGAGCCGGTGCTGGGCGGTCCTGATGTCGACACCGGCCGCGACCCACGAGGTTGCGGCGGCGTGGCGAAGGGCGTGGAACGTGAGTCGAGGGCTGGCAAGGCCCACGCGTTCCAGCGCAGGAAGCCAGACCCGTTGCACGAAGTTCGGGCTTCGTCGAAGGGATTCGGCCAGCTCGGCCATGAGCGGCGCCGACACGGCGACGGTTCGGATGCCGGCAGCCGTCTTCGGCTCGCCGATCACGACTGCGCCGCGAACCTCGGCGACCGTCCGCCGGACGGTGACAGCGCGTCGGAAGAAATCGAGATCACCGACCTGCAGTCCCGCACACTCACCGAAACGCAGCCCCAGCTCGGCCGCGAGGTAGCGCGGCGTTGACGGTCGACGTAGGTAGCGATGGCGTCGACGGGGATGCGGGTGGAGCGGCCGATGCGGATGACCTCGAGCTCGCCGCCGCGGATGAGCTCGTAGAGGGTTGTGCGTCCTACCGCGAGCGCTTGCGCGGCTTGGGAGACGGTGAGCAGTACCGGTGCGATTGCCGTAGTTCTCCGAGCGGGTTCATTGGTGTCTGTTTCTGGTGCCGGTCGATCCTTGGTGTTCATTGTTGTTCTCATACTCGTGATAGGCGCGCGCCAGCACCGATTCGCGACAAGGTCTTGTTGACAGCCTCAGCTCTCGACGTGCACCCGTCTCTCCAACGCTCACACAACTGCATCTCGATGCTGTCGGCGCGTTCTGTCCGAAATCTCCGCAAGTTCTTGTCGATCGATCGCGCCGAATACGATCGGTGCGCGCGAAAAGGTGGAGATCTCGACTCGGCCGCCAGCCGCTTCAACTCACTCGCCTCGTCGGACTCGCGTTTGGTTCTCAGTTTCTGCACGCGGGCTGGTAGGCGCGGCCGGGGAGGTAGCGGCGCCATTCGGCGCGGGAGAGCTGCCGCCCGGCGATGCCGCAGGCCAGCTTCTTCCAGCGCGCGGGGTCGAGATCCCAGACGACGGCAAAGCCGGCCAGGCTGCCGTGCACAACGCGACGGCCGTCGGCGCTCGTTTGCACGAAGACGCCGCCGGGGCTTCGCGGCGCTGCCGGAGGCACGAGGGGCTGTCCGACGGCGCGGAGGCTCGCGGTGTCCCAGAGTTCCACGGTGCCCGGTTTGGCCGTTGCAGTCGGGTTCCACTCGACGCCGAGGGTGACGAGACGGTGGCCGTTTCGCGCGTAGGCGATGCCGGTGTAGAGCGAGGAGGGAAGCGGCATCCGTGCCCGGACCGCTCCCGTTGCCACGTCGAAGAACACCGCACGCCATCCGCCCCCGCCGAACGCACGGGAGACGGTGGCGGCCAGGATATGGCCGTCGGGACTGAAGGCGACCGCGCTCAGCGTCTGATCGGGCGAGGGGAGCCCGAACACGCGGAGGCGCCGACCGTTGGTGGCGTCGAACATCGTCGCCTTGCCGGCGAACTCTCGGACGATCACCACGCGGCGATCGTCGGGGCTGAAGGCCACCGAGCTGAGGTACGGCTCCACGTCGACCGCTCCGGCTGGGCGCAACCGCGCGATCTGCCGCGGGTGGGCCGGATCGTGCACCCGCCACAGCAGCGTGGATTCGGCGAATCCGAGAGCGAGGGTGGACCCGTCGGAGCTCCACGCGAGCGACGTCAGGCCATCGTCCTCGGGGGGGAGGACCGCGCCCGGCTCGTCGCGGTCCGCGTCCGAGAGCCGAACGGTGCCGTCCGGGTCGAGGATCACGGCCTTTCGCAGGTCAGGACTCGGGAAGACGTAGCTCGACGGGTGGTTCGGGTCGGGCAGCTCCTCGACCAGAGTGCCGCTGGCCGCGTTCCAGAGGCGCGTCCCGTCGACACCGTTGAGGGTGACGACGCCGCGGCCGTCACGGGTGAACGTCGCGCGCGTTCCAGGACCGTGGGCCCTGCCGAGGACCTTGCCGAGCGGCGCGACGGTTGGGGCGCTGGGGCGTACGATCACGACGCGCTCGGCACTGGCGGTGAAGAGGCGTCCGTCGGGCAGGAACCGGGCGAACGAGTCGTTGGGGTGCAGCGTGATCGGGAGGATGACGTCCTGCCCGGTCCCGACGTCGAGCACGCGCACGCGGCCGGTGAAGATGTCCGTGACCGCGACCGCGCGGTCGTCCGGACTCCGTGCCGTCAGCGTGGGATGTCCCACGCCCGTGATCGGCGTCCCGACCGGCTGGCCGCTCACCGCATCCCACACCGTGACCTGGCCTTCGCTAGCGGTCGTGAGCGTCTCGCCGTCGGCGCCGAACCGGCCGGGCCAGCCGGGGACGACCGACAGCATCCCGCCACCACCGAGGTCCCACACCGAGGTCGGCCCCGTCAGCGGGTCGCCGACCAGGAGTCGGCGGCCGTCGTCCGAGACGTCGAACACCAGGTTGATGTGCGACATTGCTGCGGGGGGGACCGTGAACAGGTCGACGGGCCGCGGGCGACGCGGCACGCGCAGATCCCAGCGCGCGACGGTGCCGTCGTGTCCCACCGTGAACAGCCGCGTGCCGTCCGTCGGGTCGAAGAGGCCGTAGGCGGGTCCGTCGCCGCGGGCGACGACACGGCCGAGGCGGTGGCCGCTCGCGACGTCCCACACCGTGATGTTCCCTCGCGCGCTGCCGACCGCGAGCCGGCTGCCGTCTGGGTTGAAGACCGGTGCGATCGCGCCTGCGATGCGCGGACCGTCGAGGCGCCGCAACACGCGCCCGGTGTTCGTGTCGAGGAGCCGGACGATCCCGTCGTTGCCCGCCGCGGCCAGGAGCTTCGTGTCGGGGCTGATGTTCGGGTACTGCGCGGCGGGTGGATCGAGCGTGATCACGCGCTCGATGCCTGCCGGAGCCGCGGCGAGGGCGGTTTCGAGTGCGCCCTCGGTGTCGACCGACGGGTGCATCCGGTGCGCCTCCACGCTCAGCAGGAGCGCGAGGTCGAGCCGTTCATCGACCAACGACCGCGCCTGCGTCGCGAGCGCCGTCGCATCGGACACCTCGGCCTGTGCCTCGGCGCGACTCGCGCTCTCATCGGCGCGCGAACGCTGCACGACCGAGAACACGACCGCAACCAGCGCGACGACGAGCAATCCTGCGAGCGCCACGGTCAGGCGCCGGAACCGATGCGCCGTGCGGCGCGCCGAGCGCAGCTCGGAGTCCTGCTGCGCGCGACCCGCGGCCAGGAACTCGCGTTCGAGCGGGTTGATCTCGGCCGGATGCGCATCGGCGACGTCTAAGGCGGCCGCGAGTCGCGAGCCGCGGAACAGCAGGTCGTCGCCGCGCTTTCCTGCCGTCCACTCCTGCGCGCCATTCGACAGGGCGCGATGGACGCGGCGGCCTTCACGGTCTTCTTCGAGCCACGTGCGCAGGCGCGGCCATTCCCGGAGCAGCGCCTCGTGCGCGACCTCGGCGGTGGTGTCGCCGGTGACCACGAGGCGGTTCTCGACCAGCGTCGCGAGCACTGCGGCGTGGTCGTCGTCGACGAGGAGCTCCTCCAACGGCGCGCGCCGTCTCACGTCGTCGGTTCCCACGCCGGGCTCGGCGAGCCGCAGGAAGATGCCGCGTGCGACGTCCTGCTCCGACGACGGCATCCGCGCGTAGACGTCGTCGGCGAGGTGCGCGACCGCGCCGTGCACCCCGCCGGACCCCTCGTAGCCCTCGAGCGTCAGCGTCTGGCCACTCCGCCGGATCCACGTCTCGAGCAACGCGGTCTCGAGCAGTGGGAGCGACCCCGGCTCGGTACCGACGTCGTCGAAGATACGTTCGACGAGGCCGTCCTCGAGTACGAGACCCGCGCGTCGCGCTGGTCCCTCGATCACGCGTTGGAGCTCGTCGGGCCGCATCGAACCGACCAGGACCGTCGCCTGCCCCAGGAGCTCGGCGAACGCCCTGTGTTCCGCGCACCGTCCGTAGTAGTCGGCCCGGATCGCCACCAACGCCTTGGTCGGCGAGTCGGGATCGTTCGTGGCGTGGACGAGCACGTCCAGGAAGCGTGCGCGCAGCGATTCGTCGCGGCAGACGGTGAACACCTCTTCGAGCTGATCCACGACGATCATCACCGACTCGCCGTTGCCGGTTGCGTTCCTCGCGCGTTCGGCGAAGCCGGTCACTGACACGGGATCCTCGAGCAAGCGGTCGCGGACGTGACCGGCTGACGCGGCATGACAGAGGGGTGCGAGAGCCCGCGCGAGCTCGAGCACCGGATCGTCGCCGGGCGTCACGAGCAGGCGCGGCCATTGCGCGCTGCCCGGGAGCGCGTCCTCGCCCAGCGCGGCGAGGAGACCGGCGCGTGCCAGCGACGACTTCCCGCTGCCGGAGGCGCCCACCACGCCCGTGCAGGGAGCGCCCGCGACCGTCGCCACGAGCTCCGCGACCAGACGCTCGCGGCCGAAGTACCAGCCCGCGTCTTCGGGTTCGAAGCGCAACAAGCCCTTGTAGGGACACGACCCAACTGGCGGGCTCCCCGGCCGGTTCGGGGCGCCCCAAGCCGCGGTGGCGCGGGGCGCGCGCCGGTTGCGCCGGTCGAGGACGCGGTCGGCGACGACACGGCGGGCACGCTCGAGCTCGACCTGCGTGGCGGCGACGGCCTCGAGCGACGCGGACAACCGATTCGTCCGTTCGTGATCGATCGCAAGTCGGAGCGCTTCCTCTGTCCGACGGGCGGAGACACGCCCTTCCTGCACGACGGCTTCGACGACCTCGCCGTCCGGCTCCGCACGATTGACGGCGCGGAGCACACGGGCGACCTGGTCGGCACCGATCGGCGCGGGTTCGGTCGGCGCGAGCGTGGTCTCCTGGACCAGGATCGCGGCTTCCATCTCACGCAGCTCACGGCTCGGTTCGAGACCGAGCTCGTCGACGAGCACCTGGCGGGCGGACTGGTACGCGGCGAGTGCGTCCGCCTGCCGACCAGCGCGATAGAGCGCGAGCATCAGCTGGCACCGCAAGCGCTCGCGGTAACGGTGGCGCGCAACAAGCGACTCGAGCTCCGGGAGCAGCTCGACGTCGCGGCCGAGGGCAAGGTCCGCTTCGACGCGGTCTTCGATTGCACCCGTGCGCGCTTCCTCCAGCCGCGGGATCTCGAAGCGCGCCCACGGCTCGTTGGCGAGGTCCGCGAGCGGAGACTCGCGCCACAGCGCGAGCGCCTCCCGGAACACGACGGCTGCGCCGGCGACGCATCCGCCGGTCGTGAGCGTGCGGGCGACCGCGACGAGCGCGTCGAAGCGGAAGAGGTCGACCTGCTCGGGGTCGACGGCGAGCAGGTAGCCGGGAGGTTGCGTCAGCAGCACCGACGGCTCGGCGCGCGGTCCGCGATCCGGCTCGAGCGCCTTGCGCAAGTGCGAGACGTACACCTGCAGCGTCGCCGCCGGGCGCGACGGGGGGTCATCGCCCCACAGGCCGTCGACCAGTCGATCGGTGGAGACGGACCGGTTCAGGTCGAGGAGCAGCATTGCCAGCACCGACCGCTGCTTCGGCCCGCCGAGCGAGATCGGCAGCCCGTCCTCGAGCGCCTCGAGCACCCCGAGCACCCGGAACTCCACGACGACCTCCCCTCCACGGCCTCTGGTCGAGGGTACCCGTCTGCTCGGCGACGGTCGATGGCGGCCGACCTGCACCTTTAAGCAGATCGAAAGTGCTGCCACTGCTCGGACTTCAGCGCCCTCGCGGATGCTCGCCCCCAGCGGCCGCAGGAGCGGCCCGAGGATCAGGAGGGATCCGCCATGAGTCAACACATCGTCACCACAGCGCCGGCCGGCATCGGGCGCCGGGCGACCGTCATTGCCATCGGACTGATCGCGGTGCTCGCCCTCGGCGTGGGCGTGGGGGTCGCAACTCTCACATCCGGAAGATCGGAGTCAGTCGTGCACCGGTCCGCATCCGCGACGACGCCCGCGCCTGCGGTCATCCACCTCTGCGGGAACGACGTCACCAACCTGCTGGCGACGATCGGGGCGATGCCCCCGAGCGTCCAGGCCCATGTCGTCGGCAGCCTGTCGCCCGACCTGGCGAACGGGTTGGGCAACCTGGCGCTCACCGTCGAGGCGCCGGACAGCCTGCCCGCGCCCGACAACACGACCTTGGGAGGGATCCTGACTCGCCTCGACCGGAGCGACCGGAACGCGATCATGAACGGCTTGCCCGTCGACCAGCAGCCCGAAGTCGCCGCCGCCGAGCAGTCGGCATCCGTTGCGTCCTTCATCTCGGGTCGGTACACCGCGTGCTCGTAAGCGCACGGTCGTCCGAACCGCCATCGGGGCTCACCGCATGTCGGTGGGCCCCGATCTGGCATCAGACGCGCAGTCCGCGTCACCGCGGACGCTCACGGCTGGAGCGCTACCGCGACACGAACTCGACCTTCGCAGTCTGTGCCTCGGACGCGACGGTGTGGGGACGACGGGTCGCTTGCGGGCACCCCGATGTCGAGACCTGCGCGCTCCTCGTCGGTCGGCACGATCACATCGTCGACCGCGATCCAAGACGCGTCGGTGTGTCGGCCCAGGGCGACCGCAGAGCAGCACCGCGCGCACGCGTCGTCGGTCATCACGGCCGGGTCACGGGCAGCGCAGGTTCGCACCGCCCGAAGGCGCGACAGTCCGCCGCGCCGCGAGCGGCACCGCCTCGGGGAGAACCGCGAACGGCTCGCGCGCCGCTGCAGCGTCGATCTCGACACGCCGCGCTGACGCACAGAATCACGCGCGACCGCGCACAGAACGTCATGCGGATCCGCGACCGATCCGGCGCTCGGTACGCACCGCACGAGCTGACCACGGCTGGGCGCGTTGATACCGAACTGCCGTGAGGTGTGCTGCTTGCGAGCGCGGGTGCTCAGCCGCTTAGGTACTCCTCGACGTCATCGAGACCCAAATCGAAGCGCGCACCACGCACGACCCAGTTCCCGTTGATAATGCGGTAGCCGCCAAAGTCGTCGAGGTGCGGGGTAAGGACCCGCGACTTGTGCAACGCCATTCCTTCGCGTGCGAGACGACGCCGCAGCCGACACTCACGCGATTGCTCAGTAGTCGTGGTAGCGCTCATGGCAAACCTCCAACAACACCCATCCCCCGCGCGAGTGCATCCCCCACCGCGCGTGACGTGGTACCCGATGGGGGTCACCCCTCGGCGCGAGCCGAGCGCAACGCCACCACCCTTTGCCCACCCTGCGCACGCCGCCGCGAAACTGTGTCGGCCGAAGGAGGTACCGCGGGCGGCCGTGCCGCACGCTCGGAGCTTCGGCCACGGAGAGTTAGTTGGGCTGCCCGTCCGTGGTCGAATCAACCTGGGAACGGCGCGAGCTCCCCATCCTTTGAGGCCATCGCGAAGGCCCAAGAGGAGCGGCGCGACCAACTGACCAATGACGACGTCGCCGAACTGACGGGTTTGGAACCGGAAGACGTTGAGCGCGGCCTGCTTGCACTGATCGAGGCCACACCGCCCTACATCGATGGGGCGCACGCCGCCGCCGGTGATGAGCTCTGTTATCTGGTCGCTATCCGGCTTCTGGAGCGCGGGCGTCGTGAGGTACGACACTGGCCGCCTGATAGCGCCACGGTGTTCATCGAGGAGCTCAGGCACCGCATCGAGATCTCTCCCGACCCGGTGGAGCGCAGCAGACTCCAGAAGTTGCTCGACGCGGCGCTCAGCGTCAGCCGCGAAGTGCTTGGTGAGGTGCTCGGCGCGATCGCAACGAAGTCAATGCCCCTCTAGCGACGCGCAGTCGACTTACAGCACCCGCTCGAGCTCGTTGTCGATGTGGTACGCGAGGTCGAGCGCACGCCCATAGCTGGTCCGTTCGCGCAGGGCGTCGTAAACCGCCTCTGAGGCGTCGCCTCCCGCTTCCCGGTATTCGGCGGCGACACGCTCCAAGATGCCGCCCACGCCGTCGAGCACCGCCACGGCTGCCTGCACCCGGAGGAGCGCTGCTTGTAGGTCTGTGACCGCAGTGTCGAGCCGCGCGAGAAGAGCCGGCGAGAGCTCGTCGCGGAGCTCCAAGGCGTAGTTACGGTCGTGACCGGCCGCCCAATCAATGCTAGCCATTAACAACACCCTTACTCTCGTGCTCTCCGCCAACGCACTTAGCGCAAACCGTTCCTAACCAATCCTTAGGAACGTTGCTGCGTATGAAGGCGTCACAGCACTTGCTAGGCCCTCACTCGTAAGTGTCCGCATACCTCCGGCCAGGTGGAGTTGAGCGGCGACGAACGCCTTCTACTGCTGGCCGCCCTGTTCGACCTGCACATCACGTACGCCGAGGACGTCGAGAAGGGTGCGCGGATCGAAGCGCTCGTTCTGAAGCTCGGCGACGACCCCAACGAAGTGTTCTTCGGAGGCGCCTAGCGGGCCCTCGTCTGCGCGAGGATCGCGGCGCTCGTCGTGACGCCTCGATGGTGACCCGGACAAGTTGTTCTTCGGAGCGAGCTGGAGGCTGTTGATCGGCGCCCACCAGTCTCACTGGGCAATCTGTGCGTCACGCGAGTCCAGTGATGGAAGTCGACTGTCGATGGCCGTGTCAGTAGAGGAGGCCCGGCGTGAGCGTAAGTCAAGACTGGCGGCAGGCGGAATGGCTTGACCGCCAGGCGATCCAGGACCTGATTCACCGTATTCAGATTCAGTAACCCGAGGCGACTACCAGCAGACGGTGACGGTGTTCGCGCCCGACGCCGTCTGGGAGGAAGAGTCGGGCGCACGTTTCGAGAGCGCGCGTGAGTTCATCGACGCCGTGATCGAGGGCACTGCGAGCCTGGACCGCTCATCCAGACGCCGCATGGCCCGGTGATTGAGTTGCTGGGAGACGGGCGCGCGAAGGCGACCACGACGATTCACGAGATAGTCCGAGGAGTTGCGACCGCCGACGGCTCGGTCGGCGCGATTGGCGACGAGATCAATGTCGACCGGTACGCCATCTACCACGACGAACTCGCCAAGTTCGGCGGCGAGTGGAAGTTCACCCAACGGATCTCCGGTGCCGTTCTTCACCGCAACCGGCGGCGTCGCTGGAGACGTCTCAGGAAGTCGACCGTTGCTCCGACCCGGTTCGGTCCTCAAGCTGTGCGCGCCAGATCTGCGTGTGCCACGAACGCGAAGGAGGGATCGATGTTGAAGATCGCATCCAACTTGAGCGGTGCTGTACCAGAGATGGAGGAGGGCCCTCCGGGATCGCCCTGCAGGGGGAGGTCCCAAACCACCGCAAGCTGCGTCGGTCAAGAGCCGGGGTGGTGAGCGTTGCGGAAAAGGCGCGCCGAGAGCGCGTCAGGTGCGAGC
>JBKPCV010000046.1:0-80840 GCA_046727575.1 Actinomycetota bacterium
GACGCATGCCGGCCAATGGCACCTCACGCTGCAGTTCCTCGGTTCCGTGCCCGAGGCCGACGTCGACGACCTCGTCGACTCGCTGCACGCCGTCTTGCGTCGCGAACGGCCGGTGACGCTCGCGCTCGGCGGAGCGGGCGCCTTCCCGTCGCCGTCACGCGCATCGGTGCTGTGGATCGGCCTCGACGAGGGACAGGCAGAGCTCGCGCGCGTCGCGGCCGCCGTCGCGCGCGCGACTGCTCCGTTCGGTTACGCACCCGACCATCCTGAGTTCACGGCGCACCTCACGGTCGCGCGTTCGCACCGCGCGCGACCGCTCGCGAACGTCATCACGTCTCTGGGGGAGGGTCCAGTCGGCCCGAGGTGGGACGCCACGGATGTGGTCCTCATGGAGAGCGACACGAGGTCGGACGGCGCCGTCTACAACGAGGTGGAGCACTTCTCGCTCGCAGGTTGATGCCTGGCCCGAGGGGGTCTTGCCAAGTGACGAGCGAAAGGCCAAGAAGACCACCGGCGCGCGCAAGGAAGCCGACGACAACTTCGTGATCGACTTCCTCAAGAGCCGCGAAGGGCGTTCGGTGACGAGCAAAGTCCTGCGGGGCGTCTTCGACATGCTGAAGAAGACCTCGTGACCTGAGTCAGAGACTCGCTCGCAGTCCGAGTGGCGGGCGCGCACGCCTATTCGGCTTCGGCGTCGGCCTCGAGCATCCCGTCCCGCAAGCGCGCGAGCAGGTCGCGGTCGAGGCCGACGGCGTCGACATAACCGTCCCAGCCGCCCCAGCGCCGGTCGACGTGTTGCAGGAGCTCTTCCATGACGTGCGCGTGCGCGCCACGGAGGTCCGACGGGATGTGCTTCCAGCGTTCCTCGTCGACGTCGGGCCCGTCGCGCGCGACGCGCCGCTCGGTGAGGATCGGCACGATCTCCTGGCTGAGGTGGTAGTCGGCCACGATCTCGTCGTGCGGCACGCCGAGGAGGCCGAGCACGAGCGCCGCGAAGCACCCGGTGCGGTCCTTGCCGGCGAGGCAGAAGAACACCGCGGGCAGGGTGTCGCGCTCCGCGATCGTCTGCAGCGCCGCGCAGTACGCGCCGGCGCTTGCCTCGAGCATGAAGGCGTAGAAGTCGGCGGCGGTCGAGCCGGAGACTGGTGGCCCCTCGGTGCGGCTCCCGTCGAAGGTGGGGCAGTGGACGTGGCGGACCGAGACCTCACCGAGTGGGCCGATGCCCAGCCGGTCGATCTCGTCGTTGGAGCGGAAGTCGATGGCCGTGCGGATACCGAGGTCGCGCAGCATCGGCACGTCGATCGGTGTGATCGTGTGCAGCGAGTCGCTGCGGTAGAGCCGGCCCCACCGCACCCGCCGACCGTCGGCGACCTGGTAGCCGCCGAGATCGCGAAAGTTCACCGGCCCTTCGAAGACGATGCGTCGCGTCGTCGGTTCCGTCATGGCGCCCCGATCGTATGGTCGTCGTGCGACGCGAGCGCGAGGAGCCGCCAGGCGGGGATGGGCTCCGACTTGCCCTTCAGCTCGAGCGCGCCCGCTTCCTCGAGGGTGGCGGCGGAACCGAGCTGGGCGCGTGTCTCCGATCCGAGCAGCACCTCGCCTTCGGCCGCCGCACTCTCCAATCGCGCCGCGACGTTCACCGTGTCACCGATGACGGTGTAGTCGCGCACCTCCGCGCCGATGTTGCCCACGAGTGCGGGGCCGGTGTTGATCCCGATGCCGAACGTCGGCAGCTCGGGGTCTCCACGAGTGAGGTCGTTGACCGCGTCACGGATGCCGAGCGCGGCGCGCGCGGCGCGCAGTGCGTGATCGGGTTGTCGAGTGGGCGCGTTGAAGATCGTCATCACGGCGTCACCGGCGTAATTGACGACCGTTCCCTCCTGCTCGAGGAGACGGGGGATGATCGACGCGTAATAGCGATTGAGCAGCGCGACCACCTCCTCGGGCTCGTGCCGTTCCGAGTACGTCGTGAACCCGCGCAGGTCGGCGAACATCGCCGTGATCTCGACGACCGCTCCTCCCAAGGCCGCCTGGTCCGGATCAGCGAGCAACCGGGTGACGACCGTCGGCGCGAGATAGCTGCGGAAGAGCGAGTCGATCGTGCGGTAGAGGCGCGTGTTCTCGAGCTGCACCGACAGCTGGGACGCGACGGACGCGACCATCGCACGGTCGCCGTCGTCGAAGCTGCCGTGTTGCCGCTCGAACGCGACGACGCCGGCGGCCTCGTCCTTCACCAGCAGCGGCCACACGAGCATCGAGTCGCGTTCGGCGGGCATGGCGCGTGCGATGGCCTCCTCGGCGAGGTCGGACGGTGGCGGGTGTCCGACGGGTTGGAGGACGCCGTCGTGCAGCAGCGCCAAGGAGATGCGATCACGGTTGAAGCGGGCGCCGAGCTCGAGCGCGGCGCGGTCGAGCAGTGCGTCTTCGTCGTCGAGCACGGTCATGGCGCGGCTGACTTCGACGAGTCCCGTCAGCTGGTCCGTGGTCTCGCGCTCGCGCTCCAGCGCGAGTGCTGCGCGTTCGAGCACTTCCTGCTGAGCTTCGGTGAGGTCGAATTGCGATGCAACCGCGGTGGTCAGGCGCGTCACCTCACGCTCGTCGGGATGGCGCTCGCGCATGTAGGTCACGAGCTGCTCGAGTGCGTGCTCGTAGTCGGCGCGCGCCGCGCGGAGGGTCTCTTCGAGCGCGACGCCGCGGAACAACGGTCCTGCCGCTCCCTCTCTGCGGTACTGGACGTGCGCGGTGTACGCGACGAACGCGAAAGCGAGGACGAGGAGCACGTGCCAGAGCCACCAGGAGAGCTGCCACGGACGGCCGATCGCGGTGGCCGCGGCGGCCTCGGCGAGGAGCACCCACGCCGTGAGCACGCTGATGAGCGAGACCGCGGGACGTCGTCGATAGAGGAACCAGTAGCGAGCGGCCGCGATGACGAAGAGCGCGACCGCGATGGCGGCGACCACGACCAGCTCGCCGCGCGCTTCGTCTTGGAGGACCGTCTGATCGAAGGGCGGGAACTCGCCGAGCGAGAAGAGCATCCACACCGCGACCAAGGCACCGAGAGCCGTGAGGATGACGAGCGAGTGCCGGAGCGGCCACGCGCGGGCCGAACGCGGCAGCTCCAGCGCCGAGAGGAGCGCGAACACCGATGCGACGAGGAGCCCCGCCGTGGTCGACGCCGTCCACCCGAGGTTGGTGACGTCGACGAGGATCATCGGCGTCGTGAGCGCGTGCACGGCGAAGAAGCCTGCGCTCGCGAGGAACGCGCACGCCACGAGGAAGATGCGCGCGTCGTTGTGGCGACGAGCAGCGTGCGCGATCAGCGCGCCGATGCCCGCCGCAATGAGCGCGGTGGTGAAGACGAGGCCGAAATGCGCCTCGTGCCGCTCCCAACGCACGTCGGCGCCCGGTTCGGCGATGAGGAGCCAGAGCCCAAGTGCCGGGAGCGAGAGGTGGAGGACCCAGACCGCAGGGCGCAGGCGGGACGGTCGGCGGAGCGCGGCGGACGGCCGAGCCGGGCTCGGCTCGGCCGCGACTTGGAGCTCGGAGGGCGGTGCTTCCGTCCCAGGCGACACGCTGCCCCGACGCTAACTCTCCCGCTCTCGGCGGCTCTCGCCGCCGGGCCGCTCGGGCCACGCCTCGCTGCGGCGCAGGGTACCTGCACAGCGGGCGCTCGGCTCTTCTCATGGCACCTGGCGGCGGGCGCGGTGCTTGCGACCGAACGAGTGTTCGGCTAAGTTCCACGGGTGTAGTTTTCACCGATGAGTGTCACACCCCCCTCGTAGGTTCGCTTCGACGCTTCCCCCGCAGAGCTCACGTCTTCAGGAGGTTCCACCGTGGAACGAGACCAAGCCCTCGAGATGGCGATCGGCCAGATCGAGAAGAACTACGGCAAGGGCGCCATCATGCGGTTGGGGGAGCAGACGCATGTCGGCGTGGCCGCCATCCCCACCGGCGCGCTCGCGCTCGACATCGCACTCGGCATCGGCGGACTCCCGCGCGGCCGGGTGGTCGAGATCTTCGGCCCCGAGTCGTCCGGCAAGTCGACGCTCGCGATGCACGTGGTCGCCGAAGCGCAGCGCAACGGCGGGATCTGCGCCTACATCGACGCCGAGCACGCGATGGACCCGGTCTACGCCGCCGCGATCGGGGTCAACGTCGACGATCTCTACATCTCGCAACCCGACACCGGCGAGCAGGCGCTCGAGATCGCCGACATGCTGATCCGCTCGGGCGCGCTCGACGTGATCGTCATCGACTCGGTCGCCGCGCTCGTTCCCCGCGCCGAGATCGAGGGCGAGATGGGCGATCCGCACATGGGTTTGCAAGCCCGCTTGATGAGCCAGGCGTTGCGCAAACTTACCGGCAACCTCAACCGTTCGCGCACAATCTGCATCTTCATCAACCAACTGCGGGAGAAGATCGGTGTGGTCTTTGGGAACAATGAGACAACGACCGGTGGGCGGGCGCTGAAGTTCTACTCGTCGGTCCGGCTCGACATTCGTCGCGTCGAGTCGATCAAGGACGGTCCCGAGGTCATCGGCAACCGGACGCGCGTGAAGGTGGTGAAGAACAAGTGCGTGGCCGCCGGCACGCACGTGTTCGACCCCACCACCGGCCTCACGCACCTGATCGAGGACATCGTCCACAACGATGCGGGCGCAGCGGTGGTCGCGGCCGACAAGGTGGGCAAGCTGCACGTGCGCCCGATCCTCGACCGGTTCGTCCAGGGTGAGCGCAACGTCATCGGGCTGAAGCTCCGCGACGGCACCGTGCTGCGCGTCACGCCCGATCACAAGGTGCTCACCGATCGCGGATGGCGCGAGGCCGGGGAGCTCGCCGTTGGCGACTACGTCGCTCGTCCCCGACGTGTCGGTGGTTCCGGCAGCGTGGAGCCCGTTTCTCCCGCGCACGCCCGGATGCTCGGGTACCTGATCGGTGACGGATACGTCGGTGGCAAGACACCGATGGCGTTCACCAACACAGAGCCGTCTCTGCAGGCCGATGTCGCCGAGATCGCGGCCTCGCTCGGGTGCAGGACGCGCACCCGCGGGATCGAGACCAGCATCTCGCACCATCGCGGCG
Source organism: Actinomycetota bacterium (assembly GCA_046727575.1). GTDB lineage: Bacteria > Actinomycetota > Acidimicrobiia > IMCC26256 > DASPTH01 > DASPTH01. The sequence continues at coordinate 5,083 of JBKPCV010000046.1, forward strand.
AGAAGAACGGCGTCCTCGACCTCACTCGGTGGGCCAGCATCCACGGACACCTCGCGCCCACGAAGCGGATCCCTGCGCCGTTCTTCGCGCCCGATGTGTCAGCCGACGTGATCGCCAACCTGCTCTTTGGGATCTGGGAGAGCGACGGATATGTCAGCCGCGAGCAGACCGGCGGTGTGCGTTGCGGGTTCGCGACTACATCGGAACAACTGGCACACCAAATCCACTGGCTCCTGCTGCGGTTCGGCGTCTGGAGCGCAGTACGCGACTACGACCCGACATCGCAGCGTCCGAGCATCATCAAGGGACGCAGGGTCCAGTCGAAGCGTCACGCGTGGGAGGTCCGGGTCAGTGGAATCGACAACGCGACGCGGTTCTCCCAGACGCTTCCGATGTGGGGTCCCCGAGGGCAGAAGCTGGTAGGGACGCTCGCCGATCCAGCGTTGGCGAAGCACCGCGGCTCGCAGACCAATTACCTCTCGGCCGCCGTCTCGGAACCCGTGTTCGCGTACTTGCGACGCATAGGGGTAACCCCCGCGTTCGCGGCGCAGGTTGTCGGCGACGTCGCGGGCGATCCACAAGGCGGGTTTCGGACGGTTCTCGGAGTCGGTCGGCTCCGTCGCGATCGACTCGAGAAACTGGCCGAAGCACTCGACGGTAACTTCCTGCATGAAGTGCTCGACGAGGATCTCCACTACGCGCGGATCATCGCGATCGCTGAGCCCCAGCGCTGTGAGGTGTACGACATCGAGGTCGACGAGGACCACACGTTCGTGGCCGATGGCGTCGTCGTGTCGAACTGCGCGAGTCCCTTCAAGCAGGCAGAGTTCGACATCATGTACGGCAAGGGTGTCAGCCGTGAGGGCTCGTTGCTCGACGTCGGGGTCGATCTCGGCATCGTGAAGAAGTCGGGCGCGTGGTTCACCTACGAAGGCGAGCAACTCGGTCAAGGACGGGAGAACGCCAAGCAGTTCCTTGCGGAGAACCTCGACATGATGGTGGAGATCAGCGAGCGGATCCGCACCGAAGTCGGCATCGATCCAGCCGGTGCTGACGACGGCGAGACCGACGTCACAGGCGACGAAGAGTCGCTCGACGTCTGACAGGCTGCCGCAGGGCACTTCCCTGGAGGAGGCGGACCGCCACGCCCCGCCTCCTCCGCGCAGATGCAAGGTTGGCCGGGCGTTCCGGTAGCAGGCGCCCCGTAGACTGGTGCGCCGTGACTGAGCCGGGCGCGCCGACGCGCCGCTTCTACGTGCGCACCTACGGGTGTCAGATGAACGAGCACGACTCGCAGCGCATCGCGGGTCTGCTCGCCTCCGATGGGATGGAGCCAACGGATCAGGTCGAGGACGCCGACGTCGTCGTGCTCAACACGTGTTGTATCCGAGAGAACGCCGACAACAAGCTCTACGGCCAGCTCGGTCGCCTGAAGCCATTGAAGGCTGCGAAGCCCGATCTGCAGATCGCGGTAGGGGGCTGCCTCGCCCAGAAGGACCGCGAGCTGATCGTCGAGCGGGCCGGGCACGTCGACGTGGTGTTCGGCACGCACAACCTCGCGCACGCTGCCGACCTCCTCGAACGGGCGCGGACGCAGCGCGAGCCGGTTGTCGAGATCCTCGAGGAGCACGAGGCGTATCCCTCCGCGCTGCCGACGCGGCGGGACCACGCACATTCGGCGTGGGTCACGATCCAAATCGGTTGCGACAACTCGTGCACGTTCTGCATCGTGCCGATCGTGCGCGGCGCCGAGGTGAGCCGCCGGCTGGGCGACATCGTGCGCGAGGTGGAGGAGCTCGCCGTCGACGGCGTACTCGAGATCACCCTGCTCGGCCAGAACGTCAACTCCTACGGCCGCGATCTCGGTGCCGGTCAGTACCGGCCGCAGTTCGCCGATCTCCTGCGTGCGCTCGACGCGGTCGAGGGCATCGACCGCATCCGGTTCACGTCACCGCATCCGAAGGACCTACGGCCGGAGACGATCGCGGCGATGGCCGAGTGCGAGTCGGTGTGCGAGCACCTGCACCTCCCCCTCCAAGCGGGGAGCGACCGGACGCTCGCACGCATGCACCGCGGGTACACCGCGGAGCGCTACCTGCGGCGACTCGCGGCAGCACGGGAAGCCGTTCCCGACCTTGCGGTGACGACCGACGTGATCGTCGGTTTCCCGGGTGAAACCGATGATGACTTCGAACGGACGCTCGACGTAGTCGACACCGCCGCCTACGACGCCGCGTACACCTTCGTCTTCTCGCCCCGTCCCGGTACACCTGCTGCCGCGATGGCCGACGACTTCGTCGCCCCGGACGTCGCGCAGGACCGGTTGCGACGGCTGGTCGAGGTCGTCGAGCGCCACGCACTGGCAAAGCACGAGTCGCGGGTCGGGCGCACCGAACAGGTGTTGGTCGAGGGGCCGTCGAAGAAGGATCCGTCGGCGTGGTCGGGACGCACGCGGCAGAACAAGCTCGTGCACTTCTCGCCCGACGGCGCCGCCACCCGCGCCGGCCACCTCGTCGACGTGCGCATCTCGTTCGCGGCCCCGCATTGGCTGCGCGGCGACCTCGTCGGTGCGCGCTCCCGTATCCCCGTCTCCGCGGCGCCTGCGTGACGCACCTCGCGCTCGTCGGTCCCACCGCCTCGGGCAAGTCCGCGCTCGCGATCGCGGCCGCCTACGTCCTCGGCGACGTCGAGATCGTCTCGATCGACTCGATGCAGATCTACCGCGGCATGGACGTCGGAACTGCGAAGCCGTCAGCGCACGAACGAGCAGCGGTGCATCATCACCTCGTCGACATCGCGGAACCGTCCGACGACTGGTCTGTCGCGCGGTTCCAGTGCGTTGCGCGCGAGGCGGTCGCCGACATCGAACGGCGCGGCAAGCGTGCGCTGCTCGTCGGCGGTACCGGGCTGTACCTGCAGGCGGTGATCGACCCGCTCACCTTCCCGCCCGAGGACCGCGCGATCCGCGCACGCTTCGAGCAGGATGTCGGCACGGCCGAGGGGCTCGTGGCGGCATACGCGGACCTGCAACGCCACGACCCTGTCGCAGCGTCGCGGATCGAGCCGGGCAACGCGCGGCGCGTCGTTCGGGCGCTCGAGGTGATGCGTGTGACGAGTCGTCCGTTCTCGTCGTTCGGCCCCGGGATCCAGTCGTACGGCGACACGGTCTTCCCGGTGTGCATCGTCGGGCTCTCGGTGCCGAACAACGTCCTCGACCGTTGCATCGAGGAACGCGTCGGGGCGATGCGCGACGCGGGGCTGGTCGAGGAGGTGCGCGCGCTCGCAGCACACGGTGCGTTGTCGCGCACCGCACGTCAGGCCATCGGGTACAAGGAGATCCTGGCGTATCTCGAGGGCGACGAGCCGTCGGTCGACGCCGCGTTCGAGGAGACGACCCGCCGGACGAAGCGATTCGCACGGCGCCAGGTCCGGTGGTTCCGGCGCGACCCACGGATCACGTGGCTCCCCGTCGGCGAGAATCCGTGCAATGTCCTCCCTTCGCTGCTGGCATTGTGGGACTGATGAGCACGGTCCATCTCTCGAAACTGCACGCGACCGGAAACGACTTCCTCGTCACGACCGACGCCGTGACCGCGGCCGACGCTGCGCGCCTGTGCGACCGTCACCGGGGCGTCGGAGCGGACGGGCTCGTGCTCATGCGACCCGGGACGGACCGCGCCGACTGCGAGATGGTGCTCTACAACGCGGACGGTGGTCGCGCCGAGATGAGTGGGAACGGGGCGCGCTGCCTCGCGTGGGTGGCGGTGCGCGCGGGGCTCGGGGACGGCAAGCAGCTCGTCGTCGACACCGACGGCGGCCGCCGCGTGATCGACGTCGAGTGTGACGACTCGGGCGACGTTGTCGCTGCAACGGTCGACATGGGGCCGGTCACGTTCGACCCGGCCGCGATCCCGCTCGACGCCCCGAGCGCGTTCGATCTCGAGGCGAGGTACCACGGCGTGAAGTACCGAGGCGACGCCGCCGGTATGGGCAACCCGCATCTCGTGCTCTTCGTCGACGATCCGTCCGCCACGAGAGTCACGACCCACGGTCCCAACCTCGAGCTCGACGACCGCTTCCCCCACCGCACGAATGTCGAGTTCGTCAGGGTCACCGCGACCGACGAGCTCACCATGCGGGTGTGGGAAAGGGGCGTCGGCGAGACGCTCAGCTGTGGGACGGGAGCGTGCGCGGCGGCTGCGGTCGCGCGCCGTCGCGGGCTCGTCGGCTACCACGTCACCGTCAAGGTGCCCGGCGGTGACCTCTCGGTCGAGCTGGGGGAGACGATGCGGCTCGGTGGACCGGTCGTGCACGTGTTCGACCTCGACCTCGACGTGGACTCGTTCCGCCGGAGTGTCACGTGAGCCGTCGGCGCCTGACCGCGACCGAAGCCGACCTCGGCGTCGTCCAGCAGCACGCGCTGCTCGTCGGCACGGGCATTGGCACGCGCGACGCCGAGGCGGCCGTTGCATCCCTGGAGGAGCTCGCTCTCCTCGTCGACACCGCGGGCGCGGAGCCGGTCGAGACCGTGCTCCAACGGCGAGACCGACCGGATCCCGCGACCTACATCGGCTCGGGCAAGGCCAGAGAGCTGCGGGTGCTCGCCGAGGCGCTCGACGTCGACCTGGTCGTGTTCGACGACGAGCTCACCCCTGCGCAGCAGCGGAACCTCGAGAAGCTGTTCTCGTGCGATGTCGTCGACCGCGTCGCGCTGATCCTCGACATCTTCGCCCAGCACGCGCACAGCCAGGAGGGCATGGTGCAGGTCGAGCTGGCGCAGCTGCGCTACCGGCTGCCGCGTCTCCGCGGCCGTGGCACGCAGCTGAGCCAGCAGGGGGCAGGCGGTGGTGCGCGTGGCGGCTTGGTCGGGAACCGTGGGCCCGGTGAGACCCAGCTCGAGGTCGACCGCCGGCGCATCCTCGAGCGCGTGCGCAAACTCGAACGCGACCTCGCACGGCTGGGGAAGACCCGCGCGACACAGCGCAAGGCGCGCCGCCGGCGCGAGCTCTCCACCCTGGCGCTGGTCGGCTACACGAACGCCGGAAAGTCCACGCTGCTGAACCGCCTCACGAGCGCCGACGTGCTCGTCGAAGATCGGCTGTTCTCCACCCTCGACCCGACCACGCGTCGTCTGCCGCTCCCGGGTGGCGACGTGGTGCTCATCTCCGACACCGTGGGCTTCGTGCGCCGGCTCCCGCACCAGCTCGTCGAGGCCTTCCACTCCACGCTCGAGGAAGTGGTCGACGCCGACCTGCTCGTGCACGTGGTCGACGGCTCGTCGCATGACGCCGAGGAACAGATCGAAGCGGTGCACGGCGTGCTGCGAGAGATCGGTGCCGAGTCGGTGCCCGAGCTCCTCGCGGTCAACAAGTCCGACGCCGCCGACCGGCGAGCGATCGACGACCTGCTCGACGCGCACTCAGGGGCCGTGTCGCTCTCGGCGGCGACGGGTGACGGCGTCGATCGCCTGCTCGGCGCGATCCTCGCCCGCCTCCGCGCCCTCGTTCCGATCGTGGAGCTCGAGGTTCCCTACGAACGCGGCGACGTCGTCGCGGCGCTGCACCGCGACGGGGACGTGCTCGTCGAGGTCCACGGTGAGGGCGGCACCCGCGTCCGTGCGCGTCTCCCGCAGCTCGACATCGCCCGCTACGGGGAGTTCGTCGTGGACAATGGCGCCGCACCCGCATGACCGCGTCGGGCTTCGTCCCACCTCCGTATCCGCACGACCGTCTCTCGGAGCTCAAGGACGTCGCGGCCGCGGTGCCCGGTGGGCTGGTGGATTGCTCCGTCGGCACGCCCGTCGACCCGATGCCCGAGGTCGCGGTGCGAGCGCTGATGGATGCCACGACGTCCGCCACGGGCTACCCCGCCACGATCGGGAGTCTCTCCTACCGTCAAGCGGCGGCCGCCTGGATCGCACGTCGCTTCGGGTGCACGGTCGCGGCGGCGCAGGTCATCGCGTGCATCGGCACGAAGGAGCTCGTCGCGTCGTTGCCCCGCGCACTCTCGTTGCGCGACCCGACTCGTGATGTCGTGTTGTACCCCGCGGCGTCGTATCCGACGTACGAGATGGGCGCGCTCCTCGCCGGCCTGCGGGCGGTACCGGTGCCGATCGACGAGCGGTGGCGCATCGATCTGTCCCGCGTGGCGGAAACCGACGCGCAGCGCGCGCTCGTGCTGTGGCTCAACGACCCGAGCAACCCGACTGGTGTCGGCGCCACTCCCGACGAGATGGCGGCGTCGGTCGAGTGGGCACGCGCGCGCGGCGTCGTGGTCGCGAGCGACGAGTGCTACGCCGAGTACACCTACGACGCCGGCGGCGCTCCCGCGGCACCGGTCACCGCGCTAGCGACCGGTACCGAGGGGGTGCTCGCAGTGCACTCGCTGTCGAAGCGCTCGAACATGGCAGGGTTGCGGGCCGGTTTTGTCGCCGGCGATCACGAGCTCGTCACCTACCTCGGTGAGGTCCGCAAGCACGGTGGGCTCATGACACCGGCACCCGTGCAAGCGGCCGCGGCCGCGGCGCTCGCAGATGACGAGCACGTCCGTGAGCAGCAGGCTCGCTACGCGCGGCGACGCGCGCTCATACTGCGCGCGCTGGAACCGCGCGATCTCGTGCACGACGGTGGTCCGTCGACCTTCTACTTGTGGCTGCGCAGCGCAGCAGGCCCCGCCGACGGTTGGGCGATCACGTCTGACCTCGCGAAGACCGGCCTCCTGGTCGCACCCGGGGACTTCTACGGCCGCGCCGGGGCGGGCCACGCACGCCTCGCGCTCACGGTGACGGACGACCAGCTCGCGCTCGCGTGCGATCGACTCACCTCCTGAAGGAGATTCGGCAACGGTGAACGACCTCGAGAAGACCATCACCGCGCTCTGGGAAGGACGTGACGACCTCACGTCGGTGATGCCTCACGACGAGGCGACGCGCGCCGTCCACGACGCCATCGACCTCCTCGATCGTGGTGAGGCACGGGTGGCAGAGGTCTCGGGTGACGAAGTTGTCGTGTACGAGTGGCTCAAGTACGCGGTGCTCCTGCTCTTCCGGCTCGCGCACATGAAGACCATCGAGCTCGGTCCGTTCGAGTATGCCGACAAGATCCCGCTCAAGCGCCATTACGAGGAGGCCCGCGTGCGCGTAGTCCCGGGCGCGTCCGCGCGATGGGGCTCGTACCTGGCGCCGGGAGTGATCCTCATGCCGAGTTACGTGAACATCGGTGCGCGCGTCGGGGCGGAGACGATGGTCGACACCTGGGCCACCGTCGGATCATGTGCGCAGATCGGTGCGCGTGTGCACCTGTCCGGCGGCGTCGGTATCGGCGGTGTGCTCGAGCCGCCCCAGGCGGCGCCGGTCGTCATCGGCGACGACGTCACCATCGGGAGCCGGTCCATGGTGACGCAAGGAGCACGCGTCGGGGACGGCTCGGTGCTCGGTGAAGGCGTGATCCTCAACCCCGGCATCCCGGTGATCGACGCCGAGACCGGTGAGGAGCTCTCGAGGGGTGTGGTGCCGCCCTGGAGCATCGTCGTGCAGGCCGGCCGTCCGCGGAAGTTCCCGGGTGGCGAGTTCTCGCTCGCGTGTGCGCTGGTCATACGCCGACTGCAAGCTGGCGAGCGTCACGACAAGGCGAAGCTGAACAACATCCTGCGTGACCACGGGATCGCGACGTGACGTCGGTCGTCGAGCACGACGCCACCGACCTGTTCGGGCTCACGGCGGCGCTCGTCGGCGTCCCGTCGGAGAGCCATCACGAAGCCGAGCTCGCCGAGGTGATCGAAGCGCGCCTCGTCGCACGCGCCCCGTCGCTCAGGATCGACCGGCTCGGTGCGAGCGTGCTCGCCCGCACCGGCCTCGGGCGTGACCGCCGCGTCGTGTTCGGTGGGCACCTCGACACGGTCCCCGCGAACGGGAACGAGACGCCGCGCGTCGACGGCGACGTGCTGCACGGCTTGGGTGCGGCCGACATGAAGGGCGGGCTCGCCGTGCTGCTCCGACTCGCGGAGGAGTTGCACGCGCACCCCGGGAGCGCCCGCCACGATGTCACGCTCGCGTTCTATGAGTGTGAGGAGGTCGCCGACCGGTTCAACGGACTCCGACGGATCTTCGACCAGGCGCCCGAGCTCCTCGACGGTGACTTCGCGGTGCTGCTCGAGCCAACGGACACGTGGGTCGAGGCGGGCTGCCAGGGCGTGCTGGTGCTCGAGGCGCGATTCGAGGGAGAGCGGGCGCACACCGCGCGGCCCTGGATGGGTCGCAATGCCATCCACCGGGCTGCTCCCGTGCTCGGCCGGCTCGCCACCCACGAGTCCGACACCGTGCTCGTCGACGGACTCGAGTACCGCGAGTCGCTCCAGGTCGTCCGGATCGAGGGAGGGATCGCGGGCAAGTACAACGTCGTGCCCGACTCGTGCACGATCGTGGTGGGTCGCCGGTTCGCGCCGTGCACCACGCCAGAACAGGCTGAGGCTCAGCTGCGCGCCCTCCTCGAGGACGCGGACGTCGTGAACGAGTTGCAGGCGCAACCGGCGGCGCCTCCGAATCTCGCGAACCCGCTGGTGTCGGACTTCGTCGACGGGCTCCGCCTCCCGGTACGCCCGAAGCTCGGCTGGACCGACGTGGCGCGGTTCGCGTCGCGGGGTGTGCCCGCCGTGAACTTCGGTCCGGGGGACCCGGAGATCGCGCATACAGCCGGGGAGCTCGTGACACGGGAATCGATCGAGCGCGCGTACGCGACGCTCGCGGCTTTCCTGGGCGTGGCCTGATCGGAACGGAATCGACCGCGCCTAAAGGCGCCTGAGCACGGTAACGACCTTGCCGTAGATCACCACGTCGGAGGGATCAAAGACCATGTCGTCGAGGTCGGCGTTCGCGGGACGGAGCACGACCTTGTTGCGTCGGCGCGCATACGTCTTGACCGTGGCCTCCTCGCCGGGGATCCCGGCGACGACGGTGTCACCCGGATCCGCGGTGGGCTGCTGACGCACGACGACGAAATCACCGTCGAGGATGCCGGCTTCGATCATGGAGTCGCCGCGAACGCGCACCATGAAGAGCTGGCCGTCGCCGGTGAAGTCCTCGGGCAGCGGCAGCGTCTCCTCGACGTTCTCGGCGGCGAGTACGCCGGTGCCGGCGGCCACATCACCCACCAGCGGGACGTGTCGCACGGGGCGGCGTTCGACCGCGGCGCCGGACTCGACGTCGAAGCGGACCTCGATCGCCCGGGGCTTGGTGGGGTCACGCGAGAGGTAGCCCTTGTCCTGCAGGGCGGCGAGGTGCGCGTGCACCGTGGAGCTGGACGACAGGCCCACCGCCTCGCCGATCTCGCGAACGCTCGGCGGATAGCCGCGGCGGCGGACCTCGGCGTCGACGAACTCGAGCACCTGCCGTTGACGGGGGGTCAAATCGGTCATGCCGGAACAGTAGCACGATCGTGCGTTCGGGGCAAACATCTGTTCGCAGAACCTCTTGACGACGAACGGGTGTTCGTGCGACGATCCAAACGCCAGTTCGACCTTCCGGCCATGAGTGTCACACCCCCGTGGTTTGCTCCGAGAGCCACCACCGAGTGCGAGGCCAAGGCCCAGCCGACCGAGGCAGGAGCAAGCACATGGTTGCCGTCACGATCACCGAAGTGTTCCGGACCCGGACGAGACCCCCGACGCGTCCCGCGGGCCGGGAGACACGTGCCGTCTACGTGCGCCGCCGGATCACCGCTGCGCTGCTCGGGATCGCGCTGGTGCTCGCGACGGCGGAGGCGGGTGGCGCGCTCGGGAGCTCCACCCTCGCAGCTCCCGACCGCCGCCCCGCCGATCCTCCGCACGTGATCGTCCGGCCCGGCGACTCGTTGTGGTCGCTCGCGCGGCGCTTCGCGCCCGGAGAAGATCCGCGCCCGGTCGTGGATGCGCTTGCGGAGGCTCGCCACGGCGCGCCGCTCCTGCCCGGCGAGCGGGTCGAGTGGCCGAAGTAGCACGGCCACGCAGGTGCTCGAGCGGCCTGCGTCGCGTCTACCGTGACGCGTGTGCGCTGCCCGTTCTGCAATGCCGACGACGACAAGGTCGTCGACTCGCGCCCGGCCGACGAGGGCGCAGCCGTCCGCCGCCGCAGGGAGTGCCTGACGTGTGGGCGTCGGTACACCACCTATGAGCGGATCGACGAGCTCCCGCTCGTGGTGCTGAAGCGGTCCGGCGCCCGTGAGCCGTTCGATGTCGAGAAGGTGCGCGCCGGGATCGAACGCGCGGTCGCGGGCTCGGCGATCGATGCCGCCGCGGTGCGCGCGCTCTCGGACGAGGTCGACGAAGCGGCGCGCGCCCGGGGTCACGAGGTCGCGAGCGAGTGGATCGGACGCACCGTGCTCGAGCGGCTGCGCCAGCTCGATCCCGTCTCCGCGGTGCGTTTCGCGTCCGTCTACAAGGGCTTCGACGACCTCGGCGACTTCGAGCGCGAGGTCGTGGAGCTCCAGAAGAGCAGTGCGCCCAAGCCGCGGAACACGCGATAGGCGCACGCGAGGGATTTGCGCGACAACCCTTGCAATCACATCGGTGTAGTTCTATGGTTGTCCTTCGCACCACCATGTAGCGTCGTCGGCGTGGGAAGCCACAAGATATTGTGCTTGGTGCGCGCCGGAACCGAGGGAGACAGGAGGCGGGATGGCAATCGCGCCGGAGCAGACCGGGATCGGGATCGGCCGCTACTTCACCCGGCCGGGAACGCACCCCTACGACGTCGTCCGGTGGGAGCGCCGCGACGCTCGCATCCAGAACTACAAGGACGGCACCGACGCGTTCTTCCAGCCCGACGTCGAGTTCCCGACGACCTGGTCGCAGAACGCCACCAACATCGTCGCCCAGAAGTACTTCCGCGGCACGCTCGGCACGCCCGAGCGCGAGACGTCGCTCAAGGAAGTGATCGACCGCATCGCCGACACGATCACCGCGTGGGGCATGCGCGACGGCTACTTCGTCGACGATCGTGAAGGCAGCGCGTTCCGCAACGAGCTGAAGTACATCCTCCTCACCCAACGCGCGGCGTTCAACTCACCCGTGTGGTTCAACATCGGCGTCAAGGGCGAGCGCCAGCAAGGCTCCGCGTGCTTCATCCTCGCGGTCGACGACACGATGGACGGCATCCTCAACTGGTACCGCGAGGAGGGGATCATCTTCAAGGGCGGTTCGGGATCGGGCATCAACCTGTCGTCGATCCGCTCGTCGTACGAGCACCTCAAGGGGGACGGCACCGCGAGTGGCCCGGTGAGCTTCATGCGCGGCGCCGACGCGTCCGCCGGGACGATCAAGAGCGGGGGCAAGACGCGTCGCGCCGCGAAGATGGTCATCCTCGACGTCGACCATCCCGACATCGAGGAGTTCATCTGGTGCAAGGCGATCGAGGAGCGCAAGGCGCGCGCATTGCGCGACGCAGGGTTCGACATGGACCTCGACGGTCGTGACAGCCACTCGATCCAGTACCAGAACGCCAACAACTCGGTGCGCGTCACCGACGACTTCATGCAGGCTGTGCTCGACGACCGCGACTGGCACCTTCGCGCGGTCACGACCGGTGACACGATCACGACGGTGAAGGCGCGCGAGCTCATGCGTCAGATCTCGGAGGCAGCTTGGGAGTGCGCCGATCCCGGCATGCAGTTCGACACGACCATAAACCGTTGGCACACCGCGCCGAACACCGGCCGGATCAACGGCAGCAACCCCTGTAGTGAGTACATGCACCTCGACAACTCGGCGTGCAACCTCGCCAGCATCAACCTCCTGAAGTACCTCGGCGACGATGACACCTTCGATGTCGACGCGTTCAAGCACACGGTCGAGGTGATCATCACCGCGCAGGAGATCCTCGTCGGCAACGCCGACTACCCGACGGAGAAGATCGCCGACACCAGCCGAAAGTTCCGCCAGCTAGGTCTGGGCTACGCGAACCTCGGTGCGCTCCTCATGGCCCTGGGCCTGCCCTACGACTCCGACGAAGGCCGGGCGTGGGCCGGCGCGATCACGGCGCTCATGTCGGGGCACGCGTACGCGACGAGCGCGCGCACTGCCGCGCGCATGGGCCCCTTTGCCGGCTACACCGACAACGCCGACGCGATGCTCGGCGTGTTGCGCATGCACCGCGCCGAGGCCGCGAAGATCGACGAGGAGCTGGTGCCGCCCGAGTTGCTGGGCTCCGCGCAGCTGGCGTGGGACGACGCCGTGGAGCTGGGCGATGCCTACGGCGTGCGCAACAGCCAGTGCTCCGTGCTCGCTCCCACCGGGACGATTGGGTTGGCGCTCGATTGCGATACGACGGGCATCGAGCCCGACCTCGCGCTCATGAAGGCGAAGAAGCTCGTCGGCGGTGGAACCATGCTCATCGTCAACCAGACGATCCCTCGTGCGCTCCGCCGCCTGGGGTACTCAGACGAGCAGATCGAGACGATCGTCGGGTACATCGACGACAACAAGACGATCATCGGCGCGCCGTGGTTCAACCCCGAGCACCTTCCAGTGTTCGCGTGCTCCATGGGCGACAACGCCATTCACTACATGGGTCACGTGAAGATGATGAGCGCCGTCCAGCCGTTCATCTCCGGCGCGATCTCGAAGACGGTCAACATGCCCGAGGAAGTCACCGTCGAGGACGTCGAGCAGCTGCACGTCGACGCGTGGAAGCTCGGCATCAAGGCCATCGCGATCTACCGCGACAACTGCAAGGTCGCACAACCGCTCGCCACCCAGAAGAAGGCGACCGACGACACGCCGGTGCTCACCGACCAGGTCGAGCGGATCGTCGAGCACGTGATCGTGCAGGAGCCGGTCCGGCAGAAGCTGCCGCGTACGCGCAACTCCAAGACATTCTCGTTCAGGGTGGCCGACTGCCGGGGCTTCGCCACGGTGGCCGAGTACGAGGACGGTCGTCCCGGCGAGCTCTTCCTCAACGTCTCGAAGCAGGGCTCAACGCTCGCGGGGATCATGGACTCGTTCGCGATCGCGGTGAGCCACGGCCTGCAGTACGGCGTGCCGCTGCGCGCCTTCGTCGAGACGTTCACCAACCGTCGCTTCGAGCCTGCCGGCATGACCGACGACCCGGACATCCGGATCGCCACGAGCCTCGTCGACTACATCTTCCGCAAGCTCGCGGTCGAGTACCTGCCGTACGACGAGCGCGCGGAGATCGGTGTGCTCACCACCGGTGAGCGGATGCAGCCCACGTTGCCCGGCGTCGAGGAGGCCGTCACGGTCGACGAGCCGATGCGTGACGCGCTCCCGCTGGCCGACCAGCGACCGTCGGCGTCGATGCGGAGGTCGGGCGAGACGGTGATCTGTCACGTCTGCGGCGACATCATGCAGCGCACAGGGAGCTGTCACGCGTGCCCGAGCTGCGGAGCGACGAGCGGCTGTTCGTAACCACCGCCGAGCCGCCGAGAACACCTGCGCCTTGAGGCCCTGACCGGCGACGACGTGCGATGATGGGGGGTCCCTGCGCCGGAGGCCACCTTGCGACGAGTGAGAGCCCTGGGAGTCGGCACCGTCGTGACGGCGCTGACGCTCGCCGCGGTGCTGCCCCTGGCTCCGGCGGCAACGGCGGCGAAGCCGCGGAACGTCTACACGCCGGTCCTCGCGGCGCAGCTCGCGCCGGTCAACCCCGCGCCCTTCCTCGGAACCGACCGCAAGTACCACGTGCTGTACGAGCTGCGTCTGTCGAACCGAGGCCCGGTTGGCGCGACGCTGCAAGAGATCGACGTGTTCGACGCCGAGACACGCGCCACGATCCACACCTACGCAGGCGCTGAGCTCCAAGCGCGCATCCGTGACATCGGCGGCGTGAGCGCGCCCGACCCCGTGATCGCGCCCGGTGGCGAGCGGCTGTTCCTGGTCGACTTGACGTTCGGGCTCAGCGCGAGCTTGCCCGTCGCTGTCGGGCACCGGTTCCAAGTGCTCGCTGCCAAGAGCCCGAGTTCCAGGGAAGCGTCGGCGGTGAGCTATCCGATCGCGACGGTGACGTTCGACGGTCCGCCGCCCGTCGTGCTCGTGCCGCCTGTGCGCGGGAACGGGTGGGTCGTGACCAACGGTTGCTGCGACGTCGGCAACACGAACCGCACGACGATCCTCCCCGTCAACGGCGCGTTGTGGAGCCCGCTTCGGGTGGCGATGGACCTCACGCAGCTCGACGATGCCGGCCTGTTCGTCCACGACGACGCCGCGCAGCTCGGCAACTACACGGGCTACGGCGCCGACGTGCTGTCGGTCGGCCCCGGGAGGGTGGTCGCGCTCCTCAACACGCTGCCCGACCGGCCGGCCGGCGCGCCGCCGGATTCGGCAGCGTCGAGCTTCGAGAGCTCGGACGGCAATTACGTCGTCGTCGATCTCGGGAACGGGACGTATGCGTTCTACGGAAACCTGCAACCCGGATCGCTGACCGTGCAGGTCGGTGACACGGTCCAACGACGCGAAGTGCTCGGGACGATCGGTAACAGCGGAGACAGTGCGTTCCCGCACCTGCAGTTCCGACTGATGAGCGGCGGGTCGCCATTCGGCTCCGACGGGCTGCCGTTCGTGTTGGGGGGTTTTGCCTACGAGGGCCAGCTCGACGCGGCGAAATTCTTCGCGGAGGGGGTCACCGGCGACTACCAAGAGAGCCGGTCCGTCCGGCCCGATCCGCGTCGACGGGAGCTGCCGCTCGGCTTCGCGATCATCGACTTCGGCCAGCCGGGTGGCGGCGGAGCCGTCGGACGTACGTAGCGTCCGTCGCCGGGTTCCTGACGGTGTCGTCGACCGCCCGGAGACTGTTGGTAGCGACGCCGACCTTGCTCGATCCGAACTTCTTCCGGACCGTCGTGTTCATCATCGAGCACACAGCCGAGGGCGCGCTCGGCGTGGTGCTGAACCGACCGTCGACCGCGGATCTCACCGATGCGCTGCCCGACTGGTCTCATCTCGCGGCGGAACCGCCGGTCGCATTCGTCGGCGGACCGGTACAGGCGCGGGAAGCGGTGATCGGATTGGGGCGCGCCGCCGCGGTCGGCAGCGGTGAGGGGTGGGAGCCCTTGCTCGATCGCATGGGGAGCGTCGACCTCGGGCGCACGCCGTTAGAGGTCCATCCCACGATCGAAGCGGTGCGCGTTTTCGCGGGATACGCCGCCTGGGGTGCGGGCCAGCTCGACGGTGAACTCTCGGTTGACGGGTGGTACGTCGTCGACGCCCAGCCCGACGACCTGCTCACCTCCGAGCCGGATCTGCTGTGGCGGACGGTGCTCCGCCGTCAAGGAGGTGACCTCGCCGTCGCCGCCAACTTTCCGCTCGATCCGCGGACGAACTGACCGCGGGTAACGTCGCCTTCGTGCCCGACGACGACATCGACCGTGTCCTCGTAGTAATCGCGCATCCCGACGACGTCGACTTTGGTGTCGCAGGCAGCGTCGCCCGATGGACCGATGCGGGGATCGATGTCGCGTACTGCATCGTGACCGACGGCGAAGCCGGAGGCCGCCACACTGGCATCGGACCGGCGGAGCTCGCAGACCTGCGACGCGTGGAGCAGACGAACGCGGCCAAGGTCGTCGGCGTGACGGACCTCACCTTCCTCGGCTATCCGGACGGTCGACTCGAGTCGTCGATCGAGCTGCGACGCGACATCACCCGCGTGATCCGCCGCTGTCGTCCTGATCGCGTCGTGTGCCCGTCCCCCGATCGCAACTACCAACGCATCCAGGCAAGCCATCCGGACCATCTCGCGTGCGGCGACGCCGCACTGTCGGCGGTGTACCCCGACGCCCGGAACCCGTTCGCGCATCCCGAGCTGCTCGAGGAGGGCTTCGAGCCGTGGGTTGTGGGCGAGATCTTCCTGTTCACGGCCGGCGAGCCGAACGTGTTCGTCGACATCACCGACACGGTCGATCGCAAGATCGAGGCGCTGCGCTGTCACGTGAGCCAGATGCCCGACCCGGTTGGCATCGAGCAACGGATGCGCAGCGGGGGGGAGGTGACGGCCGAGCGGGCGGGGTTCCCGAGGGGACGTCTGGCCGAGGGATTCGTGCGCGTCGAATCGCAATGAGCCGTCGTGCCGGCTCGACAGGTTGCGACGGAGCCAAGACGGAGTCCGAGACCCGACTCCTCCTCGTACGCCACGGTCAGTCGACCTGGAACGCCAACGGACGCTGGCAGGGCCACGCCGACCCGCCCCTCTCGGCCCTCGGCGAGGAGCAGGCCGCCGACGCCGCGGCCCACCTGCCCGAGGTCGACGCGCTCTGGACGTCCGATCTCGCGCGTGCGCGCCGAACGGCCGAGATCGTCGCAGGCCGCCTCGGGCTTCCCGTACGGGTGGAGTCGAGGCTGCGCGAACGCGACGCCGGCGAGTGGCAGGGCCACACCCGAGGCGAGATCGAGGAGCGCTGGCCGGGATTCCTCACGTCGGGACGACGTCCCCCGGGATACGAGGACGACGAGGCCTTGCTCGCGCGTGTCCTGGCTGCGGTGGCCGAGATCGGGGCGGAGCACGAGGGGACGTCGGTCCTCGTGGTGACGCACGGCGGCATCGTGCGCACGCTCGAGCGCCACCTCGGCGACGGCGACTCAGGCCTGCTCCCGAACCTCGGTGGTCGGTTCCTCGTGCGTCGGCGCGACGACGAGGGCTGGGCGCTCGGCAAACGCGTGTTGCTCGTCGAGGACGCCCCGGTCACGAGGCCGAATCAGATCTGATCTCGGCGCGCGGACGCCGCCGGACCGCATAAACTGGCCAGTTCCCCGATCCGGGAGCACGCGCCTTTGACCGAGCCGGAAGCGGCCGAGAGCGAACAGCTCGAGGCGGAGCAGCGGCACCTCGATGCCGCCTACGCGCGGCTCGACGCCATGCGGCGGGCAGCGGAGCGGGTGGCGGAGGGGTACTCGGTCCAGCAGGGCGGCACCCTCCAGGCCCGCCTCGAACGCGAGGCCGCCGAGGCGAATACCCGCCGCCGGCTCGCTGCGCTCGACATCGGCGACGCGCCCTTGTGCTTCGGACGCCTCGACCTCGTCCCTGACCAGGCCCGAGGGGACGACCCTGCGTCGGCGGGACCGTTCTACATCGGACGGATCTCTGTGAACGACGAGGATCTCGTCCCGCTCGTCGTCGACTGGCGGGCCCCGGTGGCGGAGCCGTTCTATCGGGCGACGGCGGTGGAGCCGCTCGGCGTCGCCCGCCGCCGTCACTTCCAGACGCACGGGCGGCGCCTCATCGCGATCGACGACGAGGTGTTCGACCCCGATTCGACCGAGGGCACCGGCCTCACCGTCGTCGGCGAGGGCGCGCTGCTCGCGGCGCTCGAGCAGCAGCGCACGGGTCGCATGCGCGACATCGTCGCCACGATCCAGGCGGAACAGGACGAAGCGATCCGCGCGCCGATCACGGGGATCTCCATCGTCGCCGGCGGGCCCGGGACGGGGAAGACCGCAGTGGCGCTCCATCGCGCCGCGTACCTCCTCTATTCGTACCGGAAGCGGCTGGCCGCGCAGGGCGTGCTGCTCGTCGGACCGAGCCCGATCTTCCTCCGCTACATCGAAGAGGTGCTCCCGTCGCTGGGTGAGGACGAGGTCGTGCTTGCAACGCCGTCCTCGCTGAAGCCGACCGTCCGCGTCCGCGCCAACGAACCGCCGCCTGTCGCGCTGGTGAAGGGTGACCGCCGCATGGCCCAGGTGATCGCCGGAGCGGTCGCCGACCGGGAGCGCCCGATGCCGCGTGACGTCGTCGTCTCAGTCGACGGCTTCGGGTTGCGGCTGCGGCGACGCGACTCGGCTCGCATCGTGGAACGCGCGCGCGGGCGGCGCGGCACGCACAACGAACGACGCCCGTACGTCGCCGGCCTCGTCGTCGACCACTTCCGCCGCGAATACCGGCGCGCGCTCACTGCGGCGTACCGCGACCGCGACGCCGTCGACGACGTGACGGTCGCCGCGATGCTCGCCCGCGGCGAGCCGGCGCCCGAGGAGTGGGAAGAGGAGCTTGCCGACAGCCTGCGCCGGGCGCCCGAGCTCAGGGCTGCGCTCGAACGCATGTGGCCCGTGCTGAGCGGGGCAGAGTTGGTGAACGACTTGTTCGGATTCGAGGCGCTGATCCGGTCGGCGGCGGGGGGCGTACTCACCGCCGACGAAGCGCGACTGCTGGTGCGCGATCGCGACCCCGACGTGCGCGACGTCCTCTGGACCGAGTCGGACCTGCCGCTCATCGACGAAGCAGACGCGCTGCTCGGGCCCCGGAGCGCGGCGCGACCGCGGCGGCGGCGCCGTGGGCGACGCAACGAGGCGCTGGAGATGGCGCGGCGCACGGTCGCCGAGCTGGGTGTAGGTGGTGCGGTGTCGGCCGAGCAGGTGCTCGAGCGGTACGGCAGCGACGACGGCGGAGCGATGGTCGAGTCCGACGGCGAGCCGCGCACGTTCGGCCACGTGCTCGTGGACGAGGCGCAGGACCTCACGCCGATGCAGTGGCTCATGCTTGCCCGGCGTTGTCCGTCGGGCTCGATGACGCTCGTCGGCGACTTCGGCCAGGCGAGCCGCGCTGGCGCGCTGTCCGACTGGGACGACGTGCTCGCGAACGTGAACGTTCGGATGCCGCCGCGTCGGGTCACGCTCTCGGTGAACTACCGGACGCCGGCGGAGATCATGGAGGTCGCCAACCGGCTGTTGCCGGCCGCCGCGCCCGGTATCGAGCCTGCGCGACCCGTTCGCAGCACCGGTGCCGTGCCCCGCGTCGAGTCGGTCGGCGCCGACCGGGTGATCGGCACCGCAGCCGCGGCGGCGCGTCGCGCGTCGACCGCGGGCGGAACGGTCGCGGTGATCGCGCCGCCCGCGCTGCACGGCGCGCTCGCGGAAGTGCTGCGCGACGATGGGGCGGTCGCCGACTCCGTCGACGCGATCGACGCGCCGATCGCGGTCTTGGTGCCACTGGACGCCAAGGGACTCGAGTTCGACCATGTCGTCGTCGTCGAGCCCGCACAGCTCGTGTCCCCCGACGCCGCCGGCTTGCGCCTCCTCTACGTCGTGCTCACGCGCGCGACGCGCCAGCTCGTCGTCGTGCACGCGGAACCATTGCCGGAAGCGCTCGGTCTCGGCGTGTGAGCTCGGCCTTATTTTGCCTGAGCGTCGAGGTGAGTGGATGCGGGGCGCAGGTACCCTCGATGACGGTGCGCTCGCTGCGGCCCGGTGCACGTGAGCGAGCGACCGCGAGCCCGGTATCCGGGCGAGCAGCGAGCGAGCCATCGTGCTGGCACCGAGAGCGGAGATCAGGCATGACGATCACCGAGACGGACCGGACTGCGGCGGACGTCGCGTGGGACATCGAACCGCTCGTCGACGGCAAGCGCGACGCCGGCGTCGACACGTTGCTCGACGACGCCGAGCGACGCGCACGCGCGCTCTCGGACTACCGGGGCCGGATCGGCACGCTCGACGCCGCGGAGCTGGCGACGCTGATGCACCAGGTCGCGGCTATCGCCGACATCGTGGGGCGTGCCGACTCGTACGCGGGCTTGCGGTTCGCAGTCGACACCCAGGACCCGGCCAACGGCGCGCTGATGGCGCGCGCCGAGGAGCGATCTACCGCCATCAACAACGAGCTCATCTTCGTCGAGCTCGAATGGGTGGCGGTCGACGACGATCGCGCCGCCGAGCTCCTCGCCGACGAGCGGCTCGCGTTCTGCCGTCATCACCTGGAATCGGCTCGCCGCTACCGACCGCATCTATTGAGCGAGCCCGAGGAGGTGATCCTTTCCGACAAGTCCCTCACCGCGAACAGCGCGTGGGTCCGGCTGTTCTCGGAGCTCACCTCGGCGCTGACCGTCGACCTCGACGGCACGTCCGTCAGCCTCGAAGAAGGCCTCTCGCGTCTCATGTCACCGGATCGGGACGTGCGTCGCGCCGCAGCCGACGCGGTCACCGGCGCGCTGGCACCGGGACTGCGCACGCGGGCGTTCGTGTTCAACACCTTGCTCGTCGACAAGTCGATCGACGATCGGATCCGTCATTACAACAGCTGGATCGCGAGCCGCAACCTCGGCAACGAAGCGAGTGACGAGTCGGTTGAGGCGCTCGTCACCGCGGTGCAAGCGCGGTACGACATCCCGCAACGGTGGTACACGCTCAAGGCGAAGCTCCTCGGGCTCGACCGGATCGCCGATTTCGATCGCATGGCTTCGGTCGCGTCGGCCGACCAGGAGTTCGGCTGGACCGAAGCTCGCGACCTCGTGCTCGACGCGTACGCGTCGTTCTCCACGAAGCTCGCGGACACCGCGCGGCGCTTCTTCGACGAGTCGTGGATCGACGCACCCGTACGCCCCGGGAAGCGCCCCGGTGCGTTCTGCGCGTACACGGTCCCGAGCGCGCATCCGTACCTGCTGCTCAACTGGACCTCGCGCCGTCGGGACGTGCTCACCCTCGCCCACGAGATGGGCCACGGCCTGCACGCGTACCTCGCGCGCGACCAGGGGATCTTTCACCAGAGCACGCCCTTGACCCTGGCCGAGACCGCGTCGGTGTTCGGCGAGACGGTCACGTTCGGGCGGCTCCTCGACGCGACATCCGACCCCGAGGCTCGCCTCGCGCTGCTCGCCGAGAGCCTCGAGGGCCAGATCGCGACGGTCTTCCGCCAGGTCGCGATGAACCGTTACGAGGATCGCGTGCACAACCAGCGACGCGACCAGGGCGAGCTCTCTGTCGATCAGTTCAACGAGGCGTGGGCCGAGACGCAGGCCGCGATGCTCGGCGACTCCGTCGAGATCACGGAGGGCTATCGCACGTGGTGGTCGTACATCCCGCACTTCATGGGCACGCCGGGATACGTCTACGCGTACTCCTACGGCCAGCTGCTCGCGCTGTCGGTGTACCGCGCGTATGAGCAGCAAGGTGCCGACTTCGTCCCGAGGTACCTCGAGATGCTCGCCGCCGGTGGGTCGCGCTCGCCCGAGGAGCTCGGGAGGATCGTCGGCCTCGACCTCGAGGATCCCGCGTTCTGGGACGGCGGTCTCGCGATCGTCGCCGACCAGCTCGCCGCCGCGGAAGCCGCGGCGCGGGAGTCCGGGCGCCTCTGACACCCATCTCCAACCTGCGTCAATTCGCCGCGGTATACGCGACGAATTGACGCAAGTTGGCAGTGAGATGAGGGATCAGAGCCCGGCGAGTTCCGCTTCGAGCTGGCCGAGTCCCATGGGCCCGAGGTCGAGCGCGCGTCGGTGGAACGCCTTGAGGTCGAAGCCGTTGCCCGCACGCCGCCGGGCGGCGTCACGCGCGCCGAGCCACACCCGTTCGCCGACCTTGTAGCTGATCGCCTGGCCGGGCAACCCGAGGTAGCGGTCGACTTCGCTCGCCATGAAGTCGGGCGGGAACTTGCTGCGCTCGATCACGAACGGCAGTGCGAGCTCGGGCGTCCACGTCTCGCCGGGCGCGTACCGCTCGTCGTCGGGGATCGCGAGCTCGAGGTGCATGCCGATGTCCACGACGACGCGCACCACGCGCATCGCCTGCGCGCGCAGCATGCCGAGCTCGTAGGCCGGGTCCTCGAGGTATCCGAGCTCGCCCATCAGGCGCTCCGCGTACAGCGCCCATCCCTCGGCGTGACCCGAGGTGCCGGCGAGCGTGCGCTGGTAACGGCTCAACGTGTCCGCGAGGTAGCGCACTTGCGCGATCTGGAGGTGATGCCCCGGGACGCCCTCGTGGTAGCAGATCGACACCTCGCCCCAGAGGGGGAACCGGGTCTTGCCGAGCGTCGGGTACCACGTACGGCCGGGGCGGCTGAAGTCCTCCGACGGGCCCGTGTAGTACATCGCCGCCGCGCCACCCGGCGGAGCGATCATCGCCTCGACCCGCTTCACCGGATCGGGGATGTCGAAGTGCGTGCCGTCGAGCTCGGCGACGGTCCGGTCGAGCAGCTCCTGGTTCCACCGCCGGAACTCGTTCACGCCCTCGATGATGCGGTTCGGGTCGTTCTCGAGGTGCTCGATCACCTCGTCGACGTCGACACCCGGAATGATGCGCTCGGCAACCTGGCGCATCGCGTGCTCGATCCGGTGCAGCTCGTCCCACCCCCACTCGTACGTCTCGTCGAGATCGAGCTCGATGCCGGAGAAGTCGCGCGCATAGAGCGCGTAGCGGTCGCGGCCGACCGGATCGTGCTCGACCGCGTGCGGCGCGTACTGCTCGACGAGATATCGGCCCATCGCCGCGTACGCGGCGGTCGCCCGCGCTGCGAGCTCCTCGAGCCGATGCGCGAACACCGTGTGTCCGAACCCGCGCTGTTCGTAGTCTTCGACGAGCGTGCCGAAGAAGGGCGGCGTCGACGGATCGACGCCGCCCCAGATGTCGGCCTGTTGGGCGCACGCCACCGCTTGGCGACGCGCCGCGACGACGCGCTGCTGCACGCCTTCGGTGAGCGCGGCCTCGATGCTCGCGAGGCCCTGCGGCACGAGCGCGAGTCGCTCGGCGATCGTCTGCCAATCGTCTTGAGTGTCACGCGGCATCAGGTCGAAGACCAGGCGCACGCCCTGGATCGGGCTGCCCAGAATGCGGACGTCCCGCAAACGCTCGCCGGCGTCGTGCTCCTCGAGCGCGAGATCGAGCCGTTCCTGCAGGACTCCCGCCGCCACGCGGTCCGCATCGGAATCGACCTTCAGCGTGGTGAGCGCACGCAGCGTGGCGCGGTTGTGCTCCGCCCGCTCGTCGATGGCGTCCGGCGAGTAGTCGGTCATCTCGTGGTCGTGGCCGGTGATGCCCTCGCCGGTGGCGGCGAGCGGGTCGAGTGCGGCGAACCGCTCCACGTAGGCGTCCGCGAGCTCGTAGACGTCTGAACGGTTGGTCATCGTCATCCTCGTGCGTTGTCTGTGGGCACGTACTGTCGGCACGGTTGTCCGCGAAGGCTCCCGCACGCGGGCAGCGGCGTGGTCACGTCGACTCCGGGTACGACCGGCAGCACGGCTCGCGACGGCCGCGCCGGGTCGATCGCGATCTCGTTCGTGACCTTGTGGTCGTAGGTGAGCGCGTCGAACGCCCACGATGGGCGGTTGCCGCCAGGAGGCTGGACGACGATGCGAACCCGCGAGCCCGCACGGAACACGTGGCCGAACGGAAACAGCGGAACCCGCACGAGCGAGTATTCCCCCTTCGGGAGGGGCTTTGCATCTGCGGCGCGGTACGTGGGCACCGGGTGCAGCGCGGTCGACGCCGCCGAGTCGAGTGCGCGCTTGCTGGCGCGCAACCACCCGCTCTGGACGTAGGTCTCCTGGCGGTCGGGCCGCACCTCGCTCACGGTGACTTCGAGATCGACGTCGGGCGCGGTGGAACGCAGCCAGAGATCGACGCTCCCGGACCCGACCATCACGGTGTCGGACGGCAAGGGATCGGTGACGTAGGCCACTGCCTTGTCGCCGGGAAGCGGACGCCAGGTGAGCCGGGGCGCGCCCGCCAGGCCGCTCGCGTCCGCGTCGCGTGCTTCGTCGCGCCCGGCCGGTGCCGACGTGCGGGGCAGCGCCGCAGGGTCGTACGTGAACCGATCACTGCTGCTCGTGGTCGGCGGCGCGCTCGACAGCTGACCGCGCGGGGCGAAGTACCACCTCGTCGCGGTGGTCGCCGGCGGTGGCCAGCCCGCGAACGCGGCCTCGAAGCCGGCGACCGGTGCGCCGTCGGGACCGCCGGCGCCGCTGTCGAACAGCACCCGTACCGAAGGCTCGGCCTCGTAGGCGGCGCGGGCGGTGTCGTAGTCGCTCGCGGGGTCGAACCGATCGGGCGGCAGGGTGACACCGTTGCCGAACACGCCTGTGAGCGCGACCGATGCGATCGCACGAACGGTGGGGGAGATGCTCGGGACCCGGTGGGCGACGTAGAAGTCGAGGAACTCCGACCACCGGGTGACCACTTCCGGTCCGAACGAGTCGGCATGCACGCCGTTCATCAGCGTGGCCTTGACCACGACGCCCGGGGCGAAATTGTCGAGCATCTCGGGGAAGTGGCCGCCCGTCTCTTCGTCCTGCCACGTTCCGGCGAGGAAGACGGGGACGTCGATCCGGTCGACGAACGTCGCGGGCGCGAGCGCGTCGGCCGCCCGCCCTCGGCCTCGGCCCAGCTGTTGGATCTCGCGCTCGACGTTCGGGGACTGCAGCCGCAGGGCCTGGTTCGTCTTGCACGTCGTGTCGCCATTGGCGATTCGCTTGCGGACCCACTCGGACGCCGACGGGCGGGCGTCGTGCTGGCGGTCCTTCGCCCATGACACCGCGAACCCGTCGTTCAGGATGCCGCCGGGGTAGAGGGTCTGGTACGTGTCGTCGAGGACCGATAGCGGCGCGATCGCGGCGAGGTGCGGCGGCCGCGTCGCCGCGACGAAGAGCTGCGTCAACCCGGCAAACGAGATGCCGACCATGCCGACCATCCCGCGGGCGACCCACGGTTGCGCGGCGACGGTCTCGATCACGTCGTACCCGTCGAGTGACTGGAGCGGCTCGAAGTAGTCGAACGCGCCTCCTGAGCAGCCGGTGCCCCGCAGGTTCACGCCCACCGTCGCGTAGCCGAGCAGCTGCGCGATGGCGGATGCCGGTTGGCGGCCATTGGGGTTGGATGGGTCGTAGCCCGAGTACTCGACGACGGTCGGGTAGGGGCCGTCATCGACGGGGCCGGGCAAGACGACATTGACCGAGAGCCGGGTCCCGTCGCGAGTCGTGATGTACCCGAAGCCCGGCCCGATTCGCTGGGACGTGTACGTCGACGGCGGAGGAACGTCTGTCGTACGCGTGACGGTCACCGGCTCCGCATGCGCGTCGCCGGCCGACACGACATACCCCCGGGCGGGCGGGACGGCGCGGAATAACGCGCTGCCCTGGCGGTCGACGGTCTTGCGCGCGACGGTGGTGCCCGCGCCGTCGAGCAGTCGTGCCGTTGCGCCCGCGGGCGCGTTCGTGACCGCGACCTGGCGCACGCTGCCCTGCACCTGGAGGTCGGGCGCTGCCGCGGCCTGCCCCTTCGCAGCGAAGCCGGTGACCGCCAGCGACATCGCCGTGACCAACACCGCGGCGCGCCGGATTGCGGATCGCGCCACGTCGAGGACGGTACCGCGCCCCTGGGCCGTGGCAGGATCGGGCGGTGACGAGCATCGAGGGGTCACACGCCATCGTGACGGGCGGGTCGAGCGGCATCGGTCTCGCAACCGCGCGGCTGCTCGTCGCGCGTGGTGCGCGGGTGTCGCTGGTGGCGCGCGACCGCGCCCGGCTCGCCGCGGCCGAACGTGAAGTCGCGGGCGAGGCGCCGCGCGGCTCCTCGCCGGCGGTGCGCGTATCGAGCGCGAGCGCCGACGTACGCGACGCCGGCGCGCTGCACGAAGCGGTCGCGCGGCTCGCCGAGACTCTGGGTCCGTGCGACGTCCTCGTGGCGGCGGCGGGGACTGCGCACCCCGGCTACTTCGAGCGCCTCGACGATGCTGTTTTCCGCGACCAGATGGAGGTCGACTACTTCGGCACCCTCCACGCCGTTCGCTCGGTCGTGGGCTCGATGACGGAGCGTGGGCGCGGCCATCTCGTGCTGGTGTCGTCGACCGCCGCGCTGATCGGCGTCTTCGGGTACAGCGCGTACGCGCCTGCCAAAGCGGCGGTCCGGAGCCTCGCCGAGTCGTTGCGCCCCGAGCTCCAGCCTTCGGGTGTGAAGGTGTCGTGCGCTTTCCCTCCCGACACGCGGACGCCGGGGTTCGAGCGTGAGAACGCGCTGAAGCCCGAAGAGACCGCGCTGATCTCCGCCTCGATCAAACCGCGCGACCCCATGGCGGTCGCGCGTGCGATCGTGCGCGGCATCGAACGGGACCGATTCGTGATCACCGCCGACGTGCAAACCGCGGCACTGGCGCGCGCAGCCCGTCTGTTCGACCCGTTGGTGCGGCGCACCACCGACCGTGCGGTACGAGCGGTACGAAGACAACGCGGTACGTTCGGGCCATGACGACGCGCACCGAGACCGACTCCATGGGTGCTATCGAAGTTCCGGCTGGGCACTACTGGGGCGCCCAGACGCAGCGCTCCCTTCATCACTTCGCCATCGGCGACAACCGGATGCCCCGCGCGGTGATCCGTGGGATGGCAGTCCTCAAGAAGGCCGCTGCGATCGTGAACCGGGAGTTGGGCAAGCTCTCGCCGGAGAAGGCGGCTCTCATCATCCAGGCGGCCGACGAGATCCTCGACGGCGAGCTCGACGACGAGTTCCCGCTGTCGGTGTGGCAGACGGGCAGCGGCACGCAGACGAACATGAACGTCAACGAGGTGATCTCCAACCGCGCCATCGAGCTCGCGGGTGGGGAGATCGGGACGAAGAAGCCGATCCACCCGAACGACGACGTGAACATGTCGCAGTCGTCGAACGACACGTTTCCGACGGCCATGCACATTGCCGCCGCCGAAAACCTCGTGCACGAGCTCGTGCCGTCCGTGCGACGCCTTCGGGCCGCGCTCGCGGCCAAGGCCGAGGAGTTCGCCCCCATCGTGAAGATCGGGCGGACGCACCTCCAAGACGCGGTGCCCCTCACGCTCGGCCAGGAGTTCGGCGGCTACGTCGCGCAGCTCGACGCCGACCTCGAGCGCATCGAGCAGGTGCTCCCAGGCTTGTACGAGCTCGCGATCGGGGGCACCGCCGTGGGCACCGGCCTGAACACGCACCCCGAGTTCGCCGAGCGCACCGCGGCGGAGATCGCGGCGCTCACCGGGCTCCCGTTCGTTTCCGCGCCCAACAAGTTTGCGGCGCTGGCGGCCCACGACGCGCTGGTGTTCGCGAGCGGCGCGCTCAGGACGCTCGCGGTGTCGCTCATGAAGATCGCCAACGACATCCGGTGGTTGGCATCGGGGCCGCGGGCCGGACTCGGCGAGCTGATCCTCCCCGAGAACGAGCCTGGCTCGTCGATCATGCCGGGCAAGGTCAATCCCACCCAGAGCGAAGCCATGACGATGGTGTGTGTCCAGGTCATGGGCAACGACACGACGATCGGGATCGCCGGCTCGCAGGGGAACTTCGAGCTGAATGTCTTCAAGCCGGTGATGATCTTCAACCTGCTTCACTCCGTGGACCTGCTCGCCGGTGCGTGCGACGGGTTCCGCGAGTTCGCGGTCGAGGGCGTGCAGGCCGACGAAGAGGCCATCGCCGAGTACGTGGCCGACTCGCTCATGGCGGTCACAGCGCTCACGCCGCACATCGGCTACGACTCCGCAGCCGCGGTTGCCAAGCACGCGCACCAGCACAGGCTCAGGCTCAAGGACGCGGTTGTCGGCCTCGGACACCTCACCGCGGAGGAGTTCGACCGGCTCGTGCGGCCGGAGAACATGACGCGCCCAGGGGAATAGGCTGCGGCAAACAGACCGAGGGGAGTACCTGTGTCCATCTACGACGCGAAGATCAAGACGCTCGAGGGCGAACCGGCCGACTTGTCGGAGTACAAGGGCAAAGCGCTGCTCATGGTGAACGTCGCCTCGAAGTGCGGGCTCACGCCGCAGTACGAAGGACTGCAGGGTCTCCACGAGAAGTACGCCGCCCGGGGCTTCGAGGTGCTCGGCTTCCCGTGCAACCAGTTCATGGGTCAGGAGCCGGGAACACCCGAGGAGATCCGGGAGTTCTGCGACACGAACTACCAGGTGACGTTCCCGCTGTTCGAGAAGATCGACGTCAACGGTGCCCAACGGCACGCCGTGTACGAAGAGCTCACCGCGACGCCCGACGCCGAGGGCGAAGCCGGCGACGTGAAGTGGAACTTCGAGAAGTTCCTGATCTCGCCGGACGGCAACATCGTCGCCCGGTTCCGACCCCAGGTCACCCCGGAAGACGCGGCGATGGTCACGGCGATCGAGGAACAGCTCCCGGGCTAACGCTTCACGGGAGGGGGGGCAGGCCCCCTCCCGTGCCTCCCCCGGCGCGACTCTGTCGCAGTCGAGCGGGATCCGGGGCGGCACAGCCGCCCCTCGGCGCCTGGGTTCTTCGCGGGGGGACGGCTCATTGCTGCCCTCCCCCGCCGAGAAAGCCGGGCGTTTCGCTCGGGAATGGCGGGCCTCGGGACTGCGTTGTCTCTGCCGTAATCGTGTAATCAAGCCGTGGTGTCGAGGCATGTGCCTGGGCCCCACCTGAAGGAACGATGATGCCCGAGACCGAGATCCTCACCCTGCCGTTGCTGCCACTGCCGAACGGGGTCGTCCTGCCCCAGATGGTCGTGACGCTCGCGATCGAATCGGCCGAGGCACGGGACGCGGCGATGGGCGCCCTGACGGCGGACCGCCGCGTGCTCCTCGTGCCCCGTGTCGGGTCCGGCTACGCCCGGATCGGGACCATCGCCCGCGTCGAGAACGAGGGCGAGCTGCCCGGTGGTGGACGCGCCCTGGTACTTCGCGGCCTTTCCCGCGCGGTCGTCGGCTCGCCGGCGCAGAGTGACCGCATCGGCGTGTGGGTCAACGCCGAGCCGGTGGTGGAGCCCACCTCCGTGTCGGGTCGTGCCCGGGAACTTGCCCGGGAGTACCGCGCCATCGTGCGGGGCATCGCCGAGCGACTCGGTTCGGCGAGGTTCGCCGACGCCCTGCAGGGCGTCGATGACATCGGCGCGCTCGCTGACACTGCCGGCTGGTCACCTGACCTGTCGATCGAGCGCAAGGTCGAGCTGCTCGAGACGATCGACCCCGAGGCTCGCCTCGAGAAGGCGCTCACCTGGGCGCGCGAGGCGCTCGCCGAGCTCGACGTGTCGGAGCAGATTCGCCGACGCGTCACCGACGACATGGACAAGACGCAGCGCGAGTTCCTCCTGCGTCAACAGCTGGCTGCAATTCGCAAGGAGCTCGGCGAGAGCGGCGACGAGGACGACGCCGTGGCGGAGTACCGGCGCCGGCTCGATGAGACACAGCTGCCCGACGCAGCGCGCGAAGCGATCACACGCGAGGTCGACCGCCTCGAGCGCACGAGCGAGCAGAGTCCGGAGCACGGCTGGATCCGCACCTGGATCGACACCGCGCTCGACGTGCCGTGGGGCACGCGCTCCGACGACAAGCTCGACGTGGGCGAAGCGCGCACGATCCTCGACGCCGACCACACCGGACTGGACGACGTGAAGGACCGCATCGTGGAGTACCTCGCGGTCCGCAAGCTGCGCGCCGGGCGCGGGATGACCGACACCGGTGTGCGCGGTGCCGGCGCGATTCTCGCATTGGTCGGCCCGCCGGGCGTCGGCAAGACCTCGCTCGGCGAGTCGGTGGCGCGTGCGCTCGGCCGCAAGTTCGTGCGCGTCGCGCTCGGTGGTGTGCACGACGAGGCGGAGCTCCGCGGTCACCGTCGCACCTACGTCGGCGCGCGGCCCGGCCGGATCGTGCGCGCGATCACCGAGGCGGGCACGATGAACCCTGTGATCGTCCTCGACGAGGTCGACAAGCTCGGCGCGGACTGGCGCGGCGATCCGTCGTCAGCCTTGCTCGAAGTGCTCGACCCCGCGCAGAACCACACCTTCCGCGACCACTACCTGGAGATCGATCTCGACCTCTCGGACGTGCTGTTCCTCGCCACCGGGAACCTCGCGGAGACGATTCCCGGACCGCTGCTCGACAGGCTCGAGGTGATCCGGCTCGACGGGTACACCGAGGACGAGAAGGTCACCATCGCTCGCGAGCACTTGCTGGCGCGCCAGCTCGAGCGCAACGGCCTCACCGCCGACGACGTCTCGGTCTCCGACGACGCGCTGCGTCATGTCGTCGTCGACTACACGCGGGAAGCGGGTGTCCGCAACCTCGAGCGCGAGCTCGGCAAGCTGCTCCGCAAGACCGCGGCGCGCGTCGCGACTGGTGAGGTCGCGCCGCCAGTCGTCATCGGCGAGGACGAGGTGACGCCCGCGCTCGGTCGTCCCAGGTTCTTCCCCGAGGTCGCGGACCGCGCGACGATGCCGGGCGTGGCGACGGGGCTCGCGGTGACCGGCACCGGTGGGGATGTGCTCTTCATCGAGGCGAACGTGATGGACGGTGAAGGTCTGACGCTCACCGGTCAGCTCGGCGACGTGATGAAGGAATCGGCGCAGATCGCCTTGTCGTACGTTCAGGCGCACGCGGCTGAATTCGGCATCGCGCCGCAAAAGGCCGCTCGTCGGTTCCACGTGCACGTGCCCGCGGGCGCGATCCCGAAGGACGGCCCGTCGGCCGGCGTCACGATGACCACGGCCCTGGTGAGCCTCCTGACCGGAAGGCCCGTCCGTGCCGGCGTCGGGATGACCGGCGAGGTCACTCTGCAGGGACGCGTCCTGCCGATCGGCGGTGTGAAGCAGAAGGTCCTGGCCGCGCAGCGTGCGGGACTGGACACCGTCATCCTGCCGCAACGCAACGGGCCCGACCTCGACGACGTGCCCGAGTCGGTACGCGACGTCATGACGTTCCATCTCGTCGACGACGTGCGCGAGGTGCTCGCGCTCGCGCTCGACGAGGTGGCCGAGGCTCGCGCCGCCGCGTAACGACGGGTCGACTCCGCTGCGCCGCCGCGTCACCGTCTCGACGGTTACGCGGCGGTCGTGCGGAATTCGATGCGCTCGCCCTCCGCGAGCGGGAAGTGACACGCGACGAACTGTCCAGGCGCGAGCTCCCGGACTCTCGGCTCTTCCTCGGCGCACCGTTCCTGTGCCCTCGGGCACCGGGTGCGGAAGCGGCAACCGGAAGGCGGACTCGTGGGTGAGGGGATCTCTCCACCGAGCACGTCCGACTCCTCGAGATGCGCGTGGGGGTCTGGCACGGGGATCGCGGCCAGCAAGGCCGCCGTGTACGGATGGGCCGGGCGCGCGTACAGATCGTCCGGCCCTCCGACTTCGCAGAGCTTGCCGAGGTACATCACGGCCACGCGATCGCTCACGTTCTTCACGACTGCGAGGTCGTGCGCGATGAACAGCAGCGTGAGCCCGTACTCGGCCTTCATGTCCTCGAGCAGATTGAGGATCTGCGCTTGCACGGACACGTCGAGCGCGGACACCGGCTCGTCGCAGATGATGAGCTTGGGCTCGGTGATCACGGCGCGCGCGATGGAGATGCGCTGACACTGTCCGCCGGAGAACTCGTGTGGCCGCCGCCCACGTGCGGCATCGGGATCGAGGCCGACCGTGGCCAGCGTCGCGTCGACCTTCTCCTTGCGCGACGCGCGGTCGCCGATCTGCCAGATGTCGAGGCCTTCGCTCACGATGTCCCCGACCTTGCGGCGGGGGTTGAGCGACGAGATCGGGTCCTGGAAGATCATCTGCATCCGGGGCCGCAACTGGCGCAGCTCTTCGCCGCCGATGCTCGTGAGCTCGATACCGTCGAAGTCCACCCGACCCGACGTCGGCGGCGGCAGCTGCATGATCGCCCGCCCTGTGGTCGACTTGCCGCACCCCGACTCACCGACGAGCCCGAGCGTCTCACCCTCGAGCAAGTCGAGGCTGATCCCGGAGACTGCGTGCACCCGCTTCCCTCCCGCCGCCTGGAACTCGACCACGAGGTCCTCGACCCGTAACAGCACGCGGTCGTCCGAGCGAAGGTGCGCGGTGCCCGTGCCTGCCATCAGGCACCGTCCGCTGATGCTCGCGCCGCGACGAAACCTGCGGCGCGGTTGCGCGCGAGCGCGGCGCGTCCAGCCTCGGTGCCCACGGGGAACCAGCAGCGATAGCGGTGTCGTGACGTCGTGCCCTCGAGCAACGGTGGTTGTTCGGCGCGGCAGCGATCCTGCACGTAGGCGCAGCGATCGGCGAACCGGCAACCGACGGGCGGATTCACGAGGTCAGGCGGCCGGCCGGGGATGGCGGCGAGCCGCGTGTGGCTCGGCTCGCCGAGCTTCGGGATCGAGCGCAACAGCGCCTCCGTGTAGGGCATCCGCATGTGCTCGAAGAGGGTTGCGGTCGGTGCCTCCTCGACGATCTGGCCTGCGTACATCACGATGACGTCGTCGGTGCGCCCCGCGACCACGCCGAGGTCGTGCGTCACCAGCACGAGCGCCATGAAGCGCTCCGACTGTTGCGCCTCGAGCAGGTCGAGCACCTGTGCCTGCACGGTCACGTCGAGGGCGGTGGTCGGCTCGTCGGCGAACAGCAGCTCGGGCCCGGCCGCGAGCGCGACCGCGATGCAGACACGCTGGCGCAGGCCACCTGACAGCTGGTGCGGGTACTCGTCCAGCCGTCGCTCGGGATCGGGGACGCGCACCGACGTGAGCAGCGACACCGCGAGTTCCTTGGCGAACTCGCGCGTCACGTCGAGGTGCGTGTGGATCGACTCTGTGATCTGCTTGCCGATCTTCATCACAGGATTGAGCGAGGTCATCGGGTCCTGGAAGACCATCGCCATGTGCGAACCCCAGTAGTCGCGCATCTTGCGCGGCCCGAGATGTCCGATCTCCGTGCCCTCGAACATGATCGAGCCTCGCCGCACGACGTCGCGTTTGGGGAGCAGTCCCATGATCGACCGCGACAGGACGGTCTTCCCCGACCCGGACTCGCCGACGATCCCGAGCGTCTTGCCGCGCTCGAGCGTGAACGACACGCCGTCCACCGCACGCACCAGACCGCGGTCGATGACGAAGTGGGTGGCGACGTCCTCGACCGCGAGCAGCGGCGCGCCGTCCGATCGCGGCGCGTCGGAGGTGGGTTCGGCGGCGGTCCCGGTCACAATCCTCCTTCTTGTACGTCGAACCGGCTTCGCACGACATCTCCCAGCATGTTGAGGGCGAGCACGGTGAAGAAGATCATCAATGCGGGCTCGAACACGATGTGCGGCGCCTTCGAGATGTACTGCCGTCCGATGGAGATCATGTTGCCCCAGGTGGGTGTGTCGGGTTCGACGCTCGCACCGAGAATGCTCAGCGTGCCTTCCGCGACGATCGCCACCGCGATGCCGAGCAGCGCGATCGAGAACATCGCGGGCAGGACGTTCGGCAGTACCTCGCGGAACACGACGCGGCGATGCTTCGCGCCCTGCGCTTTGGCCGCGAGCACGAACTCGCGCTCCGACCACGAGAGCGTGCTCGCGCGGGTGATGCGCCCGAGCACGGGGATCGAGACGATGCCGATCGCGAGGATCAGCGCAACTTCCGGATCGAGGCCGGCGCCGCCGCGCGTGCCGGGCTGCGTGCGGAGGATCGTGACCAGCGCGAGCGCGAGGATCACCGCCGGGATCGACAGGAACACGTCCAGGAGTGTGCTGACGACTGCATCGACTCGACCCCGGAAGTAGCCACCGAGCAACCCCAGCGTGCCTCCCAGCACGAAACCCAGCAGCACCGCGCCGGTGGCGACCACAAGGGTGGTGCGGCCGCCCCAGAGCAGCCGGCTGAGCATGTCGCGGCCGTTGAAGTCGCCACCGAGGAGGTGTCCCGGCGCGGTGCCGGCATCCGCGAACGGCCCGCGCCGGGCGATCTCGGTGATGCTCTCCTTCGGGTCGTCGAGCGGGAGGTAGGGCGCGAGCAACGCGCCGCCGACGACGAAGGTCATCCACGCGATCGACAGCCAACCGGCAATCCCCAAACCCCTGCGGCGGCGCCGTACCGCGGGGCCGGTCTCGACCGCGGCGATCTCGATGGTGCCCGCGTCGACCGGCATCCCTCGGGCGGTGGCCTCCTCGACCAACTCGTCGAGTGCGTCCGGCTGTTCAGGCGGCGCGGGCACGGCGGATCCTCGGGTCGAGCACGACGTAGAGCGCGTCGATGACGAAGTTCAGGACGACGTAGCCGATCGCGATGATTGCGATGTAGCTCTGGAGCTCCACGTATTGGCGCGCGTTGATGGCCTGATAGATGAGCGTGCCGATACCCGGCACCGAGAAGATCACCTCCACTGCAACCGCGCCACCGATCAGGGTGCCGAAGTTGAGCCCCGCGACCGTGAGCAGCGTGAGGCTCGAGGGCCGGAGCGCGTGCCGCCACAGGATCCGGCGGTCGGACAAACCCTTGGCTCGCGCCATCGTGATGAAGTTCTCCTGCAACGTCGCGATCATGTCGCTGCGCAGGAGACGCATGTACACCGCGACGAGGCCGGCGGCGAGCGAGATCGCCGGTAGCAGCAGCGTGCCGAGGTGATGACCGAGGTTGCCGCTCGGCTGTCCGAACAGCGGCTCCAGCCAGCCCGGCTCGTATCCCGTCACCGGGATCTTGCCGAGCCAGGGTAAGTCGGGCTGCCACTTCACCCCCACGAAGTACGCGAGCGCCAGGGCCAGGACGAAGCTCGGCAACGCGAGGAGCGCGAACGCGCCCGCGTTGATGCTCCGGTCGGTCATGGTGTTGGCGCGGTACGCGGTCAGGACCCCGAGCGGGATGGCCACGAGCAGGGCGAGGATCTGTGCGTAGAGCATGAGCTGGAGCGAGACGGGCAGCGCTTTCTCCAACTTGTCGGCAACCGGCAGGTTCGACTGGTAGTCCTTGCCGAGGTCGCCCTGCGCCAGATTGCCGAGCCACGTCGCGTACTGCTCGAAGAACGGCCGGTCGAGCCCGTTCTCGTGCCGGAACTGCTGCTTCTGCTGCGGGGTCCCGGTCGGGAGGACGGCGTCGGCGATGTCACCGGGGAACAGCCGCAGGAGGCTGAACGCGAAGAGCGTCGACAACACGACGACGAGCACCAGCTGGAGCAGCCGTCGCGCGATCATCCGCATGTTCCGAGCCCCCCAGAGACCGGATGATCCGGACGCGTCACGCGCGGCGCGCCCGGTTGTCGTTCGTTCACCGCCTCACGCGGAGCCGTTCAACCACATCCCGACCACAGGGTGACGCCCGTAGACGAACGCGGGCTGGCCACCGCCGTCCGGCAGCGGCGGCCCCGCGATGCCCTCCACGTTCTTCTCCGAGGCGATGACCCAGTCCGAGTAGTACGCCCACACGTTGTAGACCTGCTTCCCGAAGATCTTGTTCACCTGCTCATAGGTCTGCTTGCGCTTCGCCGGATCCTCGGTCTGGCGACCCTGGTCGAGCAGGCTCTGGAGTTCCGGGTCGGCGATCTTGCCGAAGTTCACGAGCGAGCCGGTCTGCCACCACACGTAGTTGACGTCGGGATCGTCGCCCGGGTGGTTGCGCCACAGCATGATGCTGAAGTTGCCGCCCACCGCGGAGGCGATGAACGCGGTCTGGTCTTCCTGCTTCAGCGTCGCGTCGATCCCCGCCTTCGCGAGCTGTTCTTTGATGAGCTCCGCCTCCGCGGTGTTCGCGGGGTCGTTGGTGTGCTCGAGCACGATGTTGAACTGTCCGCCGTGCGCGGCCTTGTACTGGTCGGCGAGCTTCTTCGCCTGCTTGGCATTGAACCCGGGGTACCCGGTGTTCTTGACGTACCCCATCACGTCACTGTCGAACGGGCCGTCGGCGATGGTGAACACGCCGTTGTTGCGCAGCTCGTTGATCTGGTTGCGGTCGATCGCCATGGCGACGGCCTTGCGGGCCGTCAGGTCGTCGAGGGGCGGCTTGGCCACGTTCATCAGGTAGTAGCGGACCTCGCGCCGCCCGGGCTTCTGCCTCATCACGTTGTACTGGCCCTTCAGCCCGTCCAGC
The DNA here is from genome assembly GCA_046727575.1 of Actinomycetota bacterium. GTDB lineage: Bacteria > Actinomycetota > Acidimicrobiia > IMCC26256 > DASPTH01 > DASPTH01. The sequence continues at coordinate 40,546 of JBKPCV010000046.1, forward strand.
GCGTCCACCTGCTGACCGTCGGAGGTGTGCATCACGGTGACCTGGCCACCCTGGAGCGAGTTCACACGCTGGCTGGCTTCCGCGATCGGCTTGAACGTGATCTTGTCGAGGTACGGAAGCCGCTGCCCCTTCGAATCCTTCTGCCAGTAGTCCGGATTCTTGAGCGCCACGAGCTCCTGGTTCACCGTCCAGTGGTCGAGCTTGAACGGTCCCGTGCCAATGAGGTTGCTGTTGCACGTCGCCGGGTTGTTGAGCTGTGCCGGCGCCACGATGCCGAGCCGTCCATCGAAGTAGAGGAAGCCGTCGAAGTCGACCCACGGCACCGCCGTCGTGATCGTGAGCTGCAGCGGCCCGTCGACCGTCACGCCCGACACGTCCTTGAAGACCGAGCTCAACAGCACGCCCTTGCGCCACGTCTCGACGTTCTGGGCGACCGCGTCAGCCGTCAGCGGCGTGCCGTCGTGGAACTTCACGCCGTCGCGCAACGTGACCGTCCACTTCGTGTACGTGGGATCGTGGGTCACCGACTTGGCGAGGTAGGGCACGATCTTGTCCTTGCTGTTCAGCGCGGTGAGCGTGTCGTAGATCGCGGCCCCGACCATGATCCCCGAGATCGCGAGCCGCGCCGTGCTCGGGCACCAGCCGCCGGCGGTCTCGGCTTCGAGGCCGTACACGACGGAACCGCCCGGCTTCGGTGTCGCGGCCGCTGCCGCCTTCCGCGGCGTGGCGGTCGCGTTCCCGACGTGGAACGCGCTGGCCAATCCGACGACGGCCACGATGACGAGCGCACGTGTCGGCGCCGCGCGTCGCGTCACACTTCCCGTTCCAACGCGCATGATGTACTCCCCCCTCGGTGTCCTCCCCTTGTGCGACCCGCACGTGGGTTACTGGCCGGTAAGCGTACCCAGCAATGGGAGAACTCGATCATCACCTCCCCACCTCGAACCGGCGTCGTCGAGCGCCCGGTACCGTCGAGCGCGTGGAGGGCTACCTCCGGGTGACGCCCAGCTGCTCCATCGCGCTCGACGAGCTCGAGTGGCGGACGTCCCGCTCGGGTGGGCCGGGTGGCCAGCACGCCAACACGTCGGAAACCCGCGTCGAGGTGCTGTTCTCCGTCGCCGACTCCGAGTCGCTGGGGCCGCGACAGCGCGCCCGGCTGCTCGAACGGCTCGGTCCGGTCGTGCGGGCGACGGCAGCGGACACGCGTTCGCAGGCTCGGAACCGCGAGCTCGCGCTCGAGCGGCTCCGGGCACGCCTCGCCGAGGGCCTGCGCGTCCAGCGGACCCGTCGCCCGACTCGGCCGACGAGTGCGGCGCGGGAACGCCGCCTCGACACCAAGCGCCGCCGGGCACAGCGCAAGCGAGAGCGGAAGAGGCCCGCGCTCGAGAACGACTAACGAGGAGCGCGGCCGGCGCGGCATCGACCTGCAAAGCTGACCTGCGGTGGACGTGGTGGTCAGGGTGTTGTGGTTCGCAGGCGGGTTCCTGCTGCTCGTGCTCGTGCTCGACTCGGCCGTGCGCACCTTCGTGCTGCCGCGGGGCGAAGCATCGTTCATCACGCGCGTGGTGTTCGTCGGTGTACGCGTGCCGTTCAACCGGCTCGCCCGCATGACGCGGACCTACGAGGGCCGCGACCGCGTCATGGCTCTGTACGGGCCGATCGGCCTGCTCCTGCTCCCGCTGGCGTGGCTGCTCTTCGTCATCTTCGCCTTCACCGCAATGTTCCACGCGCTCGGTGTGCGAGGCTTCGAGCGCGCGTTCGAGATGAGCGGCTCCTCCGTGTTCACGTTGGGGTTCGTGCGCCCCCCCGACTTGCCGACGACGATCCTCGCGTTCTTCGAAGCGGCGAGTGGCCTGACCCTTCTTGCGCTGCTGATCTCGTACCTTCCGACGATCTACGGCGCGTTCTCGCGCCGCGAGGTTCTCGTGTCCCAGCTTGCGGTGCGCGCCGGCGAGCCGCCGTCCGGAGTGGAGGTGCTCGCGCGCGCGCAGCGCATGGAGCGGTTCCAACTCCTCGACGAGCTGTGGGTGTCGTGGCAGACGTGGTTCGCGGAGGTCGAGGAGACCCACACATCCCTCGCCGTGTTGAGCTTCTTCCGGTCGCCCCTCGCGCACCGGTCCTGGGTGACCGCGGCGGGCACCGTGCTCGACGCGGCGTCGCTCCGCCTTGCTGCCGTCGATCTTCCGTTCGATCCCCAGGCGGGCTTCTGCATCCGCGGCGGGGTGTTCGCGCTACGCGCCGTCGCGGGGTACTTCGGCATCCCGTTCGATCCCGACCCCGCTCCCCGTGACCCCACGAGCATCAGCGAGGACGAGTTCCTCGAAGCGTGCGACAAGCTCGTCGCCGCCGGCATTCCGGTGCGCGCCAACCGCGACGAGGCATGGCGCGACTTCAACGGCTGGCGCGTCAACTACGACCAGGTGCTCATCGGGCTCGCCGGGATGGTGATGGCGCCGTACGCGCCGTGGTCGTCGGACCGGTCGCTCCGCTACCGGCGGCCGGCCCTTCGCCAGACGCGTCACCCCACCGACGCCGGCGGCCAGGGCGTGGGCTAGTCGAACAGCGAGGTCTCTCGTACCGGCGGCGTGAAGTCGAGGCGGATGTACCACTCGAGCCCGAACGTGCGCAGGAAGCCGTCCTCGGGCAGGGCCAAGAAGAACGACTCCTCCGGAATCTGTGTCGCATGCGCGGCCATGGCCGCGCGCTTGCGGCCGATGACGTCCGACACGTCGATGATCGTCGTGATGCGCGCCTCGTCGACGCCGAGCTCGAAGTCCTCCGGGTTCGGCGGGCGTGCGTCCGTCGACAGCTCCGAGAACTGGTCCCGCGCCACGCTCAGAAAGTGTTGACGGCTCACCGTCGCCGCGTACACGCGCGGTGTACCGGCAAGTTCTGCGGCGCGGACTCCCACGCGATGGGTTTGGATGTGATCGGGGTGACCGTAGCCGCCCCGTTCGTCGTACGTCGTGAGCACCTCCGCCCGTTCCTCGAGGAGGATTTGTGCGAGCCGCGTCGCGGCGTCTGCCACGTCGGTCGACCAGAACGAGCCCGCCGCGTCGTTGGTGGCGGTGCCGGCCATGCCGGAGTCGCGATAACCGAGGAACTCCACGCGCGCGACGCCCAAAATGTCCGCCGCCAGTCGCGCCTCCGCTTCGCGCCGCGGCGCGAGCTCCTCAGCAGGCTGGAGGACTCCGTCGGCGACCTCACCCAGCTCGCCGCGCGTCGCGAACACGAGCACAACGCGATGGCCGTCGTCCGACGCGCGCGCCATCGTGCCGCCCGTGATGATCGCTTCGTCATCGGGGTGCGCGTGAAAGCACACCAGCGTGCCCGACACGCTTCCCATGCTGGCACAACGATCTGCTTGTCAGAATCGCAACCGCACGGCGCGGGCTGCTACCGTGCGCTCTGCACACGCGGGTCGACGCTTCGCGCGGCCCGCTTTACGTAAGGCACAGGGAGCAAGGCGTTGGCGACAGGCACCGTGAAATGGTTCAACGCAGAGAAGGGCTACGGCTTCATCTCTCGTGAGGACGGACCGGATGTGTTCGTCCACTTCTCGGCGATTCAGGGCAGCGGATACCGCACCCTGGAGGAAGGGCAGAGCGTCGAGTTCGACGTCGGCCCCGGTCGGAAGGGTGAAGAGGCGCAGAACGTCCGACTCGTCTGACGCTCAACGCTCGTTCCAACGCGGCGCGTCCGCGGTCGCGCCGGCGGTCACAGCAGATCGAGAAGGCCGGTCAGGTCGCGCACGCGTGGCACGTCGAAGTCGGTCTCCGCGGACACGGTCGTGTCGGGCCAGTGCCCGTCGCGCTCCAAGTACACCGCGCAGATGCCGAGCGCGCGCGGACCTTCGATGTCCGGCCGCCACGTGTCGCCGATGAACAGGACGTCGCCGGGTTCGAGCGCGAGGCGCTCGAGCGCATACAGGAAGATCCGAGGGTGCGGTTTGCGCGCGCCTGCCCACGCCGACGACACGAGCAGGTCGACCAGGTCGTCCAACCCCGCCTCGGCGACTGCGGGCTCCAGGTCCCAGTCCCAGTTCGAGCACACCGCGAGCCGGAGACCCCGGCCCCGGAGCGCCCGTAGCACTTCGGGAACCTCGTCGTAGGCCTCGAGTTCGCGGTCGGCGCGTCCGGCCTGGAGCTCGTCGAGGATCACCTCGTATTCGCCCGGGTGCACGTCGGCTTCCGCGAGCAGGCTGAGCAGGCGTTCCTGTTGCCAGGCGACGTAGTGCTCGCGGCTGCGGGACTGCTCGAGGTGCTCGACGCCGTCGAGATCGCCCTGCCACCACTGTTCCCGTAACTCGTGGGGTAGCGAGTACCCGCGACCGCCGAGCACGTCGTCAATCGTGATCGGATGTACGTCGGACGCGAGCGTGCCGTAGAAGTCGAACATCACCGAGCGGAAACCGTCGCGCACCTGCTCGATTCTACGGACCGTTACGCTGCCGACGGTGCGACGAATGGCACTGGTGACCGCGACACTCACCAGCGTTGTGTTCGTCTGTTCGGTCGGAGCTGCCACCCGTGCGGCCTCCGAACTCGCCCCGCTCGCGCTGAGCTGGCACGCGTGTGGTGCACCGTTGGAGTGTGCGACGCTCACCGTGCCGCTCGACTACGGCGAGCCGGCGGGACCCACCGTCGATCTCGCAGTGGTGCGCGCGACGGCGCGCGATGCGAAGCGTCGAATCGGCTCGCTCGTCCTCAACCCGGGCGGGCCGGGCGCTTCGGGCGTCGGCTATCTCCGCGCAGTAGCCGACACGTTCCCCAGGGAACTCCGCGACCGCTTCGACCTGGTGTCGTTCGATCCGCGAGGAGTGGGGGAGAGCAGTCCCGTCAGGTGCCCGACCGACATCGACCCGCTCTTCGACCAGAGCTTTTCTCCGACGACCGCGGCGCAACGCGCCGGCTTGGTGGATGCGTTCCGGGTGGTGGTCGACGCGTGCAGCCGAGCGAGCGGGGCGATCCTGCCGCACGTCTCGACCCGCAACACCGCGCGTGACCTCGATCGACTGCGCGCCGCGCTCGGCGACGACCAGCTCTCGTTCCTCGGTGAGTCGTACGGCAGCTACCTCGGAACTCTCTACGCGTCGCTGTTTCCGCATCGCGCGCGGGCACTCGTCCTCGACGGTGCGATCGATCCGGGCGGCGATGCCACGAGCGTTGCGCTCGGTCAGGCCAGGGGCTTCGAGCGCGCGCTCGGCGCGTTCCTCCGCGATTGCGCCGGACGCTCGACGTGCGCGTTCCAGCACAGAGGACGGCCTCGACGCGCCTACAACGCGCTGCGCGCGCGAGCCGCGCGCAAGCCCTTGTCCACGTCGCGTGATGGCGACCGCACGGTGAACGCGACGCGCTTCGACGCCGCGGTCTTGGAGGCGCTGTACCGCGGGAGTGCAGGTTGGGCGGGTCTGGCGCGGGCGCTCAGCGACGCCGAGCGCGGCGACGCGTCGGCGCTCCTCGAGCTCGCCGACTCGTTGATCGACCGCCGATCGGCCGGCGCCGACCACCCTGCTCTGGACGCGTTCTGGGCCATCACCTGTCTCGACGGCCCCGTCGTCGGCGACCTCGCTGCCGCGGAGCAACTCGAGGCCCGGGCGCGGCAGATCGCGCCTCGACTCGGACCGTTCGTCGTGAACCTCAGCCTTTCGTGTTCGGTGTGGCCGGTCCCACCGGTGGCGGCGGTGGACCCCATTGCGGCGGACGGAGCCCCTCCGATCCTGGTGATCGGCACCACCGACGACCCGGCCACGCCGCTCGTGTCGGCGCGGCACCTCGCGCGCGCGCTCGACCGCGGCGTGCTCCTCGTTGCGCGCGGCGTGCAGCACGGCGGGTTCGGGGTCGGGAACGCCTGTGTCGACCGCATCGTCACGCGATACCTCGTGGAACTGACCGCGCCCCGTGCCGGCCGGCGGTGCTAGAGCGAAGCGCCGCGAGCGGCCGCTTCACTCCTTGCGGAGCTTCCAGATCTGCTCCGCCGGCCAGCGGCGCGCCCAACGTGGGTCCCAGCCGTACGTCGTGGCCGCGTGCTTGGGTGCTTGGAGCTCCACGAGGTCGTCGACGGCGAGCCCGTGCGCGCGGAACAGCCGGATCCACTCGCCAGACGGAAGGATGAAGTCGACGGTGCCCTCACCGGAGTCCCACATGCGCACCCCGAAGTACGGCTCCCGCAGACGACGGCCCACGCGTTGACGTTTGGGGTCCCACGCCAGGTAGCCCCACGGCGTCGAGTGCGCGAACGCGAACCGGCCGCCCGGCCGCAAGACGCGGGCCACTTCGGAGACGCTGCGGTCCGGGTCGCAGAACGACATCGCGCCGTGGTCACAGAAGACGACGTCGAAGGACGCGCTGCCGAGTGGAACGTTCTCGCCGCTGGCGCAGACGAGTGGGAACGCGAGCCCCTGTGCGCGCATCAGCGCACGAGCGTGGGCGAGCTGTGCGCGCGACTGATCGAGCCCAACGACGCGCGCACCATCGTGCGCGAGCGCCAGCGACCACTGCGCCGCGCCACACCCGAACTCGAGGACGTCGAGCCCGGTCGTGTCTCCGAGGACGCCGAGCTCGTTCTCGGGAATGCGCCACACGCCCCACGCCTTCGGGTGCGCGGCGAGCAATCTGCCGTGCGTCGCCTGGTAATCGTCCGCGTCGGCGTCCCAGAACGCGCGATTGCGACGTTCGTGGCTGGTCACGTGAACAGGCGGGCGCCGGGCATCGGTGCGGAGGTTACGACTCGAGCGGGAGCACCCAGAACGCAATCGCGCAGTAGTGCAACGCGGCCGCGGCGATCACCAGGAGGTGGAAGAGCTCGTGGTAGCCGAAGACGGCGGGCCACGGGTCGGGCCGTCTCGCCGCGTGCACGATCGCGCCGGTCGTGTACAGCACCCCGCCTCCGGCGACGAGTGCCACACCCGCGATCCCCGTGCTCGCCCACAGCCCACCGACCGCGAACACTCCGATCCAACCGAGGACGAGATACACGGTCGTCACGTAGCCGCGCGGCGGGATCGCTGGTAGCCACTCGTAACTGATGCCACCGAGCGCGATGGCCCACACCAAGGCAAGCACGAGGACGCGCGCGCCACCGCCGTTCGTCAGGAGGAGAATCGGGGTTCCGGTTCCGGCGATGAACAGGAAGATCGCGGTGTGGTCGAGCTTCAGCAGGTAACGAGCGCTCGTCGGCGGCCAGTTCGAGCGGTGATAGAACGCGCTGGTGGCGAACATGGCGACGAGCGTGCCGGCGTAGATGGACGCCCCGACGGTCGGGAGCCCGCCAGGTGCGTTCGCCACGAGCGCGATTGCGAGCACGATCGACGCGAAGAAGGCGTAGAGGTGTGAGACGCCCCGGAGCCGTGGCTTGGCCGCGAGCTCGGGCGGGACAATCACCCGCCGTGCTCCCGGCGCTCACGCGCGGCGAGCGCTCGCACCTCGGCGCGCCGCGTCGAGGGTGCGACCACCGCGCCGATGATGATCGAGATCGCCGCGATGACGAGGAGTGACAGGCCGAGGATCAAGCCGAGCACCAGGATCGCGAGGAACGCGACCGCGGTGTCGACGGCGAAGTGGACGGCCAGCGAACGCGGCGGTCGAGGTGGGAGCGGAGAGGAAGGTTCGCTCGTCAACTCGCGCTGATCGTACCAACCATGCCCGCGGCGCGATGCCCCGGGATCGAGCAGTAGAAGGTGTACTTGCCTGGTTTCGTGAGACGGAGGCCGCCGCGCGCCGTCTTGCCGCCATTCACTTCGACGACCAGCCCCTTCTTCTTGCCCTGGACCACGAAGTCGTGGCGCTGATCCTCGGAGTGCAAGACGATGGCGACGTTCTCGCCTGCGCGCACGTCGATCGTGTTCGGATCGAACTCGTAGTTACGTGCAGCGACCTTGATCTTGCGTGCCCCGGGCTTGACCGGGGCGTTGCTCGCGTCGGCACGACCGCCTCCGCCGTACACGACGAGACCCATCAGAGAAATGAGCGCGAGGGCCAGGAAACGACGCATCACGAGGAGGGTACCGATTCCGGAAGCTAGGCAAGGATCACGAGACGAGGTTCGGTCATCTCGTGCACGGCGTATTTGGGGCCTTCGCGGGTGTTGCCGCTGTCGCGTCGTCCTCCGTACGGCATCTGGTCGGCTCGGTACGTCGGCACTTCGTTCACCAGCACACCGCCGAAATCGAGCTCACGCGCGGCGCGGAGTGCGACCGCGAGGTCGCTGGTGAAGATCGCGGCCTGCAGTCCGTACCGTGTGTCGTTGGCGAGACGCAACGCCTCGTCGACCGCGTCGTAGGTCCGCACGGCCACCACCGGCCCGAACACCTCCTCCGAGCAGACCTTCATGTCGGGCTCGACCTCGGTGAGGACGGTCGGCGCAAGCACCCCTTCACGCACGATCCCGCCGGTCGCCACCTTCGCACCGGCGGCAACCGCCTCGTCGATCCACGACGCGACGCGGTCCCGGTCGCCCGTGGAGATCAGGGACGACACGTCGGTCGCGTCGTCGAGTGGGTCGCCGACGACCAGCGCCTCGACGAGCGGGACGAGCTCACCGAGGAACGTCTCGCTGGTCGACTCGTGCACGTAGACGCGCTGCGTCGAGATGCAGGACTGGCCGGCGTGGCTGAAGCCCGCGACCGAGATCTTCTTCGCCGCGGTTGCGATGTCGGCGTCCGGCTCGAGGATCACCGGCGCGTTGTTCCCGAGCTCGAGCCCGACCTTCTTCCGCGGCGCGCGCGCACGGATCGACCAGCCGACGTCGGGCGAGCCGGTGAATGTGATCATCGCCACGTCGTCGTGGTCGACCAGCGGGTCGCCCACCTTCGCGCCGCTCCCGGTCACCACGTTGAGGTGGCCGGCGGGGAGACCACACTCGTTCAGGAGGAGGTCCGCGAGCGCGAGCGCCGACAGCGGCGTCTGTGAGGCCGGCTTCAACACGACTGGACAGCCGGCCGCGATGGCGGGAGCGAGCTTGTGGGCGACGAGATTCAACGGGAAGTTGAACGGGCTGATCGCGCCCACCACGCCGATCGGCACTCGAAGCGTGAACGCGAGCTTTCCTTCACCGACGTCGGCCGCGTCCATCGGCACCATCTCGCCCGAGAGCGCACGCGCCTCAGCCGCTGCGAAGGTGAACGTCGAGATGGCGCGGCGAGCCTCGATGCGGGCCGTCTTCATCGGCTTGGCGGCTTCCTCCGCGATGGTCCGCGCGAACCGCTCGTGTCGCTGTCCGAGCAATTGCGCGGCCCGGTCGAGGATCTCGGCGCGTTGCCATGGCGCAAGCGTGGTCTCGCGGTGCGCGACTGCCGCCGCCGCAACCGCGCGGTCCACGTGGCGGGCGTCACACGCGGGAACGCGGTCGATCACGTGGCCATCAAACGGCGAGCGCACGACCAACTCGTCGTCGGTCGTGACCCAGTCGGTGCCGATCGGTACCGGTCGCATCGCTACCTCCTAGATGTCGGGTCGCTCGCTGCTCGCCGGGATACCCGGCTCGCCTCCGCTCGCTCCTAGATGTCGGGTCGCTCGCTGCTCGCCGGGATACCCGGCTCGCCTCCGCTCGCTCCTATCCGAGTGCCGAGTGAGCGAGTGCAGGATGACTGGTGAACTCCACTTCGCGATCGAACAGCTTCTCGAAGAGGGCACGCTTCCGACGAGCGCCCCAGACCTCGAGCTCGGTGTCGCCCGCGCTCCGGAGGCGCACGAGCACGAGCGACGGCGTGACCATCGTGTCGAGGCCGTACACATTCTGTTCACGGCTGCGGTCGAGGCCGTCGGCAATGCGGAGCAGCGCGGTGAGGATCCGAACCCGCGCGATGGCATCCGCGTCGAGCAGAGGGAACTCGTCGGACGGACGCGGGTCACCGCTGCGGTGCCAGCGCACGATCGCGGCCAGCGCTTCGACCTCGTCGGGGGCGAAGCCACGGAGCTGCCCGTTCCGGACGAGGTACGCCGAGTGGCGATGATGGCCCGCACTCGAGACGTGTTCACCGATGTCGTGCAGGAGAGCCGCGTGCTCGAGGAGCTCACGGTCGTTGGCGTCGAGGCCGTGGAGCTGTTCGGTCGTGTCGAAGAGCTCGAGTGCGAGCATGGCGACCTGGCGTGCGTGCGCCTCCGGCCAGTTGCAACGGCGGGCGAGGCTGTGCACCGACTCAAGGCGTATCGCGCGCGGGTTGTCCGACGCGACGAGCGTGCCGTGCCCGACCGCGTCGAGCACGATGCCCTCGCGCAACGCCCATTCGGAGATCGTGAGCGCGTCGAGATCGAACTCCTCGATCGCGGTCACGAGGATCATCGAGCCCGCGACGACGAGGTCGACGCGCCGCGCCTCGAGACCGTCGAGACGCAGCCGCTCGGACGCCGTGGAGCCGATGATCTCCTTGTGCAATGGCTCGATCTCGGCGCGGGTGATCGTCAGCTGGTTCAGGGACGATGGAGGCTCTTCGTCGCGACGCGCAACGACCATCTGCGCGAGGCACTCGAGGGTGCCGCTGCTGCCGACCGCCAGTTTCGGCGCGAAGTGCTCGACTTCACGCCGCGCTGGTGTGAGCTCGTCGACGATGCGATCGTGCAGCGCGCGCCGGTCGCGCTTCGAGAGCGGATCCGAGTGCACGAGCTCAGCAGTGAGACGGGCGACGCCGAGGGGGAGGCTCGTTCCCCACTGCATCCCGCGTGCGTCCCCGACCATCACCTCCAGACTGCCGCCCCCGAGGTCGAAGCAGACCGCAGGGGCCGGATCGAGCACCACCGACGCCCGGATGGCCCCGAAGATCAAGCGTGCCTCCTCGTGGCCGCTGATCACCTCGACGACCACGCCGGTCTCCCGCTCGATGCGGTCGACGAGCTCGGCGCCGTTCTCCGCACGGCGGATCGCGCTCGTGGCGCGCGCCAACACCTCGGTCGCGTCCGCGGCGGACGCCAGGAGCCGGAAGCGCCGGACGGTCGCTACCGCCTGCTCGGCGGCCGTCGTCGGGATCCAACCGTGGCGGCTCACGACGTCGCCGAGCCGGAGCATTTCCTTCTCGCGGACGAGCGGTTCGATGTGACCGTCGGGGTAGACGTCGGCGACGAGCAGATGGAACGAGTTGGTCCCGAGGTCCATCGCCGCGACGCGCACGATGCTGCAGGGTAACGGCCGGTACCGTGACCCGATGCAGCCCACGGCGGCGCGCTTCCGGGCCATGGGTACCGACGTCACCGTCCTCACGCTCGACGGCGATCCCGACGACGGCGCGCACGCCGCCGACGCCATCGAACGTCTCGAGGCGAAGTGGAGCAGGTTTCGACCGACGAGTGAGGTCTGCGCACTGAACGCGGCGGGTTCGGAGCCGGTCGTCGTCTCGCCGGAGACGTTCGCCCTCGTCGACCTCGCGGTGCGGGCGTCGGAGGCGACGGGTGGCCTCTACGACCCGACCGTCCTTGCAGCCGTGATGGCGGCGGGTTACGACCGTGACTTCGGCGACGTCTCCGGCGCAGGACCCGGCCCTGCGGCACCGGTCGCGCCCGCGCCTGGCTGCGCCGGCATCGCGCTCGACGCGCGCCTGCACGCGGTCACGCTCCCGCCCGGCGTTTCACTCGACCTCGGCGGCATCGGGAAGGGCTATGCCGCTGATCTTGTAGCGCGTCAACTCGTCGGACGCGGCGCCAGCGGCGCGCTCGTGAACCTCGGAGGTGACCTGCGCGCAGTCGGAGATGCGCCGGAGCCGCGCGGCTGGGTCGTCTCCGTCGACGACCCGCTCGGCACTGGGGCGACGGGGGTGCTCGCCCTCTCGGCGGGTGCGATCGCGACGAGCACGCGGTTCCGCCGTTCGTGGTCGCGCGACGGGAAGCCGCTCCACCACCTTGTTGACCCGCGCACTGGCGTCCCCGCGTCGAGTGGAGTCGCGTCGCTGACGGTGGTCGCGGGTCAAGGCTGGCGCGCCGAGGTGTTGGCCAAGGCGGCATTCATCGCGGGTGCGCACGATGGAGCGGCCGTTGTCATGCGCGCCGGTGCGACCGGGTTGGTCGTGTACGACGACGGCCGGGTGCAGGACCTCGACGGTCTTGCTGCGTTCCGTCCGTGAGTACGATGTTTGTGTCAAGGAGGTTCGTAATGCCTGATGCCGATCGTTGGTACCTCCCGTCGTTCGAAAGCGTGGAAGAGGAGCGTCTGCACCGGAAGCAGCGGCTCGCGGCGGGGTTCCGCCTCTTCGGGAAGTTCGGGTTCGAGGAGGGCGTGGCTGGGCACATCACGGCGCGCGACCCCGAGCACCTCGACCACTTCTGGGTCAATCCGTTCGGGATGAGCTTCAGTCACATCCGGCAGTCGGACCTCATCCGAGTCAACGCCCAGGGAGAAGTCGTCGAGGGCACTGCGCGCGTCAACACCGCGGCGTTCGCGATCCACTCCGCGGTGCACGCTGCGCGTCCCGACGTGATCGCTGCCGCGCACTCCCACTCGATCTACGGTAAGTCATGGTCGTCGCTCGGTCGTCTGCTCGACCCGCTCACGCAGGATGCGTGCGCATTTTTCGAGGACCACGCGCTGTTCGACGACTACACGGGTGTGGTGCTCGACCCCGAGGAAGGCAAGCGCATCGCGCACACGCTCGGCGACAAGAAGGCGGTCATCCTGCGCAACCACGGCCTGCTCACGGTCGGGCACTCCGTGGAGGAGACCGTGTTCTGGTTCGTCACGATGGAGCGCACGTGCCAGGCGCAACTACTCGCGGAGGCGGCGGGCACGCCGGTGCTCATCGACACCGACATGGCGCGCGTGACGCGGGACCAGGTCGGCGAACATGTGACTGGCTACTTCTCGTTCGGTCCGCTCTACGACAAGATCGTGCGCGAGCAGCCAGACCTGCTCGACTGATGTTCAAGGCAGACGGCTTCACCGAAGCGCCTCGACTCCCTCGGTGACCCGCGCGTCCCACCAGGCGAGCTCCTCCGGATCGGGGTCGTACGCCTTGTTCCACGCGAGCTGCACCATCACGCCGAGGAGGCAGAGCGCGAGCTGGCGGTCCCACCACGGGTCCGTGTCGACACCGTGACGGTGGAGCGCCCGGCGGTACGCGTCGATGGCGTCGTCCGTCGCGTGTCCGATCGGGAGCCGCGCGACGTTCAGCGCCACGTAGTGGGCGAGCTCGGTCAGCGGCGGGCCGGCACCGGGTAGCGACCAGTCGACGAGCACGGTACGACCGTCGGGATGGCTCCCGAGGTTCCCGAGTTTCCAGTCGCCGTGCAAGAACGTGTGTGGGGTGTCGTCGAGCGCCGCGACGAGTCGCCAGGGCTCGGCGCGTAGGGGCGCGACCGCGTTCGCCAGTTCCGGCGCGACGCCCGCGAGCAATGCCCACCCGTCCGCCGCGATGCTGGGGACCTGCGCGGGAGAGCCGAGCGCGGCCTCACACGCGAGAGCCTCGGCGCCGAAGAACGAGTACCGGTTCACCAGCGGACACAGACCGACGATGTCGTCCCAACCCCAGCAAGCCGCGTGGAAGGCTGCGAGATGGTCGAGGAAGCGGAGGTGCTGCTCGAGGGGAAGGGGGGTGTCGTCTGCGGGCACCAGCCACTCGCTCACGTCACGCATCAGCACCGCGCCGCCGGTCCCGGCGCGCGCGGCACCGACGATCGCGTGGTCGATGCAGTCGGGCGCGAGGTCGACGACCCCGGCTTCCCACACGCGCACGGGCCAGCACGAGATGTCACCGGTCTGGCGGGCGATCCAATCGTCGGCGCGGTCGACGAGTTTCAGCACGTACCTCTCGTCGTCGATCACGACGCGCTCGAACCGCGCTCCCGACTTGGAGTCGGTGCTCTCCATGGGCTCGCGTCTCGACGCGCCAGCGACGAGCGCGTCGACCGACGGCGCCAGCTGGCGTGGAGCGGTGCGCGTGGTCACGTCGCCAGTCTCGCGGTCCCAGCCGCGGTGTTCGCTACATTCCTGGCGCATCGACCCCGATCTGAGGCTCGCCCTCGAGCTCGCCGACGCCGCCGACGTCCTCACGATGGCGCGATTCCGCGCCCTCGATCTCGTGGTCGAGACGAAGCCCGACCTGACGCCGGTCACCGAGTCCGATCGGTCGGTCGAGCAGACGCTGCGCGACCGGATCGGGCGGGCTCGGGCCGGCGACGCGATCGTCGGTGAGGAATATGGGGCGACCGGTGACGGCGATCGTCGTTGGATCATCGACCCGATCGACGGCACCCGCAGCTACGCGCGTGGGATCCCGGTGTGGGCCACGCTCGTCGCGCTCGAGCGAGAGGGCGAGCTGGCAGTCGGTGTGGTGTCGGCACCGGCGCTGCGTGCGCGGTGGTGGGCCGCACGCGGCGGCGGCGCCTTCCGCGACGGCGAGTCGGTGCGCGTGTCGAACGTCTCGCGGATCGAGGACGCGCACCTCGCGTACGACGCCCTGGGCCACTTCGAGGCGGTCGGCCGCGGCGAGCAGTTCCTCGCGCTCGCACGACGCTGCTGGCGCACGCGTGGCTTCGGGGATTTCTGGCCCTACGTCCTGGTCGCCGACGGATCGATCGACATCGCAGTGGAGCCGGAGGGCCTGTCGTTGTGGGACCTCGCGGCGCCGCTCGTCATCGTCGAGGCCGCGGGCGGCCGCTTCACCGATTTCGAGGGGATCGCCCGCGCGGATGGCGGCAACGCGGTCGCTACGAACGGCATCTTGCACGACGAAGTGCTCGCCGCGCTCGTGCCATGAGCGAGCGTCGCGAGCCGGGTATCCCGGCGAGCAGCGAGCGGGGCCCGAGCGGCCCGAGCGGCGAAGCCGCCCAGGAGCGGGAAGCATGACCGAGGTCACGGTCGGCATCGACATCGGTACCTCGTCGGTGAAGGCGCTCGCCGTCGACGGCGACGGCACAGTGGTGGCGTCGGCGCGCGTGCCGCACGAGTACCGCGTCCCGGCGCCGGCGCGTCTCGAGCACGACGCAGCTGTGGCGTGGCGCGACGGGCCGCTCGCCGCGCTCGCAGCACTGCGCGTCGACGACGTGGGCGGTGTCTCGGTCTCCGCGATGGTTCCGTCGTTGACAGCCGTGGACGCAGCGGGGATGCCGTTGCTCCCCGGCCTGCTCTATGGCGATGAGCGCGGCCGTGAGGGCGCGCCCCCGAGCGCGGGCGCGACCGGTCTCGAGTTCGACGGCTTCGTCCGTTGGCTGACGAACCACGCGCGTGACGCGCGGGGTCTGTGGCCGGCCCAGGCCGTCGCCAACCACGCGCTCGCGGGCACGGCGGTGATCGATTCGACGACCGCGATGACCACGCATCCTGTGTTCGACTTCAGCGACTGGGACGTCGACGTCGCCGCCGCGCTCGGCGCTCAGGTCGAGCAGTTCCCGGCGGTGGCGCCGACCGGCTCGGCGGCCGGCCGCGTCCATGTCGACGGCGCGGTGCTGGCGCCGGGTTGCATCGACGCGATGGCCGAGCAGCTCGTCGCCGGCGCCGAGCAGCCCGGTGACGTGCTCGTGCTCGTCGGCACGACGCTCATCGTCTGGGTCGTCGCAGAACGGTTCGCCGACGTGCCCGGCTACACGACGATCCCGCACACCGCAACGGGACTCGCGCTCGCCGGAGGGCCGAGCAACGCGGGCGGGCTGTTCTGCGACTGGGTGGGTCGGCTGCTCGGCAGCCCGCGCGACGCCGCCGCGACCGCCGAACCCAACCGGGTGCCGGTCTGGGCGCCGTACCCGAGAGGCGAGCGCTCGCCGATCAACGATCCCGACCGGAGGGCGACGCTCGCCGACCTCGACCTCACGCACGACACCGCCTCGGTACGACGCGCCGCGTACGAAGCTTCTGGCTTCGTCGTCCGCCGGGCCATCGAGGCCGCGCGCGACGCGCTGGGCGTGTCCCCCCGCCGCATCGTCGCGTCCGGCGGCGGCGTGCGAGTCGACGCGTGGGTGCAGGCGATCGCCGACGCGAGCGCGCTTCCCGTGGAATGCGTCGCGGTTCCGGAAGGCGCGGCGCTCGGATCGGCGTGGCTGGCGCGCATGGCGGCGGGCCTCGAGGCGCCAACCGCGATGACCGAGGCGCGTCGCTGGGCGCGACGCGGTCGCACCGTGGAACCGCGCGACGAATGGCTCGCGCCGGTGGCCGCGCGCTACGAGCGATTCCTTCGCCTGTCCGACACGGTCACGGAACCGGCGGCAGTTCCACCACTTCGCCGGGATAGATGAGGTTGACGTCGCCCGACCGCAGGGTGTTCCGGTTGCGGTCGCAAACCTGGAGCCAGTAGGCAGCGATCCCGTCGTCCGTGAGGCCGGCACGCTCCTGTCCCGTCGCGCGCGCGAGCGCGGCCGCCGAGATGTCCCACAGGTTGTTGCCCGGCGCGACGACCACTGACTCGACCACCGGCGCAGCGGTCACCACCGGCGGCCCCGCGGCGTCGGAGGGCGGCGCCGGGATCGACCCGACGGGCGGCACGGTGACCGACCGTGTCGCGGCATCGCGTCCATCGCGCACGTCGAGGCTCGCGCGCGGCCCTGGATCCGCGCCGACGCGGAGAGGCGACACGAACGCACTCACGACGATCGACGCCGCGAGCGCCCGGTCGACCACCCGTCGCACCGCGCGTGGTGTGGCGCGTTCGCAGGCGCGAATTGCTGCGGGTACACCGCTGGCCCGCGCGCACGCGTACGCCACCGTCACGACGTACAGCCACGCCGCGGACGCGAGCGCGACGACGCGCAACGCGGCCACGAGGGCGTCGCCGGGCGACGCGCGCAACCACGGGTCGAGGCGGTCGAGCGGCAGGTCGAAGGGCGGCCGGGTGCCGAGCCCGAGCACCGCCACGACGGCGACGGCCTCGGCCATCAGCAGCGCGAGCAGCGCCAAGAGACGGGAGTGTTTGCGCATTCCATGACGATACGTCGAAATGGGCCGAAACGGCAAGAAACCGTCCACCGCCCACCATGGGGAGGTCCGCGCACGATGTGGCGCTTGGTGCTAGCTTGCGCCCGCTTTCGAAACCAGGTAGTCGGATCTGGGGGTGGATGTCATGGTCGTCGCCGATGCCATCAACATCATCAGCCGAAGCGGTGGCGCGTTCGCCTCGCGTTGGGCCCACGTAGTGGTCGGCATCGTGTGGATCGGGCTCCTCTACTACTTCAACTTCGTGCAGGTGCCGGCGTTCGCCGAGATGGAAGCCGCTGCCCGCAACAACGCGATCGACAAGCTCGCGTCCCGTGCGCTCTGGTGGTTCCGATGGGCTGCAGTGGCGACCGTGGCGACGGGGATCCTGATCCTGCTCTTCCAAGGGGGCGACGGCGGCAAGATCCAACTCACCGACGGCGACTACATCAAGTCGGTGCAGGGCATGAGCATCTACACCGGCATCCTGCTCGCGCTCACGATGTTCGTGAACGTCTGGGGCGTGATCTGGCGCAACCAGAAAACAGTGATCGCCAACGCTCGCAACGTCCAGGCGGGAGGCGAAGCGGACCCGGCCGCTGCCGCTGCGGCGCGCAAGGCCGGGCTGGCGTCGCGGCAGAACACGATCTACTCGTTCGCGATGCTGATGTTCATGGTCGGCACCGCGCACTTCTTCAGCCTCACAGGCCGCTTCTTCAAGAGCGAGCCGAGCGGCGGTGAGCGCGCGACCTACTGGATCATCGCAGCGGTGATCTGGGCCGTGCTCGAGCTCAACGCCTTGGGCATCATCGGCGGCTTCGGTCAGAACGTCACGAACTGGATGTACGAGAGCCACCGGAACGCGCTCATCGCGGGGGGCGTGCTCGTGGTGGTGTACTACTTCCTCTTCTATCTCGTGCTGAAGTCGTAAGGACCCACTCGGCCTCAGGCGGAACCTTCGGGCTGCGTCGCGGCGTCGTGCTGCTCGAGCTTCCGGAACACGAGACCCTGCATGCTGCGATGCTGGAGATAGTCGGTGATCGCGCGGACGTCGCGCGCGACGCGCGGTGACTCGTGGTGCAGCTCGTGTTGGAAGCGCTCGATGGCGTCGGCGCCCCACTCGGATCCCTCCCCGGCGCGGAACAGCGCGGAGGTCTGCAGCTGCATCGCCTCGATCCCGTCGGTCAGGATGCGTGCCAGCTCGATCAGCACGTCGTCGGGGACGCCGATGCTGCGCAGGTCGGCGAACGAACGCAGCACGTCGACGTCGTCGGCGTCGTACGCGGCCCTGCCGACCTCGTCGGGGCTGCGCAACAGGCCGAGCTTCTCGAGACCTCGCACGAGATCGACGGGCACGCCCGCCGCCGCGACGAGCTGCTCGTGGTCGTAGGCCGCGCCTTCGCGCCCGGCGAGCAGCGCCTCGATGGAGGGGCCCTCGTGGTCGAGGATGGCGCGGATGGCGGCGAGCGAGAAGCGACGCGCCTGCAGCGCACGGATCCGCTGGAGACGGTCGAGGTGCCGCGCGCCGTAGAGCATCGAACGCCCCTCGCGCTCTCCGGCCGGGAGGAGGCCCTCCCGCTGGTAGTACCGGATGGTGTCGACGGCGACCCCGGACTGCTGCGCCAGTTCGTCGATTCGCCAGGTGCCCACACCGTCTCCGTTCGGCGTCCGCCTCACAGTATCGGCCGACCACGGGTTGCTCGTGGCAGGGCCTGCTCCCGGCCCCGCGGATTTGACATCGAATACTACGGAGTAGATACTCATAGCTTCAGACGCCGGATCTCCGGGCTTGGAGCAGCGGAGATTCGGACGTAGAAACGGGCGCCCGTGCCCCATGGCCGGTGAGCGCCGTAGCATCGACCCTTGTCCGTCCCCCCTGGACAGGGGTCGATGCGCGTCCGGGGGCTCGCCCGGCTTGCCTTGCCGCCGCGGGACATCGGGGCGGACGGATCCGACCCGAGCCGGGCGGGAGGGAACCCGGGAGGGAGGCAGCTGGTCGTGTCGCTCGGAACCGTGGCCGTGGTGGGGGCATCGCTCGCAGGGCTCCGGGCGGTCGAAACGCTCCGACGTGACGGCTTCGACGGCCGGCTCGTGCTGATCGGCGCGGAGCCGCATCTGCCCTACGACCGCCCTCCCCTGTCCAAGGAGCTGCTCGCGGGCGAGATCGAAGCCGACGACCTCGCGCTGCGGCGAGTGCCCTACGACGAGCTCGACCTCGAGCTGCGACTGGGCCGGCGCGCGGTCGGGCTCGACCTCGCCGACCGAACTGTGGAGCTCGACGACGGCGAGCGCGTCCGCTTCGACGGGCTCGTGCTTGCAACCGGCTCGGCGCCGCGAACACTCCCCGCGACACCGGATCTCGACGGCATCTTCGTGCTGCGCACGCTCGAGGACGCCCTCGCCATCCGGGCGCAGCTCGACGCTCGCCCACGCGTCGTCGTGGTGGGCGCCGGTTTCATCGGCTCCGAAGTCGCAGCGACGTGCCGGTTGCGCGGGCTCGAGGTCACGGTCCTCGAAGCGTTGCCGGCGCCGCTCGTCCGCGGGCTGGGCACCGTCATCGGGACCGTGTGCGGCGAGCTGCACCGTGATCACGGCGTGGACCTGCGTCTCGGCGTCGGCGTTGCCGGGTTCGACGGAACGACGCACGTCGAGCGGGTCCGGCTCGACGACGGCACGTGGGTCGACGCGGACGTCGTCGTCGTGGGCGTCGGCGTCGCGCCGGTCACCGCTTGGCTCCGAGATTCGGGACTCGAGATCGGCGACGGGGTCATCTGCGACGAGACGCTGCTCGCGGCGCCCGGCGTCGTCGCCGCCGGCGACGTTGCGCGCTGGCCGAACCCTCTCTTCGGCAACGAGCTCATGCGGGTCGAGCACTGGACCAACGCGTCCGACCAGGGCGTGGCGGCGGCGCGTCGCCTGCTCGCCGGCGACGGATTGGGAGCCGAACCGTTCGCGCCGGTTCCCTTCGTCTGGTCCGACCAGTACGACCGCAAGATCCAGACCGCTGGTCAATTCACGGGCGACGACGAGATGGCGGTGGTGCACGGGTCACTCGAGGAACGCCGGTTCGTCGCCGTGTTCGGTCGCGGCGGCCGCCTAGTCGGCGTCCTCGGTTTCTCCATGCCCGCGAAGCTCATGCAGTATCGGAGGATGATCGCGGAGCAGGCGTCCTTCGACCAGGCGCTCACGCACGCGCGAGCGGCGGCCTGACGCGCACGTGACGTCGCTGCTCGTCACCAACGACTTCCCGCCCAAGGTCGGTGGGATCCAGTCGTACCTGTACGAGCTCTGGCGGCGGCTGCCGCCGACGGAGACGACGGTCTTCACCACGAGCTACGACGGAGACACATATTGGGACGCGCACCGTCGGTTCCGGGTCGTGCGCGCGAAGGAGACGCAGTTCTTGCCGACGCGCTCGCTCGCGCGGCGGATCGACGCCCTCGCGCGCGAGAGCGAGGCTGACGTGATCTTCCTCGACCCGTGGCTGCCGCTGGGCTACCTCGGGCCGAGGCTGCGCGCGGCGCCGTACGTCGTGATCACCCACGGCGCCGAGGTCACCGTGCCCGGCCGGATCCCTCCCGCGCGGCAACTCGGCGCGCGGGTGCTCCGCGGCGCGGCCGCGGTCGTGGCCGCCAGCGCCTACTCGGCGTGGGAAGCCGTCCGGGCCGCCCGGTGTTCGCTCCCGGGCGCGGTGATTCCCCCGGGCGTCGACGTCGACCGCTTCCGGCCGATCGACCGGTCGGAGCGGACCGCGGTGCGCAAGGCGTTCGGGCTCGACCAGGACGGTCAGCTCGTGCTCGGCGTCAGCCGGCTCGTGCCACGGAAGGGCTTCGACCGATTGCTGCTGGCCGCGGCCGGCCTCGACGCGTGTGTGCACGTGGCCATCGCGGGTTCAGGGCGGTACCGGCACGCCTACGAGGCGACCATGCGCAAGCTGCGGCTCGAGCACCGCGTCCGGTTCCTCGGGCGCGTCCCCGACGCCGCGCTCGCGCCGTTGCACGCGAGCGCGGACCTCTTCGCCATGCCGTGTCGCGACCGCTGGTTCGGGCTGGAAGCAGAAGGATTCGGCATCGTGTTCCTCGAAGCGGCGGCCGCGGGTGTCCCGGTCGTCGCCGGTCGCAGTGGGGGATCGCACGAGGCAGTGATCGACGGTACGACCGGCTTCGTCGTCGACGGCAACGACGTGCACCAGATCCGTGGCGCGCTCGAGCGCCTGCTCGGCGACGCCGACCTGCGTGCTCGGATGGGCCGTGCCGCGCGCGAGCGTGCCGTGACCGAGTTCTCGTACGACGCGCTGGTGCAGCCGCTCCGGCCGATCGCGGCAGGCGACTTCTCGAGCCTCGGCGGCCTGCCGTGATCGAGCGCGCGAGCCCGCCCGGACGAAGCGTCGTGCGCGCGGGCTGGATCGCCAACGCGCTGTTCGCGATCACCGCAGTACCCGCTGCGATCTCCGGTGATGATCCCTTCGTCGCGGTCGCGATCGCCGTCGCGCTGGTGCTGTTCTTCGCCGCCATCGGCGCGTTCGCGTACGCGTTCGCTGTCGCCGTAGCACGGAGCACGCGCGGAGACAACGTGGTCGTGGCCAACCTGTTCCTTCTCCAGGGCTCCGCGCCGCGCCCGGTGCAACGCGAATTCCTGTGGATGTTCCTCGTGTGCGTCGCGATCACCGCCGGGACCGTCGTATGGGAGCCGTTCGGGGTGCTCGTACCGATGCTCCCCGTGGGGCTCGCGGGAGTCTGGGCCGCGCGTCATGGCACTTTCCCACCACGTCCGCCGCGACCTTCGACGGCACCGCGCGGACGCGTGTGATTGCATATCGCGATGGCGGACGAGGCGCACGAGCACATCCAGGTCGACGTCGACCCCTTGGACTGCTTCGACCTCGCGACCGATTTCGAGTCCTATCCCGCATGGGCCACGGACGTCAAGGAAGCGACGGTCCTCGAGCGCGACGCGGCGGGGCGTCCTTCTCGTGTGCAGTACCGCGCCGCCGCGATCGGCCGCACCATTCGATACGTGCTCGATTACGACTTCGAAGAGGCCCCGTGCGCATTCTCCTGGAGACTCGTGGAAGGCGACATGGTACGAGCGATCGATGGCCGGTACGCGTTCACGCCGAGCGAAACCGGAACGAAGGTCACCTACGACCTGCGCGTCGATCTCTCGATCCCCTTGCCGGGCGTGGTCAAGCGCAAGGCGGCGAGCCGCATCACCGGTGCTGCGCTCCACGACCTCAAGCGCGTCGCCGAGGCGCGCTGACACCATGACCGCTCCTGACCCGACACCGCACCCCGAAGCAGTCGACTACGACGAAGTGGGCACCGAGCAGCGGAAGCTCCCCGGTCCGTCCACACTCGAAGCCCTCGTTGCCGAGTTACTCGGCGCCGTTCCCGAGGTGCGTGACTCGCTGCTGGCGGCGGCCGACGCGTTGCTCGATGCGGCGCGCACGCTGATCGACGCCGCGGACCGTGCGTTGCGCCCGAGCGGCGGCGATTCCGAGTCTCCTCGGTGACCGCCGACGCGTCCGCGCCTCCGCCCACGTTCGGTGTCGACATCGGCGGCACCAACCTGCGGTGTGCCGTGGTGGACGCGCAGGGGGGCGTCATCGAGCGCCGCCGCCTGCCCACACCTGTCGAGTTCGACGACATCGTGCAAACGATCGCTTCCGAGATCGGCGAGCTCGCGTACACACACGACGACGCCGGTTCGGTGGGGATCGGCGCCGCGGGGATGGTCGACTTCGACGGCGTGATCCACTACGCGCCGAACGTGCCGGCCTTCGTGCGCGCGCCGCTGCGTGCGCGCGTCGCCGAGGCAACCGGCCGTGCGGTCGTCGTCGACAACGACGCCAACGTCGCCGCGCTCGCGGAGCTGTTGTACGGCGCGGGCCGCGGCCTCACTGACTTCTTGCTCGTGACGCTCGGCACCGGAGTGGGTGGTGGGATCGTGAGCGGGGGGAAGGTCTACCGGGGCGCGCACGGCTTCGGGGCCGAGATCGGCCACTTTCAGGTCGACCCCGACGGACCCATGTGCGTGTGCGGCGAGCGCGGCCATTGGGAAGCGCTCGCGTCGGGTCGCGCGCTCGGTGCGCTCGGGCGCGCCCGTGCGCGCGCAGGCCGAGCGCCGTCGGTGCTCGCACTCGCGAACGGTGACGCCGACGGGATCACCGGTGTCCACGTCGGTGATGCCGCGCAGTCGGGCGCGCCCGACGCGGTGGCGATCGTCCGCGACTACGCGTTCCAGGTCGCGGTCGGCCTGGCCGGGCTCGCGAACGTGCTCGATCCGGCTGTGATCATGATCTCGGGAGGTCTCGTCGAGCTCGGTGCGCTGCTGCTCGACCCGATGCGCGAGTGGTTCGAGGGACACATCGAGGGCGCGAAGCAGCGCGACGCGATCCCGATCGTGCCCGCGAAGCTCGGAGACGAGGCCGGGATCGTGGGTGCCGCCGCGCTGGCCCGGGCCGCCGACGCGCCGCACCGGCCCTGATGGTCCGCGTTGGCGTGACACTCCCGTCGTTCCGGGAGGACGCCGGCCCCGCGCTCGCGGTGGCCGCCGCCGCCGAGGCCTCGGGCCTCGACGTCGTCTTCGCGTACGACCACTTGTTCCGCAGGACCCCCGACGGCGGCCGCCGGCCCGCGCTCGAGCTGTTCACGCTTCTCGGCGCGATCGCCGCCGAGACCCGGCGGATCGCGGTCGGGTCCCTCGTGGCGCGCGCGACGCTCCGACCGCCCGCAGTCCTCGCGCATGGCTTCGACACCGTGGCGCGCATCGTCGGCAACGATCGGCTCGTCGCCGGCGTCGGCGCCGGCGACGAGGAGAGTCGCGAGGAGAACGAGAGCTTCGGGCTCGGCTTCGGGACGGTGAGTGAGCGCGTCGAGGCGCTGCGCGACGCGGTCGACGTGACGCGCGGGCGTGGGTATCCGGTCTGGGTGGGCGGACGCGATCCCGCGGTCCGCGAGCTCGCGGCCGCGCACGCCGACGGGTGGAACCTGTGGGGTGCAGGCCTCGAAGCGTTTCGCAAACAAGCTGCAACGCTCCGTGCCGCGGCCGCACGCGAACCGTTCACGCTCTCGTGGGGCGGGCTCGTCGTGCTCGATGCGGACGACCGAGCGGCGGTCGCGAAGGCCGAGCGACTCCAACCGCGCGGTACGGCGATCGTCGGGGGCCCCGCACGCGTCGCGGATGCGTTGCGCGCGTACGCAGAGGCGGGTGCCGAATGGCTCGCCGTCGGTCCTGTCGATTCGTCCAACCCAGAGAACGCGCGGATCCTCGGTGAGGCGGTGCTACCGCTCCTGCGGGAGTGAAGGACGGGGGCCCTTCAGGTGCACGAAGAGCCCGTCTGCTTCTGCGGTGACCTCGCCCCGCACGGTCAACGCGCCGCGAACGTGCACGCGCTTGCCCTCGACGCGGGGCCACGGCACGCGGAACTCCACGGGCGCTCGCACCGGCGTGGGCTTCCGGTAGCGGACAGTGAGCTTCCCGGTCATGCCGGGGAAGCCGGCCTGTACGTTCGCCCATCCGAGGACCTCGTCGAACGCGTACGCGATCCAGCCTCCGTGAACGGTGCCGGGCGGGCCGCTATGGCCGTTCGAGAACTCGCCGCGCGCGGTGAGCGCGTGTTCGTCCCGCTCGAAACGCCACTCCGGCATCGGCACGCGCCGTCCGTCGAACGGAACCAAGCGTCGTTCGACCGGTAGCTGTGCGAGCGCCGCTTCGAGTTCCGACGTCACCCGGTCGAGCGAGTGCGCGACGGCATGGAGCGTCGGTGCGTCGAGCGGGCGTGCGTCGACCGCCGCGTCGAGCAGTCGGCGCAGTGCGCCGGCGAGGACCGCGTATTCCTCGGTGCCACGCTCACGAAACGGATCCGGCGGCACGGGCGAAAGCTACCCGGACCGCGAACACGGTCCTGGTACCGTGCTCCCGAAGCGAACGTCAGCGCCGCAGGTACCCTGCGGCGCAGTGAGCGTGGCCTGAGCGGCCTGGCCGCAGGCCGAGAGCGGGAGAGATGGAGTTCCGCCGGATCAACGCGTTGCCGCCGTACGTCCTCGGTGTGATGGACGCGTTGAAGATCGAGGCACGGCGCGCGGGCGAGGACGTCATCGACCTCGGCTTCGGCAACCCCGACATCCCGTCGCCCGACGTCGCGGTGAAGAAGCTGGCCGAGGCAGTCGAGAACCCACGGAACCATCGATACTCGTCGAGCCGCGGCATCCCGAAGCTTCGCCTCGCGGTGACGGAGCTGTACCGCCGTCGCTTCGGCGTCGACCTCGATCCGGACACACAAGCGTGCTCCACCATCGGGGCGAAGGAGGGCTTCTCGCACCTCATGTGGGTGTTGCTCGCGCCGGGTGACGCCGCGCTGGTCCCGAGCCCGTCGTACCCGATCCACATCTGGGGGCCGTTGTTCGCGGGCGCCGAGGTTCGCCATGTACGACTCGGCCCGCAGCAGGACTTCTTCGCCAACCTGCTCGAAGGCTGGGAGGACTCGTGGCCGCGCCCGCGCATCATCGTCCTCTCGTTCCCGCACAATCCGACCACCGCGTGTGTCGACCTCGACTTCATGACGCGGGTCGTCGACTTCGCACGTGAGCGCGACGTCTTGCTCGTGCACGACTTCGCCTACGCCGATCTCGGCTTCGACGGTTACGAGCCGCCGTCGATCCTCCAGGTCCCGGGTGCGACCGACGTCGCGGTCGAGCTCTACACGCTCACGAAGTCGTTCTCGATGGCCGGGTGGCGCATGGGGTTCCTGCTCGGCAACGCCGAAGCAGTGGCCGCGCTCGCCAAGCTGAAGAGCTACCTCGACTACGGAACGTTCCAGCCGATCCAGATCGCGTCCATTGTGGCGATGAACGAAGCTCCCGAGTACCCGGCCGTCGTGAACCAGGTGTATCGCGGTCGCCGTGACGCGCTGATCGACGGCCTCGCGCGCCTCGGATGGGAGATCGAGAAGCCCAAGGGCACGATGTTCGTTTGGGCGCCGGTCCCCGAGCCCTACGAGGAGCTCGGGAGCCTGGAATTCGCCAAGCTGCTCGTGCGCGACGCCAAGGTCGCGGTGTCGCCCGGTGTCGGATTCGGGCCCGGCGGCGAGGGCTTCGTACGGTTCGCGCTCGTGGAGAACGAGCACCGCATCGGGCAGGCCGTCCGCGGTATCCGACGGGCGCTCACCAAGCTCGGCTGAGAAGTGAGCGGATCATCGGCGTCTGCCTCGCGCGCCTTCTCCGCTCAGGTCCTCATAACTCGGGGCTCGTCCAGCCCCGCGCGCGTTGGACGCCCTGGTGCCACAGGGCCCGGCGGGCTTCGAGGTCAGGCAGCCGCCGGGGCGTGAACGAAGCGTCCTCGTGCCACGCGCCGGCTGCCTCCTCCGGCGACGCCCAGATCCCGACGCCCAAGCCCGCGAGCAGCGCGGCGCCGAGCGCGGTGGTCTCGCGCATGACCGGTCGGCGCACCGTGACCCCGAGCAAGTCGGCCTGGAATTGGCAGAGCACGTCCATCACGCTCGCACCACCGTCGACGCGCAGTTCGGTGACCGCCGTTCCACCAGAGGCCGCGATCGCGTCGACCACGTCGGCGGTCTGCCAGCCCATTGCCTCCACAGCCGCGCGGACGATGTGCGCGCGTGTCGTGCCGCGTGTCAGCCCGAGCACCGCGCCGCGCGCCGCCGGATCCCAGTAGGGCGATCCGAGGCCCGTGAATGCCGGCACGAACACGACTCCGCCGGTGTCGGCGACGCTCTCGGTGAGCGGCCCGGCCTCCGCGGCGTCGTCGATGATGCCGAGCCCGTCGCGCAACCATTGCAGAGCGGCTCCGGTCACGAACACCGATCCCTCGAGCGCGTACGTCGCCTCCGCGCCGAGCATCCATGCCACCGTGACGAGGAGGCCCTCGACCGGTGCGGGATGCGTGGTCCCGAGGTTGACGAGCACGAACGACCCCGTCCCGTAGGTGTTCTTGCTCATGCCCGGGGTGAAGCACGCCTGGCCGAAGAGGGCGGCCTGCTGGTCGCCGGCGATTCCGCTCACCGGTACACGGAGACCGGCCGCGCGTGCGGGGACCGTCGTGCTGAATCGTCCGCTCGTCGGCAGCACGTCCGGCAGACAGGAGCGGGGAACGTCGAACAGGTCCAGCAAGTCGTCGGACCAGTCGAGTGCATCGATGTCGAACAACAGGGTGCGGCTGGCGTTCGAAGCCTCGGTCGCATGCACACCGCCTGAGGCGCCGCCGGTCAGGTTCCAGAGGATCCACGAGTCGACGGTGCCGAACGCGAGGTTGGCGCTGCGTTCGACTCCGCCGTCGTGCAGCAGCCACTCGAGCTTGGTGGCAGAGAAGTACGGGTCGAGCACCAGCCCTGTGCGCTCGCGTACCAGTGACTCGTGTCCGGCGTCGCGCAGCGCGGCGCACCGGTCGGCGGTCCGCCGGTCCTGCCACACGAGCGCACGGTGCAGCGGGGCACCGCGGGCGCGGTCCCACACCACGGTCGTCTCGCGCTGGTTGGTGATCCCGATCCCGGCAACCGCTCCGCGGTCGAGCGCGGCGACGACCTCGGCGAGCGTCTCAGTGACGGCACGCCAGATGTCATCGGCGTCGTGCTCGACCCATCCCGGCTGCGGGAAGTGCTGCGCGAACTCGCGATACGAGTACGCCCGCGGATTGCCCGTCTCGTCGATGGCGACCGTTCGAACTCCCGTCGTGCCGGCGTCGATGGCGAGGACCACGCTCATGGCGCCGGACGCGCGGAACGGATCGTCCGCGCCAGCTCGTGCCCCGAGGCGCGGTCGCGGGTGCGGAATTCCAACACGAGACGCCGCTCGTCGCCGGCGTCGAGCAGGACCTGGTACAGCAGGAGCCGCGGCCGCGCCCGTACGAGCTCGAGCGTCGCGAGCGGTTCGGCGAGGACGCAGGCCGCCGTCGCCCCTCGGCGCGGCCGGGAGAACAGGAGCAGACGGGCGTCGGTCAGCGCAAGGAGATGCAATCGACGTCGTCGGAAGAGCAACGGCGCGGCGGTGATGCGCGCCGCCCAGACCTCACTGGTTGCGATCAGCTCTTCGCTCGCGGACAGCTGAGGCTCGGCGAGCGACGTGATCTGCTCGCGCCGTCTCCGCCGTCTCATCGTCGCCGCCTGCTCACGCCCTCCGGTCCCCAGGTCCACGGCAGGTTACCGATGGCGGTGCTTGGGTAGCCCGCCGCGATCCGAGGGCCAACATGGTTGGGAACGTCCGACCAGAGGAGGCGTCATGCGAATCGGCGTGCTGACCGGCGGTGGGGACTGCCCGGGCCTCAATGCGGTGATCCGTGCGGTCGTCCGGAAGGGCGAAGGCATCTACGGGCACCAGATCATCGGTTTCCGGCACGGCTGGCGAGGAGTGATGGACGACGAAGCCGTCGACCTGACGATCGCGGGGACGCGTGGTCTGGTCCACCGCGGTGGGACGATTCTCGGGACCTCACGGACGAACCCGGTGAAGACCGAGAACGGCATGGAGCGCGTGCGACAAACCCTCGACCGCGATCGGATCAACGCGCTCATCGTGATCGGTGGCGAGGACACGCTCGGGGTCGCCGCGGCACTGGCCCGCGACGGCGTGCCCGCCGTCGGCGTCCCGAAGACGATCGACAACGACCTGTCGGCGACGGATTTCACGTTCGGCTTCCACACGGCGGTGCAGATCGCGACCGACGCGATCGATCGTCTCCACACCACCGCCGAGAGCCACGACCGCGTCATGGTGGTGGAGGTGATGGGTCGTCATGCCGGTTGGATCGCGACCTACGCGGGCATCGCGGGTGGCGCCGACATCGTGCTCGTGCCGGAGCAGCCGTTCGACATCGGCGAGGTCTGCGACCGGATCGAGCACCGCCACCGCCAAGGGTCGAACTTCTCGATCGTCGTGGTGGCCGAGGGCGCGGTGCCCGCCGAGGGCGCGATCGCGCTCCAGAGCGGCGACGTGGACGAGTTCGGCCATGTCCGCCTCGGCGGGATCAGCAACGTCGTCGCGGGTGCCATCGAGCAGCACACCGGTTACGAGACGCGAGTGACGATCCTCGGTCATGTGCTCCGGGGCGGCACGCCGACCGCGTACGACCGTGTGCTCGCGACGCGACTGGGCGTCGCTGCGACCGACGCGGTGCAAGCGGGCGAGTTCGGGACGATGGTGGCGCTGCACGGTGCGCGCATCGAGCGCGTTCCGATCGACGACGCGCTGCGCGAGTTGAAGACGGTGGATCCCGAACTGGTCGACGTGGCGAGCGTGTTCTTCGCCTGACGCCTGGAATCGCCGGACGCCTGGAATAAGGTCGTCGGTGCATGGGAACCGCGCTCGACGACCTCGTCGACATCCTCGACCTCGAACGGCTCGAGGTGAACCTGTTCCGCGGCGTCAGCCCCGAGGAGGGCCGCGTCCGCGTGTTCGGTGGGCAGGTCCTGGCGCAGGCGCTCATCGCCGC
This sequence comes from Actinomycetota bacterium, assembly GCA_046727575.1. GTDB lineage: Bacteria > Actinomycetota > Acidimicrobiia > IMCC26256 > DASPTH01 > DASPTH01. Next base: position 69,811 of record JBKPCV010000046.1, read on the forward strand.
CGGTCGTACCGTCGACGCCGACATCCCGGTGCACTCGCTCCACACGTATTTCCTCCGGCCAGGTGATCCGCAGATACCCATCGTCTTCGACGTCGACCGCATCCGGGACGGTCGCAGCTTCACCACCCGACGCGTCGTCGCGATCCAGCACGGTCGTGCGATCTTCAACATGGCGAGCTCGTTCCATGTCGTCGAGGACGGACCCGAGCACACCGACGCCATGCCTGACGTCCCGGAGCCCGAGGCGCTCGAGTCGGCGCCCAAACCGGAGTGGCGGCGGCCGGACCTGGCGAGGAGTGCCGCCGAGTGGCGCAAGGAACAGCCGATCGAGATGCGCTTCGTGGGTACGCCGACGTGGGCACGCACCGAGCACGGCGAGCCCGTCCAGGACGTATGGCAGCGCACCGTCGGCCCGTTGCCGGACGATCCGCTCCTGCACGCGGCCATCGTGGCGTACGCGTCGGACTACATCCTGCTGAGCACGGCCACGCTGCCGCACGCAGCCGGATGGAGCGACGGCAAGTTCATGACCGCGAGTCTCGACCACGTGATGTGGTTCCACCGACCCTGCCGTGCCGACGACTGGCTGCTGTACCACCTGCAGAGTCCCGCTGCGGCGCGCGGGCGTGGTCTGTCGGTCGGGGCGATCTTCCGGAGCGACGGCGTGCAGTGCATCACCGTCGCGCAGGAAGGTCTCCTCCGACCGGCGAAGTAGGCACAGGACGTCCCGAGCCGTGCCGTCGCCGTCGGGCCTCGTCGACCTCCGGTCCGACACTGTCACCACGCCGACCCCTGAGATGCGCCGGGCCATGGCGGACGCCGACGTGGGTGACGACGCGTACCGCGAGGATCCCACCGTCCGCCGGCTGGAGTCGCTCGCCGCGTCGTTGCTCCGGAAGCAGGCGGCGCTCTATGTCCCCTCGGGGACCATGGCCAACCAGCTCGCGCTGCGGCTCGTCGGGCGGGCAGGCACGGACGTGCTCTGTGCCGAACGCGCCCACGTCTATCGCCACGAGCACGCCGCTGCCGCCGGCAACGCGCGCGTCCAGCTTCGTCCGCTGCCGGATGCCGACGGGCGCCTTGCGGTCGCCGACGTCCAACACGCGATCGCGTCACAGCAGCATCACCTCCCGGAGATCTCCGCCCTCACGGTCGAGAACACGCACATGCCCGCGAGCGGACGGCCGTGGCGCGCGGCAGAGATCGACGACGTCGCGGGCGCCGCACACGCGCACGGTTTGGCGGTGCACTGCGACGGCGCGCGCATCTGGAACGCAAGCGTCGCGCTCGGTGTGTCACCTGCGGTGCTCGCTTCTGCGACCGACACGGTGATGTTCTGCTTGTCGAAGGGTCTGTCGGCGCCCGTCGGGTCGCTGCTGCTCGGAGCCCACGACGCGATCGGGGCTGCACGCGAAGACCGGTCGCGTCTCGGCGGCGGCATGCGCCAGGCCGGTGTGATCGCGGCGGCGGGCGTCGTCGCGCTCGAGACCATGGTGCAGCGACTCGCCGACGATCACGAACGCGCACGCCGGCTGGCGGTAGCCCTCGCGGAACGTTTTCCCGGCAGCGTCGATCCGAAGCATGTGGAGACCAACATCGTGTGCGTGTGCGCGAGCGCGCTGCCGCACAACCTGCTTCCGTCGCTCGCCGAGCGCGGCGTTCTCGCGGGGACCATCGACGTCGACACGGTGCGATTCGTCACGCACAAGGACGTCGACGACGCCGATCTCGCTCGCGCGATCGCGGCGCTCGACGACCTCGCGCTCGGTCGCTGAACGACTACTACCCTCGGGCGGTGGCCGATGAGATGCCTGCCAGCGCGCTCGCCGTGTACGCACATCCCGACGACGCGGAGATCGCGGCGGGAGGGACGCTCGCGAAGTGGGCGGCGGCCGGCGCGTCGGTGTGGGTCCTCGTCACCGCACGCGGTGACAAGGGCACTGACGTTCGCGACGCCGATCCCGACGCGCTGGCGGCGCTGCGCGTGGAAGAGACGGCGAAGGCGGCTGCCCGGCTCGGCCTCGCCGGGCACTTCCACCTCGGGTACGACGACGGTGAACTGGCCGACGACCGCGAGCTGCGCGGCGCGATCGTTCGGTACGTGCGCGAGCTGCGCCCCGATGTCGTGTTGTGCCCCGATCCGACCGCAGTGTTCTTCGGTGACGGCTACTTCAACCATCACGACCACCGCGTCACTGGTTGGGCGACGCTCGATGCGGTTGCCCCGGCGGCAGGGAACCCGCACTACTTCCCTGAGCACCTGCGCAGCGGCCTCGACGTGCACCAGGTCCGAGCCGTCTACCTGTCGGGAACGCTCGAGCCGAATTGCTGGATCGACATCCAGGCGACGCTCGAGCGCAAGATCGACGGGCTCTTCTGCCACCAGAGCCGCCTGGTCGAGGCCGACGAATCGTTCCGCGAGTTCCTGAGGGAGCGCGCCGAGCAGGGCGGTCGCGGTGCGGGCCTTCGTTACGCGGAGCCGTTCCGCCGTCTCACCTTCGCGACTTAGCGGCGCTGTTCCCGCTCTGGGCGCCTTCCTGAATGGCTCGCTCCCTGCGAGCCGGGGTACCCGGCCCGCGGCCGTCCGCTCGCGTCGGCGCCGGGCCGCTCCAAATTCCGCCCCGGCGAACGCCTCGCTGCGCCGCAGGTTACCTCCGGCGCGGCCGCTCGGCTCTGGTCCGGTTCCACTCCGACATCGCGCGCAGCACGAGCACGGCGACGATGCCGACACCGCTCGCAGCAATCACCGCGCCGAGCAACGTGCCCAGGAACCGGCCGGCGTCCGAGTCCGAGCTCACGTCGGCGATGCCGAAGCCGATGATGCCGCCGAGGATGCCCGCGACCACGACTCCGGAGAACGCCACCAGGAACGCCGTGCGTGACGGGAGCATCGGCGGTACTTCGTCCGCCGCGCCGCGCTCCTCCCGCGGCGCCGATGGTTCGGGCGCGTCGGTCACGACCCGATGGTATTCGTCGTGAACAGTGCGCACTCCACGCCGCCGATAGGCTCGCCGGCCGTGCGCGTGCTCGTGCTGTTGCCCACGTACAACGAGATCGAGAACATCGAAGACGTCCTCCGACGCACGCGGAGGGCCTTGCCCGACGCCGACGTGATCGTGATCGACGACGGGAGTCCCGACGGGACCGCCGATCGCGCCGAGAAGCTCGAAGCCGACCTCGGCCGCATCGAAGTACTGCGACGACCGGTGAAGTCGGGCCTCGGTTCCGCATATCGCACCGGCTTCCGGGTCGGACTTGCGCGCGGTTACGACGTCATGATCGAGATGGACGCCGACCTGTCGCACGACCCGAGCGTGCTGCCCGAGCTGGTCGCGGCGGTCGAGGCAGGCGCGGACCTCGCGATCGGCTCGCGCTACGTGCACGGCGGGTCGATTCCCGACTGGAGATGGCTTCGCCGCGCGATCTCACGCGGCGGCTGTCTGTACGCGCGGACGGTTCTCGGGTTGTCGGTGCACGACGCGACTGCCGGCTTCCGTGCGTACCACCGTCGAGCGCTGGCGCGGATCCCGCTCGACTCGGTGCGGGCAGACGGATACGGGTTCCAAGTGGAGATGACCTATCTCACCGAGCGCCTCGGCGGCCGCGTCGTCGAGACCCCGATCACGTTTCACGATCGCACCCTCGGACGATCGAAGATGTCGACGCGGATCGTGGCTGAGGCGTTCGTGCTCGTCACCTGGTGGGGACTTCGGGACCGCGTCGTGCGTCTGTGGCGCGGTTTCGGTGCCGCGCGAGACTGAGCACCATGCCGCTCGTCGAGTTCACCGTCGCGGGTGCGCTCGTCGAATCCGACGCCGGGCTGCTCCTCGTGCAGAACCGCCGCCGGAACGGCGCAATGGAGTGGAGCACGCCGGGGGGCGTCATCGACGCGACCGACGCGACGCTGCTCGAAGGTCTCGCGCGCGAAGTCGAAGAAGAGACGGGGCTGCGCATCACGCACTGGGAAGGGCCCGTCTACGAGGTGCGCGCGACGGCGACCGGGCTCGGCTGGTCGTTGCGGTGCGAGGTGCACCGCGCGCTCGCCTACGAAGGGTCGCTCCATGTCGACGACCCCGATGGGATCGTCGTGGACGCGGCGTTCACCAGGCCGGCCGAGTGGGCCGATTTGCTCGCTCCGTGTGCCCGGTGGGTACGCGAGCCGCTTCTCGCGTGGCTCGAGGAACGGTGGGGACCTCACGAACACCGCGAGTTCGTGTACGAGGTGTTGGGCGACCAGCGCGAACGCATCCGCGTGGAGCCCGCGCGGCACGAATGACCGGCTCCGTGCCTGAACGGCAAGCCGGCTCCGTGCCTGAACGGAAGGCCGGCTCCGTGCCTGAACGGCAAGCCGGCCCGCCTCACATCCTGCACGTCGACCTCGACGCGTTCTATGCGTCCGTCGAGCAGCTCGAGGACCCCACGCTCGTCGGGAAGCCGGTGATCGTCGGTGGCCTCGGCCGGCGTGGAGTGGTCGCGGCGGCGAGCTATGAAGCCCGCCGGTTCGGTGTGTTCTCCGCCATCCCGATGGCGCGGGCGCGGCGAGCGTGTCCCGACGGAGTGTTCCTCGCACCCCGTTTCGATCTCTACAGCGAGAAGAGCCGGGAGGTGATGCGAATCCTCCGCTCGTTCACACCGCTGGTCGAGCCGGTCGCGTCCGACGAAGCGTTCCTCGACGTCTCCGGTGCCGCCCGGCACCACGGCACCGCGACCGAGTGCGCGGTCGCGATCCGGGGCCGGGTCCGCGCAGAAACCGGCCTCACCGCGTCGGTCGGCGTCGCGATCACCAAGCTGCTCGCGAAGCTCGCCAGCGACCTCGCCAAACCTGACGGCCTCCTCGTGGTCGAACCCGGGTCGGAGCTCGCCTTCCTCCACCCGCTGCCCGTCGAGCGCCTATGGGGTGTGGGCCCGGCGACGCGGAAGCGGCTCGCCGGCCTCGGCGTCGTCACGATCGGCGACCTCGCGAGGCTGCCCGAGGCGACCGTTCGGTCGACGATCGGGGAAGCGCACGGCCGGCAGCTGTACGCGCTCGCCTGGAACCGCGACGACCGGGCAGTCGAACCGGCACGCGTCGCCAAGTCGATCGGTCAGGAAGAGACGTTCCCGACGGACTTGACCGACGCGCAGCCGCTGGAGCGCGAGATCGTGCGACTCGCCGACGGCGTTGCGTCGCGGCTCCGGGCGGCCGGTCGGGTCGGGCGCACGGTGCAGCTCAAAGTGCGGTATGCGACGTTCCGGACCATCACGCGCTCACGGACTCTCCGGGAACCGACCGATCTCGCAGGTGACATCGCGGGCGCCGCGCACGCCCTGTTGGGCGATGTGCCCAATATCGACGCAGGGATCCGTCTCATCGGCGTCTCGGTGCAGCAGCTTTCCCCGCCGGCCGCAACGCAACCCGACCTTTTCGCCCCCGGTGCCGTTCAGGCACGGAGCGGGGAACCAGGTGACGACGGCTCGGCGGCGGTGCGCCGCGAGGAGCGGCAGGCCCTCGCGCAGGCGGTGGACGCCGTGCGGGCCCGATTCGGAGCGGACGCGCTGGCGCCCGGTTCCGTGCCCGAACGGCATGTAGGTGCGGGCGCGGTGCCCGAAAGGCAGCGTAGGCCCCGACGCGTTGAGCAACCCCCACCCGTGCGCGAGAATGGTGACACGTAGCGGGCGCTCGTTACGAGCGGGGACGGATCCATGCCGCTTTCAGAAGACGAACAGCGAATCCTCAACGAGATCGAGGAGAACCTCTCCGCGACCGATCCGAAGCTGGTGCAGCAGGTCTCCGACACCACCCTCTACCGGCACGCGGCGCGGGTCATCAAGTGGTCGATCGTGGGATTCATCGCCGGGCTCCTGCTCATGGTCTTCACGTTCACGACCACGCTGATCCTGGGCGTCGTGGGCTTCGTGATCATGCTCGGCTGTGCACTCGCGATCGAGCACAACCTCCGCAAGCTCGGGCGAGCGGGAATCGAGAGCCTGACGAGCTCCATGCGCAGCGGGGCGCTCAAGAACATGCTCGGGAACGCGGGCAACCGCTGGCGTGAGCGCTGGGGCCGCGACGAGCCGCAGTCCTGAGCTCGGTGCCTGGCCAACCGGGCGGATACAACGCTGCCCAGGCGGCCCGCCTCTCGGGTTGCACGGCGGCGCAGCTCGACGTGTGGCGCCGGATCGGCTTGGTCGTCCCCGCGTCCGGTGAAGACCGCACGGAGGCGCCCTATTCGTTTCGAGACCTCGTCGCCCTCCGCATGGTCGCCTCGCTCCTCGACTCGGGCGTGTCGATGCGCCGGACGCGGCGGGCGGTTTCCGAGCTCGTGCGGGCGGGGGAGGACGTAGCGTCGCTCGCGCTCGTCGCCGAGGGGGACTCCGTGCTCGCGTGCCGCGACGACGGCCAAGTGCTCGACGCGCTACGCCACGGTCAACTCGTGTTGTTCGTCTCGATCGCTCGCCTTGCCCGCGAGGTCGACGCCGAGGTGCGCGCCTTCCACGCCGATCGCCGCGCCTTCGTCGCCGGCCTCCGCACGCACGCGTCAACGCGTGACGAGTGACGAGAGATCAGCGCCGCAGTGTCGATGGGTCGAGGAGTCGCCGCCATCGTTCGCGGCGCGACAACCCCGTGACGAGCGCGCGGTCCAGCTCGTGGACTGACTCCCACGCGCGCTGAACATCCTCCGTGGACGGTGGCGCGTCGCCATACCGAGCGACCGTGTACGAGCGCGCGAGCGTGCGCAGCGGTCGTGTCGCGGCGGTCACCCCATAGCGCGGCGCGCTCCGCGCGAGCTCCATCGGTGTGAGCGCGGGATCCGAGGGCACGCGCGCTTCGCGCAGACGGTCGAGCGCCTCTTCCCACGCGCCCTGCACCGCGGCCGACCGCTCCGTCGCCGCGCGACGGCGCGCGCGCCGTCGCGACTTCGCCATCACCACGATCGCAACGTAGGCACAAGCGAGTGCGACGAGCAGGGTCACGATCGCGAGGATCACGAGCCAGGCCGAGCGACCGCCCGCGCCTGAGGTCGACACCCGTGGCGTCAACGGCGCACGGGTGGTCGCGGGGGCGCCGCCGCTCGAGCCCACGCCCGCGCTACCGCTGCCCGCGCCGAGCGTCGTGGTCGTGACCGCAGGATTGGCGGGCATCGGGCCGGCGGCCGTCGCGTCAGCGGGCAGCCGGCTTCCACCGGTCCGACCGCCTCCAGCGGGCGGTGTCGGGTCGAAGAGATGAGTCCACCCGAGGCCCGACAGGTAGATCTCGGGCCACGCATGCGCGTCGTGCGACCGGACGTGGTAGGCGCCGCCGTCGAGTGTTCCGGGCGTGAAACCAACCGCGACGCGCGCGGGTATGCCGAGCGACCGCGCCATCACTGCATACGTGCTCGCGAACTGCACACAGAAGCCTCGCCGATCGTGAAGGAAGTTCGTGATTGCCGCGGTGTCGTCGGCGAGGTCGACGTCGACGTCGTACTCGAAGTTCGCCCAGAAGTAGTCGCGCAGCGCTGCGGCTTGCGCGTACGGCGTGGTGGCGCCGGCGTCGTCCACCACCCGGCGTGCCTTCTCGCGGATCTCGGACGGCAGGCCCGGTGGTAGCTGGGTGAAGGCGCGTACGTCGCTCGGAACCGGGCGCGCAGTCGCGGCCTGCTCCGCTGCGGTGACGTCGGCGCGCGCGGTGGGGAGGAGCGAGTGGACGTCGTAGTCGAGACCCTGCACGCTGTCGTGTTCGGAAACCAGTGTCGCGGAGGAGACAACGGCCAGCGCGTCGGTGTCGGACGCGACTGGCCGGTAGGCGGCGGGCAACCACCGTTCGCCGAGAGGCCCGATCGCGAATCGTTGGTTGAGGCTGCCACGTGGCCCCGTGTCGGGTAGGCCCGCACGCACCTCGTCGGCGCCCTCGGCCCTGAGTGTCCACTGTGCGACGCCGTTGTCCGACGAGAAGTCGTCGAGCGCGACCAGGCGCCAGTAGTCCGCCTGTGCAGCCTTCACCGTGAAGAGCTCGATGTTGGCGCGTACGCGCAACTTTGCACCGACGTCGAGCAGCGGCGGCACGCGTGTGTTGTAGCTGCCACCACCGGAGCGGTTCGGCCCCCGGTTCGTGAGGTCGATCAGAGGGTCGCTCTCGGCACCGGGTACCGCAGGGGCGAGGACGAGACCGACGAGCAGCGCCACCAGGCCGAGGAGCGCGGCCGGTACGAGCCAGTGGGCGCGCACGGGCTGGCTCGAGACGAGCCAACTCCGACTGCGGTCGAGCACCGCGGCGTTCTGCACCGCGAGGAACGCGCCGGCTGCGACGGCAAAGCCGGCCACGGTCACGGTCTCGTGGTCGGACGAACCGAGCGTCGACGCCCAGACGAACAGCACCAGCGCCGGCGCGATCGCGGCCAGCGTCGCGTGTCGGCGGAACGCGATCCAGTCCGCGACGGTCGCGATCGTCCACGTCACGAGCACCGCGAGCAGACGGGTGCCGCCGGTGACCGGTGCGGGCGCCGGCTCGGTGCGCAGCACGTGCCATCCGCCGCGTAATTGTCGTTCGAGCGTCTCGATCGTCGACCCGGTCGGCAGGCCGAGCCAGGTCGTCGAAGGCACCAGTGCCCACACGACGAACGCGGCGAGCGCGATGACCGTCAGCGTGACGGTCACAGCCGCGGACCAGCTCCGGCGACGTGCGATGACTCCGATCACGTGCGGGAGCACCGCCGCCGCCACCACGGCCACGACGAACCGGCCGGAGTCGAAGACGCGGCCCAACGACAGCGCGGCCGCTGTGCTCAGCGCGGCGAGGGCGACGGGTGCGATGCCGCGCGCGCGCGTGGCCATCCGGAGCTCCGGGATCGGCGGTTGGACGAGTGGGTGAACGCCTCGTTCCAGGCGATCGGGAAGGATGCCGACGACGCGTCGACGACGAGCATCGAGCTCGTCCGTGTCATTGCCACCCGTTGGGTGAGCACCGCGACGACACTGATGCCCGCCAATGCGGCCAGTGCGCGCACGATCGCCGGTTCGACACGACCGAGCACGGCGATCACCAGGTCGGCCCTTCTGTGCGCGCCGAGGTTCTCGACGACGATCGCGAGACGATCGGTGCGGTCGGCGGAGACGGTCGCCAAGCGGTCCAGCACATCGTGTCGCGGATCACCGGCGCCGCCGAGGAACTCGCCCGCGCTCGTGACGACCTCGACGCGGCGCTGGATCCGCACGAGCCGCGTCACCACGGACGCCACCGCTTCCACTGCGATCTCGAACGACGCGGGATCGTGTCGGTCGGGATGGAGATCCACCACGACCGCGGCGCGCGACCGCCAGTGCGCCTCGTTCTGGCGGATCATGAGGTCGTCCGTGCGCGCGGTGGATCGCCAGTGCACGCGGCGCAGGTCGTCGCCCACCTCGTACTCCCGGAGCGTGAGGAACTCGTCGCCCAGATCGCTCGCCAAGGCGCGCGGCGCAGGACGATCGCTCTCGCCGGCGACGCGGCTGCCCACCGCGACCGGTGCGACGATGTCGTGCACGCGCGGGCGCACGAGCACCTCGCTGTCGGCGACACCCGGCAGCCGGCGTCGCGTCATGCCGAAGGGATCGCTCGCCGAGATCGCGAGCGGGCCGACGTGGTACCGGCCGCGGCGGCGGGTCGGCACGCGGTACGCGGCGCGTCCCATTGCACCCGGCGCGAGGGGCGGCACCACGAAGCGCGCCGCGCGGCGTCCGTCGTCGAACCAGTCGGTGGCGAGGAGCAGGCCGCTCGTGCGCCGGCCGCGATTCTCGACGCGGAGGTCGATGCGGCCGTCGGCGCCGACCTGCAGCCGGTCGGGTCTGACGCGGCGCTGGAAGAGGAGGTCGGGCGCCCGGCGGAGCGCGTGCCAGCACAGGCCGCCCACGAGCAGCGCGAGCGCGGCGAGCCCGAGCACGAGCATCTCGACCGTCCCGAGCAGGAAGCTGCCCGCGACGAGTCCGAGCGAGGCGCCGAGCAACGACCAACCTCGGGGCGTCAGCGCGACCGATTGGACCTGCCTGCGCGGCATCACGACAGGATGATCGGGATGATCAGGCGCCCCTCGCGCCCGGTACCGGCACCGACGCCAAGAGATCGGCGACCACGTCGCCGCTCGTGACACCCCGCAGCTGAGCGTCGGGCGCGACCAGCACACGATGCTCGATCACCGCCGGAAACACCCGCTTCACGTCGTCGGGGACGACGAAGCTGCGACCAAGACTCGCGGCGAGCGCACGCGCCGCGCGTTGGAGCGCCAATGACCCGCGCGGACTGACGCCCAGCATGAGGTCGGGGTGACGGCGGGAGGCGTCCACCAGATCGAGCACGTAGCCCCGAAGCTCCGACGCGAAGTGCACCCCCGTCACGAGCACGCTCGCGTCTGCGACGTCGACCGCACTGACGACCGGGCGGAGGTCGTCGGCAGCGTGCGGGCGGTCGCCCTGCGACTCGAGGATCGAGAGCTCGGCCTCGCGATTCGGGTAACCCATCGGGATGCGCATCAGGAACCGGTCGAGCTGTGCCTCGGGCAGCGGGTACGTGCCTTCGAGTTCGATCGGGTTCTGGGTGGCGATGACCATGAACGGTCGGGGAAGTTGGTACGTGTGCGCGTCGACTGTGACCTGGCGCTCTTCCATCGCCTCGAGCAGCGCGGATTGCGTCTTCGGAGACGCGCGGTTGATCTCATCGGCGAGGACGATGTTCGCGAAGACGCCGCCGGCACGGAACTCGAAGTCGGCGGTCGCGCGGTTCCACACCGACACTCCACTCACGTCCGAGGGCAGCAAGTCGGGGGTGAACTGGATGCGATGGCACGTACCGCCGATCGACCGGGCGATCGCCTTGGCGAGCGAGGTCTTGCCGACGCCCGGCACGTCCTCGACGAGCAGGTGACCCTCCGCCATGAGGCACACGAGCGCGAGGTGCACTTGTTCGCGCTTGCCCTGGATGGCCCGCTCGACGTTGACGACGAGCGCAGCGAACAAACGGCCGAACGACGAGTCGAGGCTCGGCGCGGGGGCGGGCTGAACCACGAGCACCTCCAGACCGTGCGGCAACCGAACGTACC
>JBKPCV010000047.1:0-7020 GCA_046727575.1 Actinomycetota bacterium
GTGCGGACCAGCACGTTCCTGCTACTCACGCACGGGGAGAAGGTGCGTGCACTCCTCGTGCAGCGGGCACAGGATCCGGAGGCGTTCCTGACCCGGCAGATCGCGGCGCTCGAGAAGTCGCAGACGCCGTGACGCCGGCTACCCGGCCGACACCACCCTGAACGCGCCGCGCATGAACGGGTGGACGCGACAGAAATACGTGTAGGTCCCGGGCGGGAGGTCGGCCGGTGTATTCCAGGTCTCTCGGCCTGCGGTGGGCGGTCCCGCGTTGCCGAGCTGGCCGGAGTCGAACGAGATCGGTGCGTCCGCGAGTGGATACGCGATTCCTGTCGAGGCAGTGCACGGCGCTGCGCACGCCGTGATCGAGTGCCACACGTCTTGCCGAGCCGCATCGAGGTTGTCGAACGTGATCGACTGTCCCTGCGGCACCGTGATCAGCGGACGGCGCTGCGTGAGGTCGCTCGGTCCGTAGAGGAAGTCGCTGACGTCGACTGTGCGGCTGGCGGCTCCGCCGTCGAGCCTTCGGGGATCTCGGAGCGTCGTCTTCTTGCCACCGTGGTTGTCGTTCTCCGGCAAGTGCCCGTGGGTGAGCACGCCCGGCCGGTCGACCTTCTTCACGAATGGGTCGTCACCGCCCGATCCGTCGTACATCCAGACGACGCCGAGCCCCATCGACTCGTACCACGAGGCGCGTGACGTGTCGTAGGTCGCGCTGATCTTCAGGACGTCGCCCGGCTGCACTGCAACTGCCCAGTCGTCGCGCGTCGCGGTCATCGACACGTCCCACGACACCGCACCCGCGGGCTCGTAGTACTTGGCGGTGCTACTGAACAGGTGCGCCTGCTTCTCGCCGCGTCGGAGCCAGAAGTCGACCTTCAGGCCACCGGGGTGGAGATGGCCGAAGGTGTGCACGAGCACTCCCCGGACGGGGATCGTCCACTCGTTCTTCGGCGTGCCGCCTCCGTACGGGTCGTTCGCCTGGTCCGGATACGTGAAGCGGCCTTCGGTGCCGGAGCCCTTCGCCGCGTCGAAGACGGGATAGATGCTGCCGTTCTGTACGTCCATCCAGACCGGGTGCACGGGCTTCATGCCGCGGTGCACTCCCACGTCCCACGGCACGATGTCGACGTCGTACGTGACCGAGAGTCGGAAGGGCCGAGACGTCAGGTTGTGGACCATGTAGTTGAGCCACCAGTAGTCGGTGGTGTGGTACTCGTACCCGTATTCCGGCGGGAGGTGCAGTGCAGTTTTCTCCTCGCCGACCCCGAAGAAGCGCTCGGGGAACAACGCGGTCCTGTCGAGTCGTGCGCCGGTCGCCCACACACCGTGATGCAGGTGGACCTCGTCGACGGGGGGCACACTGCCGTCCGCGCGCTCGAGGTTCGGTGCAAAGCCCACCATCCAACCGTTGATCTTCGGCTGCGGAATCGTGTACTTGTTCGTGGCGATGACGTTCTGTCCGGGCTTGATGTCGAGGGGACCGAACGCGAAGTGCAGGTGCTGGATGCTCCCCGTCGACGGCGGCGCGTCACCGGCGGTCGCGGCAACCGCCGAGGCAGCGATCGCCAGACCGACGATGCACGCGACCACGGCGGCGTTCCGGCCGGCCGACATGTCGTCACCGTACCGGGCCGACTGATGCCGTGAGCGACCCACTCGACGCACTCGACCCACTCGACCGCCTCGGTCTCCGCGACTCCGCGGCTGCCGTGCGCGCCGAATGGCGTGTGGACGAGGAGGAATGGACGCGAGCCGTGTTCGAGCTTTGGCAACACGACCGGACACTGCTCGATGTCCTGCGCGAGTGCATGCATCGGGGTGACACGGTGGCACTCGAGTTGCCGGACGTGACCATCACCGGCGCGCTCGGCGCCGTCGGTGACGATTTCGTGATGCTCCACGGGTACGAGGGACCGGTCGACGTCCCGGTCGGCCCCGGGCACTGGCTCGTCGCGCGCGCGGTCGAGCATGCACGCTCCGGCGGCACGCGCGGCGAGGCCGTCAGCACGTTCCGAGCCCGGCTGCTCGTGCTCGAGAGCCATGACCGTGCGGTGGTGGTGCCCCTCGCTGGGCTCGCCTGGGTCCGCTCGACCCCCGACACCCGCCCCGCTCGCCGGGGAACCGGTGGCACGGGATTCGCCCGCGCACCAAGCGGCGCAGGAACTCCACGTGGACCTGCAGCAGCTCCGCCGCCATGGCCGCGGTGAGGACGGCGGGAAGTCTTCGCCGTGCAGGGTGCGATTCATGGCCAGAGCGTACAGACCGGGCGACTAATCCGCTAAGAGCCCTCTACCCAAAATCTCCCTCTTGACCGAAGTGCACGAATCGTGCAGACTCCGCGAACCGCTCGACACGACAGGAACCACATTCGCACGGGGGAGCACGAGCGATGGTTGCGTTACCGATCGGGGACCCTCGCGGCGCTTCCGACGCGCCCCACCGCAAACTCTCGGCGCGGTTCTCGTCCGGGCACCTCGTGATGGTCGTCGCGGGTCTCCTCGGCATGGTGCTCGGAATCGCCGCGCTACGACGAGAACCAGCCGGCGTGCCGGTGGCGGTGGCGGCGCACGAGATCCGGGCCGGAGAACGCGTCGCGGCCGGCGATTTCGATGTTGCGCGTTTGCAGACGGGCCGCGCGCTCCTCGCCATGTTCGTGCGCGCACGCGACCTGCGCGATCTGCGCGGCCACATTGCGACCACGACAATCGAAGCGGGCGAACCGATCATCCGCCGCGAGCTTCGACCTCGGGCCGCGCGCGCCGGTCTCCGCGCGATGAGCATCCCGATCGACCCGTCACGTGCCGTGGGTGGGCGATTGGCGAGCGGTGACCGGGTCGACGTCCTGAACGCCTCCGACCGTGAGGTGTCGATCATCGTCGGCGACGCTGAGGTCCTTGCCGTCGACGCCAAAGGCCGCGCGGGGATCGGTGAGACGAGCAGCCCGTTCACCGTGACGATCGCGGTCGACGCCCAACAGTCACAGCTCGTCGCCGCCGCGATCGCGGACGGCGACATCTCGATCGCGCGCACGACCGGGGCGGCGTCCTCGAAGGACACCGCGCCACAGGCGCTCGATCGCATCGGCGCACCCGCCGCGGCGCGGCGGTAGGAGCGCGCATGGAGCCCACGATCGCACTGGTCTTCTCGCCGGAGAGCTGGGTGGAGCGCCTCCATCGACACCTGACTGACCATGGAGGCGCGCGCGTGCGTCAGATCGTGCTCGATCCAAGCCTCGCGCTCGAGGATGAGTACGACACCCTGGTCGTGAGTCACCGATGGCCGGGGCTCACGCGGTCGTTGGTCGACGCCGTCCACGGTCGCGGGCGCGGTGTGCTCGGCGTCGTCGATCCCGAGGAGCCTGCTGGTCATGACCGCCTGACGATGCTCGGCGTCGATGCCGTGGTTCCTTCGGACGCGTCGATCGCCGCATTCGTCGATGTGATCGCCGCGTTGGCACCCGCGGGGACACGCACAGACACAGAACGGTCACGCGGCACGGCCCACGAGTCAGGTTGCAGGCCGGCCGTGGTCAGCGGTCCGGGCGGCGCCGGTACGAGCGAGATCGCCCTCGGCCTCACCGCGGCGATCGCCGCCCGCGGCGAGCGCGTGGTGCTCGTCGATGCCAACGAGGTCGCGTCCTCCACGGCGGCGCGGCTCGCACTTCCTATCGAGCCGAATCTCAGGAACGCAATCGACGCCGTGCAGTACGGGCGTGGCGCGCTGCACGACGCGCTGTTGGCCGTTGGCCGGCCGTCATTCGAGGTGCTCCCCGGGTGCCCGAGCGTTGCTGCGACCGCGCAGATCAATTCGCGCGAGGTGCTCGACGTCGTCGCGGCGTTGGGTGGTCTGGCGTCCAACGTCGTGGTTGAAGTCACCGGTCTGCCCGGCGCTGACATCGCCCGCGCCGTTCTTGTCGAAGCTGGTGCAGTCATCGGAGTCGGTGCGGCGAACCCCGTCAGCGTCGCGCGAATGCTGGATTGGATTGCCGGGTTGCCGCCCGGCGTTGGTCCGGCACACCTGGTCTTCAACCGCGCGCCGGCCGATCGCTTCGAGCGGGCGGAGGTCACCGCGGAGATCTGTCGCACGTTCACCCCGTCGAGTGTCACCTTCGTACCGGTCGATCGTCGTGTCGAGCGCGCCGCGTGGACGGGTGACGTCGTGAGGCGCGGCACATTCACCGCTGCTGTTGCCGCGCTCGCGGAGGTCGCGCTACCGCGCCGCGCTGCACCTGGGAGGTCGGTGCGGTGGGCGCGCCGGCGCCGGAGCGCGGCGTGAACGCGGTAGACGCCTACGACACGATCCGACGAGACGTGCTGGCCCGGATCGAGCGCCGCCAACTGCGGCTCGAAGGCGACCTCGACGAGGTCCGGCTCGAGGCGCAGCATGCGGTCGACGAGTACGAACGACGCGCACGCCTCGGAGAGGAGCTGCCGCTCGTCTCGTCGTCGGTCATGGTCGAGCGGGTGCTCCGGTCCATCATGGACTTCGGCCCGTTGACCGACCTCATCGCGCGCCGCGACGTCGAGGAGATCTTCATCGAGGGTGCGCGCGTCTCGTACATCGACGGGTCGGGCCGGCTTCGCGGACTGACGGTTCCCACAAGCGAGAACGAGAACCGGCAGATGGTCGAGCGTCTGCTCGCGGCGACCGACCGCCAGCTCAACACGAAGCACCCCATGGTGCAGGCACGCGTGCTCGACGGTACGGCACGCCTCACGACCGCGATTCCGCCGGTTGGTGATCGACTCTCGGCCACCTTGCGTCGCTACGTCGTACGCAACGTCACGCTCGACGATCTCGTCGCGCGCGGCTCGCTGTCCCGAGAGGCGGCGGGGTTCCTGCGGGCACTCATGCAATTCCGCAGCCGGGTTACCGTCTCGGGCGAGCCCGGCGCGGGCAAGACGACGCTGGCGGCCGCGCTGCTCGCAGCCGCGCCGCCGGGTCACTGCGTGCGCTCCTGCGAGGAGATTCGCGAGCTGGCCGTTCCCCTGACGCACGGCTCGTACTACGAGGTCCGACCGCCGGCTCTCGACGGCACGGGTGAGATCACGCTCCGCGACCTGGTGAAGTTCGTGCTGGCGATGCGCCCGGACCGGATCGTCGTGGGAGAGGTTCGGGGGGCCGAGGCCTTCGAGCTGAGCCGTGCCGTGAATGCCGGGTGCGGGTTCCTGTGCACCGTGCACGCCAACAGCGCCGCCGAGGCGCTCGACGCGCTGGTGAACGCCGCGCTCATGGCCGGTGAGAACGTCACCGAACGCATCATCCGCAAGGTCTTCTCGGAGTCACTCGACGTCGTGATCCATCTCGACCGCGACGACCTCGTCGACGACACAGAGATGCTGCGCCGGCAGGTGATGGAGATCGCCGCCGTCGTACCGGCGCTGCGCGACGACTTCACCGTCGAACCGTTGTTCGTGCGTGACGGGATCGGCGCGCCGTTGCGCTGGACCGGTGCGCTTCCGGCGCGACTCGTGGAGCGGCTGGCACGCGTCGGTCCCGGTCAGCTGCACGCGATCGTCTCGGCCGAGGAGCGCCGGTGAACGTCGCGGCTGGGATCTGCATCGGTGTGTTCTGCTACTGCTTGGCCGGTCACCTGGTCGGCACGCCGCCGCGCGTGCGCAGGTGGCGACGGGAGGGAGCGACCCTCACCGCGCAGCAACTCTGGCTTTCGCAGGCCGGCATCGCGCTCTCGCCGATCCAGTTCTGGCTCGGGTCTGCATGCGTCGGCGGCGTCGTCCTCGTCGCGGGAGCCTTCCTGACCGGCGCCGTCCTCGTGGCGATCGCGCCCGCCATCGCCGCGTCGCTGTTCCCGCGCGCGTATTACGCGCGGCGACGCGCCGAGCGGTTGCGCGCCGTGCAGGCGGCCTGGCCCGATGGGCTGCGCGACCTCGTCTCCTCGGTCGCGGCCGGCCGATCGCTCAACGGTGCGCTCGTCGAACTTGCGACCTCCGGGCCCGAGCCGCTGCGCGTCGCGTTCGCTCGTTTCGAGTCGCACGCGCGGATGCTCGGCACTGCGCCCGCGCTCGAGGTCATCCGCGAGGAACTCGCCGATCCCGTGAGTGATCGCGTCATCGAGATCCTGATCCTCGCGTCGGAACGCGGCGGCCAGATCGTGACCGAGATCCTGGGTGACCTGGTGGTCGCGACCACGAAGGACTTGAAGGTTCTCGACGAGATCGACACCGAAGGTCTCGAGATGCGGATCAATGCACGCGCGGTATTGATCCTGCCCTGGTTCGTCCTGGTCGCTCTCACCATCCGTGGTGGCGCGTTCCGCGACTTCTACTCGTCGACCGCGGGCGCGCTCGTGATGGTCGTCGGCGCGATGCTCAGCGCAGTCGGGTTCGTCTGGATCACCCATCTCGGTCGTTCCCAACAGGAGCGGCGAGTCCTCGGGGGGGCACGCGTCCGGTCCGTGGTGTCGCCGTGACCGGCTCCACGGCGCTGTTCCTGGCCTCGGCCGGCTCCGGGCTCGCGGCAGCCGGTTCTGCCGCACTGATCGTCCGGCCGCTGCCGCGCCTCGGTCCGCGGGTTCGGCCGTACATCGTGGTGGCGCGAGCGCGCGTGCGCGGCGACGCCGACGTCGCCCCGTTCGTCCCCCCACCGGAGCGCACCCGAGGAGGCACGATTGGCCGGCTGCTCGGCCCGCCGCTCCGCGCCTTGGCGGCTCGGGTCGGACGCATCGTGGAGCGACGCGACGACGAGGCACTGGCGTTGTCTCTCCGCCAAGCGGGTTTCGTCGACGTCGGTCCCGACCACTACCGCACCCGGGTCGCCGGGCTCGTGACGATCTTCGGGACGAGTGGCGCGCTGTTCGGCGCGATGGTCATCCGGACCGCGCTCGCCGCGCTCGGCTTGGCAGTGTGCGGCGCCGTGTTCGGCTCCGCTCGTGCGCGTGGCCGCGTCGACCGCGCGATCCACGATCGCGCCGAGCGGATCCGGCTGGAGCTCTACACGGTCAACCAACTGTTGGCGATGCACGTCCGCACGGGCGCCGGGCCCATCCAGGCCGTGCAGCGT
>JBKPCV010000048.1:0-8523 GCA_046727575.1 Actinomycetota bacterium
GTCGGGACCCAAGCGGCGCTCGCGCTCGTCGTGCCACGCTGCGTCCGACCGGGAATACCGATGCTGGGCGAGCCCCCGTCTCCCGCTGAGATCTGGCAACAGGTACCGCTGCCCCGGGCGCACGTGCACGCCAGTCCGCCCGGCACTTCCGCCTGGCCCGGGATCACGAGGCTCGCCTCGTTGTTCTGGGGCGATCACGTGGGCGACGCGGCAGCGCGCGTCTCGCTGCGAGGGTTCGACGTCAACGTCGTCGCCCATCCGATCGCGTATGCGTGGTCGTTCGGCGACGGCACGACGACGGTGGGGTCGAACCCCGGGAGCGCGGCGGTTGCGATCCCTGCGACGTTTCAGCGCCGCGGCGACTACGCCGTCGACCTCTACGTCGTCTGGGAAGGGCATGCACAGGTCTCGTTTGCCGGCGTCCGCATCGCCGACGAGGATCTCGGGACGGTCACGTTGTCGGAGCGCACCGCGTACCACGTCGCCGAGATCCGTGCGCTGCTGCGCACCACTGCGGGTCGCGGGTAACGTCCCCCGCGGCCGCGGAAGGCGCGATGATCGTCAGGCGCGGCCGCGACGAGCCGTACCAGCGGAGTAGCGCCATGTTCAAGACGATCGTCGTGGGGACGGACGGGAGCGAGCGTGCGACGCAGGCGGTACAGATCGCAGCCGACCTCGCCGCGAGGCAGGACGGTGCGACCTTGCACATCGTGAGCGTCCAGAAGCCCATCGCCGCAACACTCGGCAGCTCGGAGATGGCGGTCGCGGGCTCGGCGGCAGCGGCGATGGAGTGGGAAGAGGACGCGCGGCACAACCTCGAGGGCACCTTGGAGCAGTCGGCGCGCGACGCGGCACGAGAAGGGGTCACGGTGGAGACACACGCGCGCTTCGGCAGCCCTGCTGAAGTGCTGTGCGACCTCGCGACGCACCTGCACGCCGACCTCATCGTGGTGGGCAACCGCGGCATGCAGGGCGGGCGGCGGTTCCTCGGCAGCGTCCCCAACACGGTGTCGCATCATTCGCCGTGCAGTGTCCTCATCGCCGATACCCAGTAGCGACTCCGTGATCGCATGACGAGCGCGACGCGGACGGTGACCGCGTCGACCGGTCAGCGTTCGCGGCGGGGGCCTGCTCGAACGCTCATCGGCATCTTCCGCGATCCGCGGCAGACCTTCGTCGTGCTCGCGGTGCTGGTCGGCGGCTATCTCGTGTTCGCCGTCCCCTACTTCGGTGGCATCGACGAGCCCGCGCACTTCTATCGCTCGTACCAGATCTCGACCGGACAGCTCGTGCCCGAGAAGATCGCGGGCTCCCAGTTCAGCGGGGCGTGTGTATCCCGCGATCTTGTGAGGGAAGTGTCGGGTTACCAGCGCGCGTACTTCGAGCACCTCGTCGCGCTCGCGCCGGGGGGTTTCACGAAGCTCCCGCAGGCCCCGGGCCGGCAAGCGCCGCGGTGTTCCTCAGCCGACGAACGGCCCGTGACCTTCTCGACGTTCGGTTCGCCGGTGCCGTACGCGCCCCAGGCCGCCACGGTCTTCGTGGCACGGGAGCTGGGTGCGGGAGCGGGCGCGATGCTCGTCGCCGGCCGCATCGTGCTCCTCGGCGTCTACGTCGCGTTGATCGCGGTCGCGGTCTGCCGCACACGGAGAGCGCGGTGGGCGTTCGTCGCGACGGCGCTGATCCCGGTCGCGGTCTTCCAGTCGGCGTCGTCGTTGTCACCCGATGCGATGACCACCGCGGTGGCCCTCCTCGTGGTGTCGTCCGCGCTGCGAGCCCTCGACCCACCCGACGGTGCGACGGTCAAGGGTCTGGTCATCGAAGCGGCGGTGCTCAGCACGTTGCTCGGGATGTGCAAGCCGGCGTACGTGGTCGTCGCCGGTTGCTACCTCCTCCCGCTCCTCGGTCCACGCGAGCGACAGGCCCGCCTCTGGGCGCTGGCGCCCGCGGCTGGACTGGGCGTGATCGTGACCCTGGTGTGGAACGAGATCGTGGGCGACCTGTGGCGTAGCGACGCTGTTTTCTTCGGCATCCGGCCCGACCCGGACGGGCGCAAGCACGATCTGTTCACCGCGCCGTGGCACTTCGTCGCCGACGCGGCCCGCACGATCCCCGACCAGTTCTGGGACTGGCTGAAGGGGCTGTGGGGCGTGGGCCCTTCCGTCACGCACTGGCCGGCTCTGCTCATCGTGAGCGCGGTCGTGCTGTTCGTGCTCCTCTCGATCCAGCACGACCGGCGTGAACCGGCCGCACTCGACTGGTCGCAGCGCGGGCTGCTGATGGTGCTGTTCGTCATCGGCATGACGCTCGTCTTCGCGGCGATCTGGATCTACTGGACCACGCCGGGTGACGACGTCATCAGCGGGCTCCAGGCGCGTTACTTCGTGCCGCTGCTCGTGCTGCTGCCCGTGGCCGCCGGGACTCCGGCCGTGCGGTGGCTCGGGGCGCGTGACGCACGGCTCCCGCTCGCGGTTTTGCTCGTGCCGTTCTTCGTGGTGTTCGTGGTCTCGGTGACGTTCCGCATGCACTGAGGCGTGCCTGGTACAACGTGGCCGCATCGTCGAAGTCAGGCCGCGCTCGCGCGCCCGGACCACGCGCTTCTGGTCGGCGCTGCTGTTGATCGTCCTCGGCGCGCTGGCGCTGCGGGTCGGCTACGTGCTGTTGGCCAAGCTCGACGAGCCCCGCAAGGGTGACCAGATCTACTACAACGTCGCCGCCAACCAGCTCGCGCGGGGGGAGTGGTTCACCGACCCGCGCGACGGATCCCAGACCGCGCAGCACCCGCCGCTCACCGCGCTCGCGCTCGCACCCACGTCGTGGGTGAACGAGCAGTTCGACCACGGGGGAAGCCACGTGCTGTCCCAGCGCCTCACGATGACCGTGTTCGGGGCTGGTGTCGTCGTGCTGATCGCGCTCGTGGCGCGCACCGTCGCGAGCGACCGTGCGGCACTCGCCGCCGCCGCGATCGCCGCGCTGTACCCGAATCTCTGGATGAACGACGGTCTGATCATGTCGGAGACGCTCGCCACCGGCACGGTCGCGCTCGCCATCCTCCTCGCATACCGCCTCGCGCGCGCACCGACCTGGCGGTACGCGGCGTGGGTCGGCGCGGCGATCGGCCTTGCGATCCTCGCGCGCGCCGAGCTCGGCCTCCTGCTGCTCTTCATGGTGCTGCCCCTCTGCCTCTTCGCTCGCGCGCTGCCGTTCGCGCGGCAGATGCTCGTATTCGTGGTTGCGTGCGTCGCTGCGCTCGCCGTCGTGAGCCCCTGGCTGATCGCCAACCTCACGCGCTTCGACGAGCCGGTGCTCTTCTCGACCAACGACGGACTCACGATCTGCGGGGCCAACAACGACCGCTCGTATTACGGCGACGGCACGGGTCTCTGGGCGAACCAGGATTGCGGCGCGTACCTCCGACCGCTGCGCGAGCTCGGCCTCGAGGCCTCGACACTCTCCAACGATCTCCGCGACCGGGGCATCGAGTACATGACCGACCACCTTGCCCGGCTCCCGGTCGTGGTCGCGGCGCGTGTCGCCCGGGTCTGGAGCGTGTACGCCCCCGGCTACATGGCCGACTACAACCACGGCGAAGGCCGCGAGATCTGGGCGTCATGGTTGGGTTTTGCGACGTTCTGGCTGCTCGTTCCGTTCACGATCGCCGGTGCGGTGATCCTGCGCCGTCGTAAGGTGCCGCTCACCCCCCTCGTCGCACAGGTCGTCTTGGTGACCGTCACGGCCGCGGTCATCTACGGGCTCGTGCGGTTTCGTACGCCTGCCGAGGTCAGCATCGTCGTGCTTGCCGCGGTCGCCGTGGATCGGCTCGTCGGGCACGCCCGCAAGCGACGTCGGGCGGTGGCGGTGCCGGTCCCCGTCCGGTGATGCCTCATCCCCGGGCCGTACACTCTCGGGGCGCGGGCCTCAGGGCGACGGCCGGCGTCGTCCCGCCGCACCCACGCAGCACTGGAGCACCGCTTGTCGTGACGGATACCGACCTCCAGCCCGAGACCGTGCAATCCGGCGGCACGCCCGACGTCGTGATCATCGGGGCAGGTCCCGCTGGTCTCACGGCCGCGTACATGCTCACGAAGCGCGGGGTGGCCCCCACGGTGCTCGAGGCCGACACCGTCGTCGGCGGCATCAGTCGCACCGCTACGCGCGACGGGTGGCGCTTCGACATCGGTGGCCACCGCTTCTTCACCAAGGTGAAGCCAGTCGAGGACCTCTGGTTCGAGATTCTCGGCAAGGACGACTTCCTGCGCCGGCCGCGACTCAGCCGCATCTACTACCGCAAGAAGTTCTACGACTACCCGATCGTCGCGTCGAATGCGCTCAAGAACCTCGGGATCATCGAAGCGACGCGCTGCATGTTG
Source organism: Actinomycetota bacterium (assembly GCA_046727575.1). Taxonomy (GTDB): domain Bacteria; phylum Actinomycetota; class Acidimicrobiia; order IMCC26256; family DASPTH01; genus DASPTH01. Next base: position 4,368 of record JBKPCV010000048.1, read on the forward strand.
TCGTACGCGTGGGTGCGCATCCACCCACCGAAGGACACGGCGACGCTCGAAGGTTTTGTCGCGAGCCGGTTCGGATGGCGCCTCTACGAGCACTTCTTCAAGACCCAGAGCGAGAAGGTCTGGGGCGTGCCGTGCACCGAGATCCAGGCCGACTGGGGCGCGCAGCGGATCAAGAACCTGTCGATCGCCCGTGCCGTGGTCGAAGCGCTCACGCCGAAGAAGATCCGTCAACGGCGGAGCAAGGGCAAGCAGGTCACCAGCCTCATCGAGGAGTTCAACTACCCGAAGTACGGCCCCGGAATGATGTGGGAGCGCTGCACGGAGCTGGTCACGGCCCGGGGCACGAAGGTCATCTTCGACTCGACCGTCACGAAGATCGAGCACGAGAAGGGCCGGGCCACCGCGGTCACCGCGCTCACGGACGGCGTGCCCAACCGGTACGAGTGCACGCACGTGATCTCGTCGATGCCGATCAGCGCGCTGCTACGGGCCATGGACCCGCCGGTGCCGGCCGCTGTCCTCGCGGCCGCTGATTCCCTGCGTTACCGCGACTTCATCACCGTCGCGCTCGTCATACCGGAGGAGGACGGCTTCCCCGACAACTGGATCTACATCAACGATGCGAGCGTGAAGGTCGGGCGGATCCAGAACTTCGGCCGCTGGTCGCCCTACCTCGTGAAGGACGGCCGTACGTGCCTCGGTCTCGAGCTGTTCGTCAACGAGGGCGACGAGTGGTGGACGATGGCCGACGAGGATCTCATCTCCACCGGCAAGCGCGAGCTCGAGCAAATCGGGCTCGTCCCCGCGTCACGCGTGGAGTCGGGGTACGTCGTGCGGATGCCGAAGGCGTACCCGTTCTACGACGCGCACTACAAGGAGAACGTAGCCAAGCTCGCGGGTTGGCTCGAGGCACACACGCCCAATGTGTATCCCGTCGGCCGGAATGGCATGCACCGGTACAACAACCAGGACCACTCGATGTTCACCGCGATGCTGTCGGTGGAGAACATCTTCGGCGCCGACCACGACGTCTGGTCGGTGAACGTCGAGGAGGAGTACCACGAGGAGAGGGCGGCCGACGACTCCGAGGACGAGCCGCGAGGCTGACGTGACCTCGGCTGCGGCACCGTCGGACATCGGCGCGGCGGGCTTCGAGTCGGGAAGGACCCTTCACTTCCCCTGCTTCGACGCGTTCCGCTTCTTCGCGATGACGATGGTGCTGCTGGTCCACGCCACGTTCGCGACCACGCCATGGGTGCAGGAGCACGTGCCCAACTGGCTCCGCGCCGTGCTCGAGCGGATGGACGTGGGCGTCGCGGTCTTCTTCGTGATCTCGGGATTCCTGTTGTTCCGCCCCTTCGTCGCGCGCCAGCTCGACGGGAAGCCGCCGGTTCGTGTTCGCACCTTCCTCCGGCGACGCGTGCTGCGCGTGATCCCGGGCTACTGGTTTGCCCTCACCGTGTGCGTCGTGTTCCTCGGACAACTGCTCGGCAGCGTGAAGAACGCGTTCTTGTACTACTTCCTGCTCTTCCCGTTCGCGACCGAAGACGTCGCCCTCGGCGGGGCCCGAGGCCGTACCGAGGGCGACTACGCGATCCCGCAGGCGTGGAGCCTCACGGCCGAGTTCGTCTTCTATCTGATGCTCCCGCTCCTCGCGCTCTGGCTCATCCGGCTCGGTGCGCGCCGATCGCAAGCGATCCAGGTACGGAACGCACTGCTCGTCGCGCTCGCGCTTTACCTCTTCGGGCAGCTCTTCCGCGTCTACTTCCTCACCGCGCACCCGTCGTGGGAGCGGGTAGCGACGATCTGGCCGCCGAACTGGGTCGACTTCTTCGCCGTCGGCATGGCGATGGCGAGCTTCAGCGCGTGGGAGCACGCCAGCGGGCGGCTCCCGCGCTTCTTCCAGTTCCTCGGTGACCATCCGGTCGTGTCGTGGATCGCGGCGGCGGGGGTCGGCGTCGTGTGCTGTTCCTTCCGTGCCCCGATCGAGCCCGGTCACTACGGCGCCGAGTACTGGTTCCGCTGGTTCCTGTTCGGGATCTTCGCCTTCTTCCTCCTCGCCCCGGCGATGTTCGGCGACCAGAACAAAGGCCGCGCACGCAAGGTTCTGGCGAGCCGACCGCTGGTATTCCTCGGCACGGTGTCGCTCGGCTTCTACTTGTTCCATCTCGCAGTCATGAGGAACGTCCAGGAGTGGCTCTCGAGCGACGGTAAGGCCTTCTTCAACGGAAGCCTGCCCACGGTGTTCGGGCTCACCTTCGTCGGATCGATTGCGCTCGCCATCGTCAGCTACCTCATCGTCGAACGGCCGTTTCTCCGGATGAAGGACCGTTCGCTGACGTCGATCGTGCGGCGCCAGCCCGCGGACGTGACGACGAGACAGTAACCGTGAGCACGCGGACCCTCGTCATCATTCCGGCGTACAACGAGGAGGACTCGCTGCCCGGAGTGCTCAAGGAGCTGGCGGAGCAGACACCCGAGCACGATGTGCTGGTCGTCTCCGACGGTTCCACCGACCGCACCGCCGACGTGGCGCGCGAGGCGGGAGCATCGGTCGCAGTGCTGCCGTTCAACCTCGGCATCGGTGGCGCGCTCCGAACCGGATTCGCGTTCGCCGTACGCAACGGCTACGAGCGCGCCGTGCAGTTCGATGCCGATGGGCAACATGATCCGCTCGCGGTGCGGCTCCTGCTGGACCGACTGGACGCGGGCGCCGACATGGTGATCGGCAGCCGGTTCGCGGAGGGCGGGGCTGTCACGTACCACGTCACGTGGACGCGCCGGCAGGCGATGAAGTTCCTGCAGCGGCTCGTGCGTATCCTCGTGCGCCAGCAGTTCACCGACACCAGCTCGGGCTTCCGCGCGTTCTCTCGACCTGTGCTCGAGTACTTCGCGGTGACGTATCCGGTCGAGTACATGGACTCGGTCGAGGCGCTCGTGCTCGCCTGCAACGCGGGCTTCCGAGTCGAGGAGGTCGGCGTCAACATGCGCGGCCGCACCGGCGGTGCGCCGTCCAGCCGACGTCTCAAGCTCGTCTACTACTACGTGCGGCTCGTCGTGGTGCTGGTGGCATCGACCACAAGTCGTGGACAACGGGCGCGCCGCACCGCGGATCGAGGAGGAGGAGCGACATGACGCGCACGCTCGGTGCGATGAGCACGTCGGCGCACGTCCTCGTCATCGTGCTGGCGGCGGCGGTGATCTTCTTCATCGTGCATCTGGTGCGAAGCCGGCAGCTGCGGGCCAAGTACTCGGTGCTGTGGTTCTCGCTCGGCCTCGCCCTCGCGGTGCTCGCCATCGTCCCCGACCTGCTCGTCGACCTCTCGGATCTCGTCGGGATCGCCTACGCGCCAGCCACGTTCATGCTGCTCGCCCTCAGCTTTCTCCTGCTGCTGGTGCTGCACTTCTCGTGGGAGCTGTCGCGGCTCGAGGATCGCACGCGCACGTTGGCCGAGGAACACGCGTTGCTCCGACAGGAGTTCGAGGCGAGCTCGCGTCAGGCGCGGGACTGACCTCCACTCGGCCGAATCCGCGTCTTGCGTAGACTCTCGGCATCGTGGCCGTGACCGAACTCACCGAGCCGCGCCGCGCGCGCAGGACGCAGCGCCGGCAAGCCGAAGTTCCGCAGTATGCGTACCAGCCCGCGCTCGACGGCATCCGGGCCTTCGCGGTCGGCGGCGTCATGCTGTATCACGCGTCGCAGACGTGGGCGCTCGGCGGTTTCCTCGGCGTCGACGCGTTCTTCGTCCTGAGTGGCTTCCTCATCACCACACTTCTGATCACCGAGTGGGGCGCGCGCGCCCGGATCGACCTCGCCGCGTTCTGGCTGCGCAGAGCACGGCGGCTGCTCCCTGCGCTCGTCCTCGTGATGCTCGGAATCGTGTTCTACGCGGCGGTGTTCGCAGCCCCGGCGGAGGTCGAGAAGATTCGCTCCGACGGTTTCGCCACCCTCGGCTATTCCGCGAACTGGAAATTCATCTTCTCGGGACAGTCGTACTTCGACCAGTTCACACAGCCGTCACCCTTCCGGCACATGTGGTCGCTGGCGATCGAGGAGCAGTTCTACCTGCTGTGGCCGATCATCGTGTTCGGCATCCTGTGGGCCACTCGCTCGATCAAGACGTTGCTGGTCGCGGCGTGCGGGATGCTCGCGGGC
>JBKPCV010000049.1:0-60999 GCA_046727575.1 Actinomycetota bacterium
GTCCTGATCCGGTACTAGGAGCGAAACGTCCGCGAGCCGGGTATCCCGGCTCGCAGTTGAGCGACCCAGAGACTAGGAGCGAAACGTCCGCGAGCCGGGTATCCCGGCTCGCAGTTGAGCGACCCAGAGACTAGGAGCGAAACGTCCGCGAGCCGGGTATCCCGGCTCGCAGTTGAGCGACTCTCATATACAAGGCACGGAGAGAGCAGTGGAAGTCAGCGTCGGGCAGGAGATCCCGCCGTACGCACGTGAGGCGGGGTTCCCGGCGTGGAACCGTTACGCGGCGGTCAACGACGAGTTCATCCCCATCCACATGGACGACGAGGCGGGATCTGCGGCCGGCTACAACGGCGCGTTCGGCATGGGCAACCTGCAATGGGCGTACCTGCACTGCGTCTTGCGCCAGTGGCTCGCCGGCACCGACGGCCGGATCGTGCGCGTGCAGTGCCAATTCCGCCGCGCGAGCGAGAAGGGCCACACGGTCACCGCCAGAGGCGTCGTCACGGCGGTGCGCGAGGAAGACGGCCAGCGAATCATCGACCTCGACGTCTGGACCGAGATCGAGGACGGCACCAAGCTCGCTCCGGGGAGCGCGACGGTCGCGCTCCCGGTCTAGTTGGTGACTCGATCGAGTGGGTCTCCCGGACAGGTCTGGGTGGAGAACGCGTAACGGGCGCCGAGACAGTCGTCCGGGTCGGCGGTGACGACCGCTGGTGACGTGCGCGTGCACCGCACGTCGACGGACGGCAGGTACTGCTCGACCGCGTCGAGGTCGTCGACGAGGAACGTCATCTCGTAGAGCCCGTCGCCGAATCTCTCGACGTGCTCCGCCATTGGACCGTCGGCTGCGAGGGGTGACGCGACCTCGATCAGGAAATGCCCAAGCTGCAAGAAGCTCGACCGTACGCCGCGAGCGTCGTCGACGCCGTCGTACACCGGTACCGCGAGCCAGAGGTCGGTGAGCACGTTCTTGGTCGCGTCGCCGTCTGCCACGGCCATCGTGGCGTACCCGAACCGGCGGATGCCGAGCGGGTGCTCGGACCATCGCTTGGCGCGCGTATCCCAGTCATCCTGCAAGCGCGGGTCGTGGCCGACCGCGTCGCTGTACGCACCGTCGGTGTTGCGCGTGATCTGCGCCATGAGCGCACCGGCCGAGCGTGGCGACGGATAGAAGTAGTAGATGTCGGCTGGCACTTCCTCCATGCGACCGCCGCCGGGCAGCCCGATGTAGACGTCGCGGTCGATCAGGTACCGCGCGAAGCCGTCGATGTCGTCGATCAGGAAGCCGAGCGAGTGAAACCGCCGGCCGTGCCGGAGGTAGAAGCGGCCGACCGGGTACGACGCGTTGGCCGGCTGCTTCGGGGCCATGGGCTCGACGCACAGGTCGCTCACGGCGAGAAGCGCCGCCCAGCGGTCCTCGACCTCGGACCAGTTCGGCCCGTCGTCGGGCCACCAGACATCGCCGTCGAACACCTTCCGGTACCAGTCGATGAGTGCGGTGACGTCCTCACTCACGTGGATGACGTGGTACATCAGCCCGAACCCGAACGGGCCGGTCTTGAGGATCGGCATGCGCATGGCGCGTGGCTACCAGACGCGAGGCCAGACGAGCGGCAGGTTGTGCGGCGCCCGGGGATTGATCGAGTAGACGAGCTCGGTTTCGTCGGCGAGGCGGTAGTGGGGTATCCGGGCATGCCACACGTCGAGCGCCACCCGGAGCTCCATGCGCGCCAGGTGGGAGCCCAGGCATCGGTGCCATCCGCTGGCGAAACAGATGTGCGCGTTGGGTTGTCGGTCAAGCTTGACCGCGAGCGGGGCGTCGAATGCCTCGGGATCGACATTCGCGGCCGCCCACCAGACGATCGCGTTGGTGCCGGCCGCGAGCGTGCCGCTCGGCAGCTCGACGTCGGCAACGACATGCCTGAACCCCTGGGTGACGGGCGACTCGAACCGCATCATCTCCTCGATGGCCATCGGCCACTTCGACGGGTCGGCGAGCAGCGCGGTGCGCTCGTCCGGATTCCGTGCGAGGCGGGCGAGGATGCAGGAGAGCGACGCGGCCACAGTGTCGAGGCCCGCGATCATCAGCAGGTTGCAGATACCGTGCAGCTCGTCGCGGTTGACCGGCCGGCCGTCGATCTCGGTGTTCATCAGCCAGCCGATGAGGTCGTCGCAATCCTCGCCGGATGCGTCGCGACGGTCGAACTCCGCTGCGAACCACGCGTCGCATGCGTCGAAAGCCGCCGTCCGGCGTTCGGGCGTGATCGAGTCGTCGTACGCACCGCCGAGAATCGTGTTTTTGAACTCGAGAAAGGCCGCGAGCTGCGACTGCGGGATCCCCATGATCGACAAGAAGATCGAGGACGGCAGGGGCTCGCACCACTCCACGTAAGCGTCCACTTCGCCGCGATCGACGAACGCGTCGATCAGCTCGTTCGCACGTTCGCGTACGCGCGGCTCGAGCACCGCCGTCTTCTTCGGCGTGAACACCGGGTCGAGGATCTTGCGCCACTTGGTGTGCTGAGCTCCGTCGAGCTCGAGCGGGATCGCGACGTGTCGTCCGCTGAGGCCGACCGTCTCGCCCTCGTCGCTCTCGAGGAAGCCCTCCGTCGTCGCCCCGAACTGGCGGACGTCGTGCGACCGCGTGAGCGCCTGGATGTCGCTCATCTTCCGGAGCGCGACGGTCCCCGGCAGCAGCTCCTCGATGCCGAGCGCCAATTTCTCGGCGTGCAGTTCCTGCGGATGGTCGCTCGTGAGCGCACCGAGCTCGGCGCCGTCCGCGACCGACATCCGTTGCTCGCTGAGTTCGGCCATCCGACTACGCGGGCACGCCGAGCCAATCGGCCAGGTTGTCGCGCATGATGCGCTTGACGTCGTCGTCGCTGAAGCTCGAGAGCTGTGCCGCGGCGTACCGCTCGGGGTACGCGAGCCCTTCGCCGTGCGGGAAATCGGAGCCGAACACGATCGGCTCGACGCCTACTTCCGACACGACGCGCTGCACGTTCTCCTCGGGATACGGCGCGACGAGAAAGTGGCGCCGGAAGATTTCGCTCGGACGCGCGTCGAGCCGGCCGCTGTCGGCCCACTTCGCCTTGCGTCCCATGAGGAACGCGTGGTCGGCCTTGCGGAGCGTGTAGGGGACCCAGACGGTTCCCTGTTCGGAGAGCACGACCCGGATGTTGGGGAACCGACCAAAGAGGTTGTGGAGGATCATCCCGGCGGTGAGCTCCATCGCGGGGCGGTCACCCCAGTACATCATCCATTGGAACGCGTCGAAGTCGCCGAACGTGACCTCGGGGTCCTCGCTCCAGTCGGCGCCGTACTTCTGGTAGTCGGTGGCGCCGAGATGTACGCACACGCGTCCGTGCGTTTCGCTGATCCGAGCCCAGACGGGATCGAAGATCGGGTCGGCGATCGATCGCCCGCCGAAGGGGTTGCCTCGCCCGCCGTGCGCGTGCCCCGACTTGAACTGCACCATCGGGGCGCCCTGGTCGAGGACGGTCTCGAGCTCCTGCACCGCGAGGTCGACGTCGGCGAGTGAGATGTACGGCGGCAGGAACATGCGGTTCTCGTGTGCGTACCCGATCTCCTCGTAGATCCACCGGTTGAACGCGCGGATGTTCGCGTACATGGCCTCGATGTCGTCGGCGAACTCGAACTCGATGTCGTGCGCGCTCGCGGGATACATGAGCGCGGCGTCGATGCCCTGTTCGTCCATCAGGGCAAGCCGCAGGTCGCGGTTGCCGTACGCCTCGCGCTGCTCCCGGAATTCCGCCACGAGCGCCTTGCGCTCCTCGTCGTTCAATCCCTTCAGCGGGTTCAGACGATTGAGCAACAGGCCTGGGATGCCGCCAACGGCGTTCTCGCGCTCCGGCGTCGTCCGGTTGCCGCGCAGCACCGCTGGGTCGGTGCCCAGCATCTTCTGCAGCTCATCGTTGGAGTACGTCACCTGGGTGACGGTGAACTTCGACGGCTTGCCTGCAAACAGCTGCAGCCGGTTGCCGTTCTCGTCTCGCACGTAGCGGATGGCGAGGTCGCGCTTGTCCGGGTCGATGAATTTCTCGTAGAGGTCGAGCGGCTCGTTGAAGTGGTTGTCGGCGTCGTTGATCCCGTACGGCAGCACGTCGGCCATCTGTGCTCACACCCCCAGGTCCGCAAGCTCCGCGGGGAACTCTACGGCCAGCCGACTCACGGCGGCGTCGCACGTGCAGGTGGGTGGGCGCACCGACCGTGGCGGACTGCCGTGGCGGCGTGGCCTCGCGGTCATTTTTTTCGTACCGTCTGCGTCGACGCGAAAAGCGCGGAGGATGAGATGGCGATTGCAGAACGCGGATGGACGGCGCTTCCGGTGCCATGGGCGGTGCAGCACCCGGATCGGATCCCGAAGCAGCGGTACTACGACCCGGAGTTCTACGCGCTGGAGACGGAGCTGTTCTGGCCGCGGGTGTGGCAGATGGCCTGCCGCCTGGAGGAGATCCCGGAGCCGGGTGACTTCGCCGAGTACGAGATCCTGGACCAGTCGATCATCGTGGTCAGGGCCGACGACATGGAGGTCAAGGCGTATTACAACGCCTGCCGCCACCGTGCCGTGAAGCTGGTCGAGGGCCACGGGTCCTGCACGAGCGGCTTCGTCTGCTCGTTCCATGGCTGGTGCTACGGCCTCGACGGCGCCAACACGTACGTGCTCCAGCCCGAGATGTTCGAGGCCGACAACCTCCGGCCCGACGACCTCGCCCTCACGCCCGTGCGGTGCGAGCTGTGGGGCGGGTGCGCCTGGATCAACCTCGACGACGACGCCCCCCCGCTGCGCGACTGCCTCGAGCCGTTCGCCACCGTCCACGACGCATGGAAAGTCGAGACGCTGCGCGTCGAGTGGTGGGAGGCGTGCCGGCTCCCCGCCAACTGGAAGCTCGCCATGGCCGCCTTCATGGAGGGCTGGCACGTGCCGGAGACACACCCGCAGCTCCAGCTTCCGGTTCCGCCAGACGAGTTCACACGCGACTTCGACCCCCGGGCGATGATCGACACGAACCTCCACTTCATGCGCACACTCAGCATCGGCATGGCGGGCATGACCCACGAGATCGACGTGCGCATCGCCGAGGGTCTGCGCGACCTCGAGCTGCCTGCCGATCCCGCCCTCGCCGCGGCGACATGGCACACCACCCTCAACGACACGGTCATGAAGTGGTGGCGCGCCAACGGCGTCGAGATCGCCGACCTCCACGAGCTCGACCGGCTCGGCTACTCCGCGCCGATCGGCTTCTGCTTCCCCCACACCTTCATCCTCCCGACCTACAGCAGCGCGTCCGCCTACCGGTTCCGCCCGCTGGGACCGGAGGAGACCTTGATGGAGATCTGGTCCCTGACCCGGTATCCGAAGGGAAGCGAGCCGACGAACCGGCCCACACCCCCGACGCCGAAGGCACCCGACGATCCCAGCTGGCCACCGATCCCGGGCCAGGACTTCTCCAACATCCCCAAACAGCAGAAGGGCCTGCACAACCGCGGCATCGAGTACATGCGGCTGGCCGAGAAGGTCGAGGGCCTCATCTCGAACTTCGAGCGCACCGTCGACGGCTTCCTCGCCGGGCTTCCCGACGGGAAGCTCGTCCCGGCCATCCAGAAGAACAACACGACGATCGACGTGCCGACCGCGCGCCTCGACCTCTGAGAGCGTCCGCCGCGGTCCCTGATCGCTACGAGCCGTCGGTCGTGATGACGCCGATCTCGGTGCCGACCGGGTAGACGGCTCCGACCTCCGCGGTCCAGCGGACGGTGCCCGTGGCGCCCGACGGGATCTCCGTCTCGACCTTCTCCGTCTCGAGCAGGAAGAGGGGTTGTCCTTCCTCGACACGCCCGCCATTGGGGACCAGGTGCTCGATCACGGTCGCCTCCGCGACACCGATCGAGACGCGCGGTATGCGGACGACGAACTCTCCCATCACGCGTCCGCCCCGACCGTGCGCCGGGCGGCGGCGGCGATGCGGTCGGCGTTGGGGAACACCTGCGCCTCGAGCGCGGAGGCCGCCGGGATCGGCGTGAAGCGGGCACCGACGCGCTCGACGGGCGCCGCCAGCCGGCCGAACAGCTCCTTGTTGATGATGGCTGCGATCTCGGCGCTCGGCCCGGCGAACTCCGTGGCGAAGTGCGCGACGACCGCGCGCTTGGTACGTGAGACCGACTCGAGGATCGCCGACACGTCGAGCGGCACGAGCGTGTGCAGGTCCAGCACCTCCGCGCTCACGTTCTCGGCCTCGAGCTTCGCCGCGGCGTTGTGCGACTCGACGACGCCGCGGCCGTAGCTGATGAGCGTGACGTCGCTGCCGGGCTTCTTCACCTCGGCCCGCCCGAGCGGGATCGCGAAGCCGGGGTCGACGGGCACCGGGCCACGCTGCCCATAGAGGACGACCGTTTCGACGAAGACGCAGGGGTCCTCGTCGAAGATCGCCGCCGTCAGGAGGCCTTTGGCGTCGCGGGGCGTCGCCGGGATGACGATCTTCAGCCCTGGGATGTGCATGAACCACGCCTCGAGTGACTGTGAGTGGGTCGCGCCCGAGCCGAGCCCACCGAACACCGCGGTGCGCACGGTGATGGGTGACGGCGTGCGACCGCCGGTCATGAACCGCAGCTTCGCGGCGTGGTTCACGATCTGGTCCAGCGCGATGCCGATGAAGTCCATGATCATGATCTCGGCGACGGGCCGGAGTCCGTCGATGGCTGCGCCGACGGCCGCCCCCACGATGGCCGCCTCCGAGATCGGCGTGTCGAGGACTCGGTCGGCGCCGTGCTTCGTCGAAAGGCCGGCGGTGATGCCGGAGATGCCACCGCCTGGATCGGCGATGTCCTCCCCGAGCACCAACACGCGCTCGTCCCGCTCGAGAGCCTGGTCGAGGGCGAGGTTCAGTGCCTCGGCCATGCTCATCTCACGCTCTTCCACGGCGGGCCCCTCTCCTCACGCCGGGCTGCTCTCGGCGTTGGCGAACACGTCGCGCTCGAGTTCGTCGAGCGACGGCGGCGCCGCGGCCAGCACGGCCTCCACCGCGTCGTCGACCTGTGCCTGCGCGGCCGCGTCGATCCGGTCCAGTTCCTCCTCGGTGCACACGCCAGCCGCCGCGAGTCGCGCCCGGAACGCGGGCACGGGGTCCTTGCTTTCGGCCTCCGCGAGCTGGTCCTTGGGGATGTACGACATCTGGTCTCCGAAGTAGTGGCCCCGGAAGCGGAACGTGACGCACTCGACGAGGGTGGGCCCGCCACCGCTTCGTGCCTGTTCCACCGCCTCCGACAGTGCGCCGTACAGCGCGAGCGGGTCGTTGCCGTCAACACGGACGCCGGGTATGCCGTAGCCGAGGGCGCGGTCGGAGATCTGGCCGATCTTCATCGTGTCCTCGACCGGCGTCATCTCGGCATACAGATTGTTCTGGCACACGAGGACCACCGGCAGGTTCCACAACGCGGCCATGTTCACCGCCTCGTGGAACGAGCCGGTGTTGGTGGCCCCGTCGCCGAAGCTCACCGCGGTGACGCGGTCGAGCCCCTTGCGCCGTCCGGCGAGGGCCAGCCCCACCGCCACGGGTACGCCCGCGCCCACGATGCCGGTGGAGAGCATGACGCCCGACTCCGGTCGGGCGATGTGCATCGTCCCGCCCTTGCCGCGGCAGGCGCCGACCTCTCTACCCATCATCTCGCCGTAGATCTCCACGAGCGGCACACCCTTGCCGATCAGGTCGTGGAGCCCGCGGTAGGTCGTCACCAGCTGGTCGTCGGGACGGAGGCACACGCCCAACGCGGCGGCGATCGCCTCCTGGCCCCGTGGCGGCCAGTACACGCACAGGAACTCCCCGGTCATGATGCCCTTGCTCAGCCGGTCGTCGGCCGCCTTCATCAAGGTCATGAGCTCGTACATCCGCCGGCGGGCCGCAGCCGTCGGCTCCCGCCGTGTCTCTGCTTCCGTCATCTCACTTGTCCTCACTCTTCCGCTGACTGATTCTCGGCTCCGGGCGCGCACCCGTGCCGCCGCGAGCGACGCGCGACGGAAGCGCCTCAAGCGCCTCCGAAGCCCGGCTCGTCCGGGAGACGGGCGCCGCCGGCGTGACGGGCGGCGACGTACCCGAACACCATCGTGTTGGCGACGCTCGCCCCGGCCCCCGGATAGGTCCGTCCCATCACGGTCGCCGTGATGTTGCCTGTTGCATAGAGGCCCGGGATGGGCTGGTGGTTCTCGTCGAGCACGCGCGCGTACTGGTCCGTGATCACACCACCGCACGTTCCGACGTCGCCCGGGTAGACCTCGGTCGCATAGAAGGGCGCCCGGTCCAGCGGCCCCAACGAGCGGTTCGGCTTGTAGCCGGGGTCGCCGAGGCAGTCGTTGTACGCAGACTGCCCGCGCCCGAAGTCGGGATCGAGCCCCTTCCTCGCATACTCGTTGAACCGGCGCACAGTCCGCACCAGGCCGTCGGGATCGACGCTGATCTGGCGGGCCAGGCCAACGAGTGTGTCCGCCTTCCTGATCGCGCCGCTGTCGATCGCGTCCTGGGGCAAGCGCCGTTGCAACGGGTTCGACGTCGGCGCGTACCGACGGGCGTAGCCCTCATCGAACACGACCCAGCACGGGACGGCCTTGTTCGCGTACATCGCCTTGCCCACCTCGACGTACGAGTTCGACTCGTTGCAGAACCGCTGGCCCGTCGAGTCGACGAAGATCGCGCCGGGACGCTGTCGAGCCTGACCGATGGACGCGGCGGCGGCACCGAGCGCTCGGCTCGTCGACGGCAGCCACCACGCTTCGTCGAGCAGGTCGGTCTTCGCGCCCAGCCGCATCGCCGATTGGAGCACCTCACCCGTGTCGCCCGGGTTTGCGATCGACCACTGCGCTTCGTTCGGCTGGTTCCCGCCGTACTTGCGGCGCATCTCGGCGTTGTGCCCGAAGCCACCGGCCGCGAGCAGGACGCCCTGGCGGCCCTCGATGTTCATCGGCGAACCGTCCTTCACGACGCGGACGCCGACGACCCCGCCGTCTTCGACGATGAGGTCCTCCACCGGCGAGCTCGTCCAGATCCGCGGCTCTCCGCTGAGCCGCAGCACGACGTTGGTCAGCTGGCCGACCAGCGACGCGCCATTGGTCAGGAGATCCTGGCGTCGCAACTTGGCGAGCTTCGAACGGACGAACACCCTCGCGGCCAGAGCGAAGGCCGCAGGCGTTCGATTGAAGTACTGGATGGAGCGGAACTCGTTCGTCTTCAGGACGAACCCGATGCCCTTGGCGAGGCTGGGCGGCACCTTCTGTTGCCAAGCTCCGAGCTCGCGGGCGTCGAAGGGTACGCCTTCGATGGACCGACCTACGGCGCTGCCACCCCTGCGGTCCGGGTAGTAGTCGCTGTAGCCATGGCAGCGCACGAGCCGGACGCCCTTCCGCTCGAGGAAGGTGATCATCTCGGAGCCGGCCCGGAGGAACATCTCTCTTCGCTCCGGTGACGACGCCGGACCGACGTCCCCGACGACGGCCTCGAGGTAGGCAAGCCCGTCCTCGTGCGAGTCCGGGATGCCGTCGGCGCGCATCAGCGGGTTGTTCGGGAGCCAGATGATCCCGCCGGAAAGGCCGGTCGACCCGCCGACGATCGGTTGCTTCTCGAGCACGAGCGGCTCGAGGCCTTCGTCGATCGCCGCGATGGCTGCCACGAGTCCGCCGCCGCCGCTGCCGGCGATGACGAGGTCGACGGACTTGTCCCACGTCGTCATAGGAACCCCTTGCTCTCTCATTCGGACCGCCGCGGTGCGAGCGCCAGCGCGGCCACGGCTGCGGCGAGCGTGATGCCCATGAGTACGAGCGACGACTCGAGGGGGTCGAAGCTCGACAGGCGGAGGCGCCGTCGCACGTGCGCCTCTCCGAGATAGCCCGGAACCATTGCTGCACCGAGCGCGCCGAGCACGAGACGTGCCGGTTGGCTGCTCCCGCGCAGCAACTGAACCGTCGCAACGGCTTGCGCGGCGAGCATGCCGTACGGAGCCGAGAACGCGGTCCCCATGACGACCGCGTCGCACGCGATGTTCTCGGGACGACCGTGCAGGAACAGGAAGTCGTATGGGTGCCGTCGCTTCAGCGCAACGGCGAGGCCCGCCAGCCCAGCACCGAGCTGCGCAGCAGACACCGCCGCGAGCCAACGGTCGCGATCCATGCTTCAGCGCTCCCCGCTACGGGCGCGACTGAGTCGCGGGCCAGTAGCGCTCGCGCAACGCGCGTTTGTAGAGCTTGCCCGTGTCGAGCCGGGGCAGCTCCTTCTCGAAGTCGACGGTGCGCGGGCACTTGAAGTGCGCGAGATTGGCGCGGCAGTACTCGATGAGCTCGGCCTCGAACTCAGGACCTACGTCCGACCAGTCGACCGGTTGCACGACCGCCTTCACCTGCTCGCCGAGGTCTTCGTCGGGCACCCCGATTACCGCGACGTCGAGTACCTTCGGATGCGTCACGAGCACGTTCTCGGCTTCCTGTGGATAGATGTTCACACCGCCGGCGATGATCATGTGCGCCTTGCGATCGGTGAGGTACAGGTAGCCCTCGTCGTCGAGGTACCCGACGTCGCCCACGGTCTTGTAGCCGAGCGAGTTCACGGCCTCCGCGGTCTTCACCGGGTCGTTGCGGTACTCGAAGCCCAACGGTCCTTCGGCCCAGATCGTGCCCGGCTCGCCCGGAGGCAGCTCGTTGCCGTCGTCGTCGAGGATGTGGATCGCTACGGCCATCGGCTTGCCGACGGTGCCGGGATGCGCGAGCCACTCGTCCGGCGTCACGAACGTCGCGCCGGCGCCTTCGGTCGACGACCAGTACTCGTAGATGATCGGTCCCCACCACTCCATCATCCGTTGCTTCACGTCGACCGGGCACGGTGCGGCCGCGTGCACGACGGAGCGGAGGCTCGAGACGTCATAGCGAGCGCGCACCTCCTCGGGCAGCTTGAGCATCCGGATGAACATCGTCGGCACGAACTGCCCGCACGTGATGCGGTACCGCTCGATCAGCGCGAGTGCCTGCTCGGCGTCGAACCGTTCCATGAGCACGACGGTGCCCGCGATTCGGTGGATCTCCATGGACCACGCGATGGGAGCCGCGTGGTACAGGGGCGCGGGCGAGAGATAGACGCTGCCCTCGTCGAAGCCGCACCACTCGAAGAACAACGCGAGCGCGCTCGCCTCTTCGCCCATCGGGGCGAACGACAGTGGCCGTACGATGCCCTTCGGCCTGCCAGTGGTACCGGACGAGTAGAACGCGAAGCCGCCCTCGCACTCGTCGGCGATCGGCTCACCCGGGTACTCGGCGACCGCGTCCTCGTAGGACGCCCAACCGTCGATGACACCGTCGACCATGAGCCGACCTTCGACGCGCGGCGTGGCCTCGCGTGACATCGCCGCGGCCACCGGCGCGAGACGCCTGCTCGAGACGAGAATGCGCGCTCCGCAGTCGTCGACGATGTACTCGACCTCCGGTGCCGTGAGGTGCGAGTTGATCGGTGTGCAGTAGAGGCCTGCGCGTTGCGCGGCCCAGGTGACCTCCATGTAGCGGACCTGGTTCTCCATGAAGGTCGCCATGCAGTCTCCGGGCGTCAGGCCGCGCGCGCGGAAGAGGTGGGCGAGCCGATTGGACCGCTCGTCGAGCTCGCAATAGGTCACGACCTCCCCGCTCGAGCCCATGATGATCGCGGGAAGGTCGGGTGTCCGCTGTGCGATGGCGCCCGGATACACGTCGCGAGTTCTACCAGCCGCTCAATGGCTGCGTCGCGAACGGCGGCGATAGCCTGCCGCGCACCAGCACAAGGGGGAGCCGTGAACCTCGAGCTCACCGAAGACCAAGAGTTCTTCCGGGACACCACCCGGCGCTTCCTCGAGACCGAGGCGCCGCTCACCACCGTGCGCGGGCTCTGGGACTCGACCGACGGTCTCGAGCGCGATTGGTGGAACAAGGCGGCCGAACTCGGATGGACCACGTTGTTCGTGCCGGAAGAGCACGGCGGCGGCAGCTTGTCGGGGCATCCCGTCGAGGACGCGGTCATCGTCGCCGAGGAGGTTGGGCGCTCAGTCGCACCGGGGCCGTTCCTACCCGTCAACGTCGTGTGCGCGGCCCTGGCCCGCGACGGGAGCGCCGAGCTCCAGGCCGAGCTGTATCCGGGGCTGCTCTCGGGGGCGACGATCGCTACCTGGGCGTTCGCCGAGCGCGGCGGAAGATGGGACGCGTCAGGCGTGTCGCTCCGCGCGGAGCGTGCGGGCGATGACATGGTGCTCGACGGCGAGAAGGCCTACGTCGAAGCAGCCGGAGTCGCCGATCAGTTTCTCGTAACCGCGCGTACCGGCGACGGACTCACGCAAGTTGTCGTGCCCGCCGACGCCGACGGGTTGACGGTGAAGCGTGGGCGCAGCATCGACCTCGTACGGCGCTACGGGTCTCTGGCGTTCGACGGCGTGCGGGTCCCGCCGTCCGCCGTCGTCGGCGAAGTGGGCGGCGCGGCCGACGCGGTGGAACACCAGCTCGAAGTCGCGCTCGCATTGCAGTGCGCGGAGACGGTCGGTGCGGCTGACCGCGTGTTCGAGTCCACGATCGAGTATGCGCAGGATCGCTACGCGTTCGGACGTCCGATCGCGTCGTTCCAGGCGCTGAAGCACCGGATCGCCGACATGCTGATGTGGCTCGAGTTCTCGAAGTCGATCGCGGACGGCACTGCGCACGCCGTCGACCGAGGGGACGAAGCGGCGCGCTTGGTGAGCGTGGCGAAGGCGTACATCAGCGACCGATGCCTCGATCTGATCGACGACTGTGTCCAGATCAACGGGGGTATCGGCGTCACGTGGGAGCACGACATCCACATCTACTCACGGCGCGCTGCTGTGAACCGCGCCGTCTACGGATCGCCGGAAGAGCACAAGGAGCGGCTCTGCACGCTCCTCGACGTATGAGGGGAACGCCATGACCGAAGCCGCGGTCAGAGATCACAACATCGAGAGCCTCGGCGACTTCGGCGAGCGCGCACGCGCCTGGATCGAGGAGAACCTGCCTCAGGAGAATGACCTGTCGCTCACCGACCAGGCGCTGCAGGCGAAGATCTTCGACGCCGGCTTCGCGGGCATCGCCTTCCCGAAGGGGTACGGAGGCGCCGGCCTGACGCTCGAGCACCAGAAGGTGTTCTTCGACAGGGCCACATCGTTGGGGCGTCGTGTCCCGTCCGGATACATGGTGTCGATCGGAATGCTCGCGCCCACATTGCTCGAGCACGCGTCAGAGCCGATGAAACTCCGACACCTTCCGCGCATCCTCCGCGGCGACGAGGAGTGGATGCAGCTGCTCTCCGAACCGAGCGGCGGCTCCGACATGGCGGGGGCGCTCACGCGGCTCACGCGCGACGGCGACACCTACGTGCTGAACGGCTCGAAGATGTGGAGCTCGGGCGCGATGCAGGCCGACTACGGGCTGTGTCTCGCGCGCACGAACTGGGATGTGCCGAAGCACCGTGGTCTCTCCACGATCGCCGTGCCTCTCAAGAACACACCCGGCTTGACGATCGACCCGATCCGCGCGGTCACCGGCGTGCCGGGCCACTTCTGCACGGAGTTCTTCGACAACGTCGTGCTCCCCGCCGAGAACCTCATAGGTGACGAGAACGCGGGTTGGGCAGTCGCGCAGACGCTGCTCTACTGGGAGCGGCTCGCTACCGCCGGGGCCGGTCACGGGTACGGCCTCGGGGTCGCGGGTGTCGAAGAGGCGGGCTTCGGCGGACGCGGTATTCGGTCGCTCATCGAGGGCGCGCGCGCCCACAAGGTGGCCGACGTCGGCGCGTTCCGTCAGGAGATCGCGGAGGCTTACATCGAGCGCACCGTCGCGCGGTACGCGAACCACCGCGTCATGACCGGCCAACGCACCGGCCACTACAAAGGCCAGTGGGGATCACTGCTCAAGCTGCACCTGGGAACCGACAGCCCCCGCCAGGCGAAGATCGGGCTGGCGGTGAACGGTGCCGAGGGCGTGATCTGGGACGGCGACGAGCAGGTTACCGGCAACCCCGGTGAGTTGTGGCTCAACGCGCGCGGCATCTCGATCGCGGGCGGGAGCAACGAGATGCAACGCAACATCCTCAGTGAGCGTCTGCTCGGGCTCCCGCGTGAGCCGTCGTTCGACCGCGACATCCCGTTCAACGAGGTCATCCGCAACCGCGGCAACTTCAAGGGCTGACCCGCCCACGAAGTTGCGTCAGTTCGCCGCGTTATACGCGATGAAGTGACGCAAGTTGCGCTTCTAGAGCGCGCTCTCGCCTTGCCCGTACGCCTTGGCGACGAAGCCAGACTTGTCCTGCACGCCGGATTGACCGGGACCGCCGGTCGACGGGCATCCCTGACAGGGGCCGACGGACGTCGGGGCCGGGGTCTGCCGCGTCTCGAAGTGGTAGACCGACGTCGACTTGTCGAACCAACCGAACTGCTTCTTCGGCCAGGACCCGGACTTGTACCGCTTGGCGCCGTTGGCGTACCAGCCCACGCCCTTTCCGAGTTCGCCTTGACCGTTCGACGGGCCAGTGGTGTCGGGGTCCCACCAGTACGGCGCGAAGTCGAGCCCGTTCTGCGCGTACTCGTCGTAGGGCAGCCCCGGGTTCTTGCCGTAGCCGCTCAGGAAGCTGTTCGTGCGGTTCTGCGCCGCGCCGCCTGCCGCGGGAATCGAGAACTGGCCTTGAGCGAACGTCTTCGGTGTGAGGTGAGGGCCCGCGGCCTGGATGCCACGGAGGATCCAGAGGATGTTCGACGAGACTGCTCCCGCCTGCGTGGCGGCGTCGATCCCCCAGTACCAGTTCAGCGACGCGTTCGGGCCGTCGACGAGCGTCGACAGTGGCACCTGTCCGGGCGCGGGCGGCGGATCGGGTTCGGTGAACGGACTGAGGAACGAAATGCCGAACGCATGCCGCGACTGATCGGTCGGGTAGAGGCGGGAAAGGATCCCGATATCCGCGTAGACCGCACCGGTGAAGAACCACTCGGGGAACCATTCCTGCTTGGTCGCTTCCTTCATCAGGTTCTGGTTCATCGAGAAGTCGCTCAGCATGATGACCGTGGTGACACCCGCGGCCTTCATGCGCGCGACCATCGTCGGCGCCTGCTCGGCTGACACGGTCGGGTCACCGAACGTCGACCCGCTCGCGTCGTAGGCGTTCGCGCTCGCGATCGTGCCGCCGTATTTCTTGAAGTACGCCTGGAATTTCGGGTAGTCGACGAGCGTCTTGATGTAGATCGCGCCGAACTTGCGCGTCTCGTTCTTCACGTCATCGCCGCCGAACTGCGCCTTCTTGCCGAGGAGCTGCTTGCCGATGACTTCGGCCGAGTTGATCGCCGACGACTGCGCGTCGCTCAACCCCCAGCGGTACGGGGCCTGGAGGTTCGCCTTCGTCGCGGTGGTCGAGTAGCCCATCGTCGGAATGTGCGCCTTGGCGAGCTCGGTCTCGAGGACGTCGAGGCCCTTGACGATCAGATGGAACACGGCGAAGGGCTTCATGGCCTTGATCTTCACCACGTCCGCGCGTTGCGCAGCTTCGTCGTCGCCGGACGACGTCACGAACCTGATCTCGACGTCGCGGCCCCACGTCTCGTAGAACTTCATCTGCGGGAGCACCCAGTCGTGGACCGCGTCCTCGTACGTGCTCGGCGACTTGTCGACGAGGTGCTTCGGCGTAACTGGGTCCGACTGCAGCTCCTGTTCGTTCGGGAGCACCGCGACGACCGTCACCTTGTCCTTGGTGACGCCCTGCCAGGTGGCGCCGCCGTTGTCGTCGCCGTCCTTCCACTCCTTCACACACACCGGCCCGCCACCGATGAACGTCGAGTCGAATCGGCCGTAGCCGAAGTACAGGCTGTCTCCGGCGGGGTTCGTCTTGTGACAGCGGGGGTTCTCGAGCGCCGCAGTGGTCCCGACGCCGGAGGCCGGCACAGGTGGCCCGGCGCCCTCGGGCCTCGGGAGCGTTGCCGCCCCCGCCGACGTGCTTGCGACCGCCGGCACGATCAACGCGCCTCCGATCGTCACGATCGCCGCGAGAGAGGCGATCAACCGAGAGCCGGTCCGCCGATGACAGCGCATGGCACCCCCCCCAGGAACACGCGGAAACGCCCGCAGGGGATCCTACGGCGGTCCATCCGAGCGGGGAAAGCACCCCGCGGTCAGTCGTGCAGCAGTTCCCATCGCGAGGGCTCGTCGAAGACCTCGCGTACGACGCCCCGTACCTCCAAGGTGCGCAGATGGGCGAGCGCCTCGCCAATCGCGGCACGACGGGTGAACTTGTCGACGTCGTCCCACGGCCGCGACCACTCCATACGGGGCGTGATCTCCCATGCCGTGCTGTAACCGTCGCGGATCGCCGCCACGACCTCGCGGAATCGCTGCTCGTGATGCTCCAGCAGCTCGCGCGTTCGATCACGGAGGCTTCCGAAGCGCCACTCGTGAGCGGGCAGGCCTTCGGCGTCGTAGGTACCGAGTCGCTCGAGCGAGCGCAGGTAATCGCCGAGCGGGTCGTCACCCGTCTGCGGGTTGAGGTTCACGTTGGGCGTGATGCGCGGCAGCACGCAGTCGCCCGTGAACATCAACTGGTTGGCCGGCTCCCAGAAGCACAGGTGGCCGGGAGAGTGACCGGGCGTCCAGACCGCGGTGAGCTCCCATCCAGGGATGTCCGGACGCTGCCCGTCGCGGAGCAGCACGTCGGGTTTCGCGAAATCGACGAACGGGCGTACCGGCATCGACGCGTTCCGGAGTTCTTCGATCTCGCTTGCCGGCGCGCCGAGGCGGCGCAGGAACGCGGTCATCTGCTCGAGGAGGTCGCGGGGCTCCTCGTACCGGTCGTGGATCAGCACGGCGTCGGCCGGGTGCAGTGCGATCCATGCGCCCGACGTCTCGCGGATGCGACCGGCAAGCCCGTAGTGATCGGGGTGGATGTGCGTGACCATGACGCCGCGCACGTCGCTCATCTCGAACCCGCCTCGGCCGAGCCCCTCCGACAATGCCTCGAACGCCTCGTCGGTGTTCCACCCCGCATCGACGATGTAGACGCCACGGTCGGTCTCGAACGCGTACACGAGCACGTACCGGAGCACGATCGGCAGTGGCACGGGAATGCTCCAGAGTCCGGGTCGCACCCGCTCGACCGGCGGGAGTGGCTTGCTCTCGACGGGCTGTGCCTGCATGGAGAGAGGATGCTCGCGAACGGTCGTCGGTGCCAAACCCTCAGCGGACTGTGCGGAAGAAGTCGCGGACGTCGCCGACGAAGATCTCGGGGACCTGCATAGCGGCGAAGTGCCCGCCGTGCGGAAGGTCCACCCAGTGCGTGATGTTGTACCGGTGCTCCGCCCAACTGCGCGGCGTTCGCGTGACCTCGCCGGGGTAGTTGGCCACACCGGTAGGCACGCGCACGTACTCCTGCGGGATGGCAGTCCGTCCGGCCTGCCGCATCTCGTAGTACAAGCGCGCCGACGACGTCGCGGTGGCGGTCACCCAGTAGACGGTGATGTTCGTGAGCAGCTGGTCCTTGGTGAACGCGCGTTCGACGTCGCCGTCGCAGTCGGTCCACGCGGTGAATTTCTCGGTGATCCATGCGCACAGTCCGGACGGTGAGTCCTCGAGCGCGTATCCGAGCGTCTGGGGCTTCGTTCCCTGGATCTCCTGGTACCCCGCGCCAGTCGTGCGGAAGGCGATCACGTTCTCGCGCTCTTTCTGCTCCTCGGCCGTGGGCTCGGGCGCGTCCTTCGGCCGCGGCACCGCGATGAAGTTGACGTGCAGACCGCAGACGTGATCGGGATCGAGGTCGGCGACGTTCTGGGAGATGATCGAGCCCCAGTCACCACCCTGCGCGCCGTACTGGTTGTAACCCAGGCCAGCCATGAGTTGGGTGAACGCGGCTGCCATACGGCGCGGGTGCCAGCCGCGCTCCGTCGTGGGGCCCGAGAAGCCGTAGCCGGGGAGCGACGGCGCGACCACGTGAAAGGCGTCGGAAGCATTGCCGCCGTGCGCGCGGGGGTCGGAGAGCGGGCCGAGCACGTCGAGGAATTCGGCGACCGATCCCGGCCAGCCGTGCGAGATGAGGAGCGGCAGCGCGTCGGGCTCGGGTGAACGCGCGTGCAGGAAGTGGATGCGCTGACCGTCGATCTCGGTGACCGAGGGTTCGAACGCGTTGAATCGCGCCTCCTGCCGACGCCAGTCGAAGTTGTTCTTCCAATACGCCAGCAACGACTCCTGGTATCCGCGTTCGGTACCCATCTCCCAGCTCACGCCGCGGAGCTGGTTCGGGAGCCGTGCGCGCGCGAGACGGTCGCGCAAGTCGTCCAACTCTGATTGCTGTACGTCGATCGGGTCCGGAGCGAACTTCAGTGCCATGACCGTCATCCTCGTCGCCCTCGCGGCGGTCGCTCAAGTAGGGTCGCTCGCCGACCATGATCCGCGAGCTGCTCGAGCTGCAACCGTTGGGCAACGATCGTTTCGCTGCTCATGTCCCAACCTATGACTACCGCCCAAACCTCTTCGGTGGACAGGTGGCCGGGCAGGCCCTCCGCGCCGCCGCGCTGACGGTTCCGGCAGATCGGCCTCCGCACTCGTTGCACTCGTACTTCGTTCGATCCGGTCGTCTCGACGTGCCGCTGGCGATGCAGGTCGAGCGCGTTCGCGACGGTCGCTCGTTCACGGTCCGCGGCGTGGAGGCGTGGCAGCAGGACGAGGTGATCCTCGACATGGTCGCGTCGTTCCACGTCGCCGAGGACGGAGGTCGATATGCACAGCCGTTTCCGGACGTGCCACCGCCCAATGAGCTCGAACCCGACCCGTTCCAGGGCACGGGCTTCGACGTGCCGCCGATCGAGACGAGGATCGCGTCGGAGACGACGGAGCCGCCCCAGCCGCCGCTCGGTTCGGCGGTCCGGTTCTGGGCGCGCTCCACCGAGTCGTGGGACCGCGACGACCCCGGCCTCGCCGGGGCCTACCTCGCGTACGTCGCCGACCTGCGCACGGGAACCGCGCTCGTCGACCACTGGGAGATGGAAGGTGGACACTGGATGATTACGACCCTCGATCACTCGCTGTGGTTCCACGACCGCGTGTCGCCGAGTGAATGGCTACTCGTCGACCTGCGACGGGTCGCCGTCGGTGGCAACCGAGGTCTCGTGCTCGGCACGATGCACGCGCACGACCGGCGACACGTTGCGTCGTTCACCCAGGAGCTCGTCGTGCGACGTCGACAAGGCTCCGCATCGGACCGAGTGCCATGATCCTGCTCACGGCGTGAAGGAGACGTCATGACAACATTCGGCATCCACCTTCCTCAGTTCGGTCGTGCCGCGGTCACCGGCGGCGTCGAGCGCGCGGCACGCCACGCCGAGGAGCTGGGATACCACGACGTGTGGGCCAGCGACCACCTCGTGGTCCCCGAAGGGCAGGCGTACCCGGCGCCGCTGTTGTACGACCCGCTCATGTCACTCGCCTTCGCGGCGGCTGCCACCGAGACGATCGGGATCGGGACGAGCGTGCTCGTCGGGCCGCAGTACCCGAGCCCGCTCGCGGTCGCGAACTCGCTCGCGAGTCTCGACCACCTGAGCGGCGGACGCCTCACGCTCGGTCTCGGCATTGGATGGTCACAGAAGGAGTACGAGGCGTTGCACGCGCCGTTCGACCACCGGGGCCAGCGCCTCGATGAGATGATCGACTTGTTCCGTGCCGCATGGCACGACGACCCCGCGACTCACGACGGCCGCTGGTACGCGTTCCGTGACATCCACGTGCAGCCGCAGCCCGCGCACGAGATCCCGATCTGGATCGGAGGCACGAGCGACGGTGCATTCGCGCGCGCGTTCGCGAAGGGCGACGGTTACCACGGCATCGGTGTCGAGCCCGAACAGGCCGCCGCACTCGTGCAACGGATCCGGGCTGCGCGGCCCGACAAGGACTTCACCGTCTCGATCCGAGTGCCGTGGGACGCGCGCTCGAACGAGCCTGACGACATCAAGTCGCAACGCGACGCCTACGAAGCTGCCGGTGTGCAGCACGTCCTGGCCGCGCCGGCGCGAGGCAGCATCGACGCGTGGCTCGAGGGCCAAGAGAAGATTGCGAAGGCGCTCGACCTGGAACCGCGTTGATCAGCCGCCAGTAGCATCGCGGCGGCATGCCCGATTCTCGACAACCCGCGACCATCCTCCACACATCCGACTGTCATCTCGCGGGTCACGAGGGCGGGCGCGAAGAGCCCGCATTCACGCGGGCGATCGACCTCGCGATCAGCGAAGGCGTCGACGCGGTCCTCATCACCGGCGACCTCTTCGACCATGCGCGTGTCCCGGACTCGGTGCTCGACTGGACCGCAGCCGAGCTCGACCGTCTTCGCTGCCCCGTCGTGATGATTCCCGGGAACCACGACGTGCTCGACGAGCGGTCCGTCCACCACCGCTTCACCGTCGCCGACCGTTGTGAACACGTGCAGTTCATCGACGTGCACGACGGTGTGCTCGTCGAGGTCCCCGGCACCGACATCGTCGTGTGGGGCCGCGCGATGCCGGAGCACGAGCCGCAGTTCCGGCCGCTCGTCGGCGTGCCCCCGGTCCCTGCCAACCGCTGGTCGATCGTCGTGGGCCACGGTCTGCTGATGGACAACGACGAGCCGACCTTCCGGTCCTCGCCGATCTACGCGTCCGATCTCGACGCCATTCGCTGGGACTACATCGCGCTCGGCCACATCCACCGCTACTGGGAGGTCCGCAACCGACCCACGCCGGCGCGCTACGCAGGCGCGACGGCCAACTCGCTCGACGGTCAACCGGGCGTGGTGCTGGTCGACTTCGTGCCCGACGTCGGCGCGCGACCGCGGTGGGTGTCGCTCGACGGTGTCACCGCGGGTTGACAAGGGCGGCCAGCCGCTTCGGCGCGGTGAGCAGGTACGCGTCCGTGACGAGCTCCCGCACCTCGTCCCAGTCGACGGTTCCGACGTCGAGGCGCAACGCCACCCACCCGCGCGGTCCGACGTACGACGGGATGTAGTAGCGGTCGGGATCCGACCCGACGAGCGCCTGGTTCTCACCCGGCGCGGCGCGGCAACTCAGAGCGACGATGCCGTCGCCGTGATGGTCATCGAGGAAGTAGGCGAATCGCTTCTTGCGCACGAGGAACCCCGCGTGCTGCCCGTTGTACTCGCGCTCGGTTTCGGGAAGCGACGCCACGATCTTGGTGAGCCGCACGAGCCGTCGATCTTCGGCCATGCTCAGTCGACCGGTTCGGCCGTACGCGCGTCGTAGCGCCGGCGCGCGGCGGCGACGTCGGTGCCGTGCTCGTTCGCCCAGGCGTAGAACTCCTGAAGGGGTGCGAGCACCGACACACCCAGGTCGGTGAGCTCGTAGTCGACGCGCGGCGGCACCGTGGGGTGGACCCTGCGCGACACCAAGCCGTCGCGCTCGAGGTGGCGCAGGGTGAGCGTGAGCATGCGCTGCGAGATTCCCTCGATCGCACGCAGGAGCTCACTGAAGCGGTGCATCCGCTGCCCGAGCCGGGCGATGACCTGCACGCTCCACTTGTCACCGACGTGGTCGAGCAGGTCGCGCACCACCACGCAGGCGTCGGGGTCGTGCTCGACCGCCGGCTCGACCTCCGCCTCGTGCTCGGCCTCGCGCACTGGGGTGTCACTCGGGCACATGAAAGTGCCTACTTCCTTTTCGGTTGCGGATCACATTCAATGTGGGCTGTTACAAAAGAGTACCCCCTACGCCCGAGGAGATCAACCCCATGACCGCTCACCTCACGGACGCCTTCCCCTCCCTCCCCCTCGCCGCCGGCCGGTGGAGCCTGGACCTCTCCCATTCGGGGGTCTCGTTCTCGGTCCGTCACCTCGGCCTCACCAACGTCCGCGGCGAGTTCGACAAGTTCGACGCGACGCTCGACGTCGGCCCCGGGCTCGACGACGTGCGCGTCGAGGCCACCATCGACGTGGCGTCCGTCGACACCCACAACGCCGATCGCGACGCACACCTGCGGTCGACCGACTTCTTCGACGTCGAACGCCACCCCACGATGACGTTCCGGTCGACGTCGGTGCACCGGGTCGACGACGGCTACGTGCTCGCCGGTGACCTCACCATCGCCGGCGTCGTGCGCCCGGTGGCGGTCGATGTCGAGTTCAACGGCCACGAGGTCCATCCCGGTGACGGGAAACTGCACGCCGGCTTTTCCGGCACCGCAACGATCCGGCGCAGCGACTTCGGGATCGACTTCGGCATCATCCCGGGTGCGGAGAAGATCATGCTCGGCGACAAGATCAAGATCGAGCTGGAGCTGCAGTTCATCGCGCCGGAATAGCGTGGGCCGATGGACCTGACCACCGTCGATCACCTCCTCAGCACGACGCGCGCGGTGCGCAAGCGGCTCGACTTCGGGCGTCCGGTGCCGCATGACGTGATCCTCGAGTGCTTGCGCCTCGCGATCCAGGCGCCGACCGGAACCAATGCCCAGGGGTGGCGCTGGATCGTGGTCACCGAGCCGGCGACGCGCGCCGCGCTTGCGGAGCTCTACCGCAATCGGCCCCGCGCGGAGGCCCCTACGCGCAGCGAGCCCGACGTGGAGATGACGGCGCAGCAGCGGCGCGTGCTCGACTCCGCGCGCTACCTCATCGAGCACCTCCACGAAGTGCCGGTGCTCGTAGTGCCGTGCACGCTCGACGCGGGAGGCGCGGCCGGATGGGCACCGTCGATCTATCCCGCGGTCTGGAGCTTCATGTTGGCGTTGCGGAGTCGCGGGCTCGGCTCGTCGATCACCACCGGGCACCTCTTCCGCAAGCAGGAGGCGGCGGAGCTCCTCGGCGTGCCCGACGGGTTCGTGCAGGCGTGCCTCGTCCCCGTCGCGTACTTCACGGGCGACGACTTCAAGCCCGCCGTCCGCCGCCCGGTCGAGGAGCTCACGTACTGGGACCGTTGGGGCAACACCGAGGCATAGCCGTCAGGAGACGAAGCGAAGCCGTGCTCGGACGAGCGGGACGGCGGAGCGGAGTCGACCAATACTGAAGCAGTCAGCTCCCGGCGTGTCGCTCGCGACGGACCGTGCGCAGGTCGTGGGGGCCGGTCATGCCCTTCAGGGTCTGGCCGCCGTCGACCACGAACACGGCCCCGGTCGCGAACGTGCCGCCCGGTGACGCCAACCAGACCGCACACGACGCGATCTCGTCGGGCGTGCCGGGGCGCCCGAGCGGCGTCTCGCCGGTGCCGATCTTGCGTTCCTCGGGGTCGGACCACTCGCCTTCGGGGTCCCATCCCCGGGAAGCGATGATGCCCGGCGCAATCGCGTTGACTCGGATGTTGTCGGGACCGAGCTGCACCGCGAGGATGCGTGCGAGGTGCGAGAGCGCGGCCTTCGACGAGCCGTAGCCGAGGTAGTCCTCGAGGGCGGCGATGCCTGACGTGGACGAGATGAAGATGATCGTCCCACCGCCCTGGGCGCGCATGATCGGTGACACGAGCTGGACCAGGTAGGCGTTGTTGGTGACGTTACCTTCGAACCACATCGTGAAGTGCTCGATGTCGAGCTTCTCGATCCACGCCTGCGCGGGACCGTCGACGAGCGCGTTTCCAACGAGGCAGTCGAGGCGGCCCCATTTGTCCATGGTTCGCTCGATCAGCGTCGCGAGCTGCGGGCGCGACATTGCATCCGACGCGACGGCGATCGCGCGTTCTTCGCCGTATCGCTCGTTGACCGCTTCGGCTCGTTCCTGACACACGGCGAGCGTTCGACTCGAGAACACGACGCGCGCGCCGTGCTCGGCCATGCGCTCGGCGATGGCCCGCCCGATGCCGTGGCTCGAGCCGGTGACCACGGCCACCTGGCCGGTGAGATCGAACAACTCCATGACGATGCCTACGTTCTACGTTGTGCGCAATGAAGGCGGCAAGACGCGTGCCATGACCGAGACCCGGGTCACCTTCTGCCGTATCTGCGCGCCGCTGTGCGGGCTGCTCGTCGACGTCGACGACGGCCGCGTCTCGCACGTGACCGGCGACCCCGGGCACCCGCTCACGCGCGGGTTCACCTGCACGAAGGGCCGCCATCTCGGAGCGTTGCACCACGCGCCGGATCGTTTGCTCACTGCGCACCGCAACGGTCCCGACGGACTGCAGCCGATCCCCACCGACCAGGCCATCGACGAGATTGCCCCGCGTCTCCGTGCGATTCTCGAGGAGCACGGGCCCGAGTCGATCGCCTTGTTCGTCGGCACGCAGACCTACACGGCGTCGCTCACGTTCAGCTTCGCCGGCGCGTGGCTGCGTGCGGTCGGATCTCACAAGCGGTTCTCGACGATGACGATCGACCAGTCGGCGAAGTGGGTGGCGCAGTCGCGGTTGGGTACGTGGGCAGCCGGGCGTCAACGGTTCGACGACTCGGACGTGTGGCTACTCGCCGGTACCAACCCATTGGTGTCCATGCAGGGCGGTGATCTCACGGGCTTCCCGGTGCACGATGGCGTCCGCCGCCTCGACGAGGCCCGTCGACGCGGGCTGCGGTTGATCGTGGTCGACCCGCGTCGCACGGAGGTCGCCGCGCATGCGGATCTCCACCTGCAAATCGTCCCGGGTACGGACGTCGCGTTGTTCGCCGCCCTCCTGCGGACGGTCGTCCACGAGGGCCTCCACGACACGGCGTTCTGCGCGCAATGGGTCGACGGGCTGGACGCGCTCGCATCGGCCGTCGAGCCCATGACACCCGAACGCGCGGGCGCAATCACCGGTGTCGACGCCGACCGCATCGTCGAAGCGGCGCGCGTCTTCGCACGAGCGACCTGCGGTATGGCGAAGACCGGCACCGGGCCCGACATGGGCCCGCACGCCAACGCCGCCGAGCACCTCGTGCAGGCGCTGAACGTCGTCTGCGGGCGGTTCCCGCGCGAAGGCGACCGCTACGCCGGCTCTGGTGTGCTCAGCGGTCGTCGCAACCTGCGCGCGCAGCCCGCCGCGCCGATGCGCACGTGGGAGCGTGGGTTCCGGAGCCGGTTCGGCGTCGGCACGCTCATGGGTGAGCTGCCGTCGCCCATCCTTCCGGAGGAGATCCTCGAGCCGGGCGCCGATCGTGTGCGCGCGCTCGTCGTGTCAGGGGGGAACCCGGCGGCCGCCTTCCCCGACCAGCCACGCATCGTCGACGCGCTGCGCCACCTCGATCTCCTCGTCACGATCGACCCGTTCCCGACCGAGACCGCGCAGCTTGCGCACTACGTGATCGCGCCCACCATGGCGTTGGAACGCGCCGACGACACGCGCGGTTACGAGCACTTCTTCTCCGAGCCCTTCGCCCAGTACACGCCGCCGATCCTGGACCGGCCCGGCGACGTCATCGAAGACTGGGAGTTCTTCTTCGAGCTCGCGCGCCGCATGGGCCTGCTGCTCAATATCGGCAGCCGCGTGTGGGAACCCGACACGCCACGACCCACCTCCGAGGAACTGCTCGAGTCGTTCGCCCAGCGCGCGCAGGTGCCGTACGACGAGGTGCGGGCCGCGCCGCACGGAGCGGAGTTCGACGTCGAGCCAATCGTCGTCGGCCCGCCCAGTCCCGATGTCCGCGCGAAGTTCGATCTCTTACCGGACGACGTCGCGTGTGAGCTCCACGACGCACTCGAGGATCTCACGCGTGCGACGCCGCCGCGCGCTCGCCCATACCTGCTCGTGGTGCGCCGCAGCAAGAACGTGATGAACTCGCTCGGCCGGCGCGTGCCCATCGGTGCGCCTTTCAACCCGGTGTTCGTGCACCCCGACGATCTCGCGGCTCTCGGCGTGCCGGACGGCGGTCTCGTCACGCTCACGTCGGACCATGGCACGATCACCGCAGTCGCTGCCGCGGATGACACTCTCCGGCCCGGCGTTCTGTCGATCACGCATTGCTACGGCGCGCTACCAGACGAGGGTGACGCCGGCGACCCGCGTCGTTACGGCACCAACGCGGGTCGCCTGCTGAGCCTCACCGAGCACCGCCAACCGATCAGCCTGATGCCGTGGATGAGCGCGGTGCCCGTGACGGTCGAGCCCGCGCCGGCGCCTTCACCGAGCCCGCCAAGCAAGTGACGCTCTACCCACCTCAGCGGTGTTCGATCGTCACTTGTTCGCTGCGTCAGCGCACCGCGATGGCGTTCGGTGGTGACGCGACGCCCTGGGGCATGTTGAGCGGCGCAGACGTGAAGAAGGCGTCGTAGGTACCGGCCGCCGCGCAGTCGTCGGCGAGCTCGTCGAGGTCCCACAGCTCGCCAAGCGGGATGCCGAGGAGCGGCAGGAAGTGCGGGTGGAGGAACCCGCTGGTGGCGGGGAAGACCTCGACCGCCGGGTTGTCCGACGCCAGTGCCGCAATGTGCAGATCCCACAACATGCGCGGGACGTCGAGGCCCGACAGCCCGGGGCTCGGGACGATGCGTTCCTTCGCGTACTCGGCGCGCGCCTCCGATTCGAGCGCGCGGTACCAGGTGATCCATCCGGTACGCACGAGCAGGACGTCGCCGGTCTCGACCGGAGTGCCCTGGGTATCGAGGCACGACTGCAGGTCGTCGGCCGTGATCGGATCGCCTTCGCCTTGGCGAATCGGTCGTCCGTCCTGCTCGCGCCACCGCGCGACGTCGGCGAGCACCGCGCGGCCGACGATGCCGCGCTCGGCCCAGAAGTTGATGCCGTGGCCCTCGTCGGGCACGCCGCCGTAGTGACCGAACTCGCGGTGCGCGATGTGTCGGAAGCCGTCCCACTGCGCGGACGACTGCGTGTTCCAGTCGTGATACAGGTCGTCGTGACCTCCCCCCAGCTCGCCTGTGACCTCGTGTCGCATGCGCGCGCGATGAAAGAGCGGCGGATCGGGGAAGGTGAGTTCGGGGTTCAGCGAGTACACGCGTCCCGTGCGGATCGATCGCGCCGCGGCAACCACACGCTCTGGGGTGAGCAGGTTCAGCGTGCCGAACACGTCGTGATCACCCCAAACACCCCATGACGAGTTGCCCGGCGCGCCGTCCCGCACCGGCAGGTCGTCGTAGGAAGGAAGTTGGTCGGTCATGTGCGAGTGTCCTCCTCCACCGCTTGCCGGGCGTCGCATTGCTCGTACCCTACGGCGCCGTGCAGACTGCTGTCGCCGAGGAGGTGGCGACATGGAGCGTGTCGAGTACGACGAGTTCGGGCTGTTCCACGAGAACGCCGAGGAGTTCGGGCTGCCGTACGACGGTCCGCCGACGGTCCGGCGAGAGTCCGTCGAGCTGCCCGACGGTCGCAAGATCAGCGCCCTTGTGTGGGGAACCGGGGACCCCGAGTACGTCTTCCTCCACGGCGGCGCACAGAACGCGCACACGTGGGACACGGTGGCGATGGCGCTCGACCGCCCGCTCGTCGCGATCGACCTCCCGGGCCACGGCCATTCGGACGGACCGAACGAGGCGACCGGCGGGCAGCTCGCTCCTCAGTCGCTCGCGCAGGACGTTGCGGTTGCGATCCGGGAGCTCGCACCGAACGCGAAGGGCGTGATCGGCATGTCGCTCGGTGGACTCACCACGATCGCGCTTACAGCCATCGCGCCGGAACTCGTGCGGGCAGTCGTGCTCGTGGACGTCACTCCTGGCGTCGACGGAGAGAAGTCCAAGGTGATCGCCGACTTCATCAACGGTCCCGAGAGCTTCGACAGCTTCGACGACATCCTCGCCCGCACCATCCAGTACAACCCGACGCGGACGGAGTCGTCACTCCGGCGCGGCATCCTGCACAACGCGGTCCAGCGCGACGACGGGTCGTGGGTGTGGCGGTACATGCGGTTCCGCCGACCGGCGACCGAGGGCGAGGGGGCTGGTGACAGCACTGCCGATTTCCCGCAATTCGGCCTGCTGTGGGAGCCGCTCTCACAGATCAAGGTGCCCCTCATGCTGGCGCGCGGCATGCGCGACCAGTCGGTCGTCGACGACGCCGACGAGGCCAAGCTGCTCGAGCTCCTACCCGACGCCCGCGTCGAGCACGTCGAAGAGGCCGGCCACAGCCTGCAGGGCGACACGCCGGTCGAGTTCGCCTGCCTCGTCGAGGACTTCATCCCGTAACCCGCGACGCCTCCGGACAGCACACCTGCGGAGCATCGGCGCCGCCTACTTCGGTCGAGCCCCTGCCGGTTCCGCCTGACGGCGGAACCGGGCTCTTCGAGCCGGGTCTCGACCGATCGGCGGCCACTGCCTCTGCTCCGAGGAATGCTGTCCTCCGGCTTCTCACACTTGCCCTGCGCGCGGCCGTGCGCCGGCACACCGCCCGTCTTCTGTCCGGAGGCGTGCCTACGCGGCGGCTTTGACGAGGCCGATGGCGTGCCCCTCGGGATCGGCGAACATCGCGATCTCGAGTCCCTCCATCGGCTGCTCCGGGCCCATGAGGCGCGTCCCGCCGAGGCGCTCGGCCTGCTGCATCGCCGCCTCGACGTCGGGCACCTCGATGTAGAACGTGACGTGTCCGGGCATGCCCTCGGGCATCGCACCGATGCCACCGCCGATGCCGATCCCCTCGGCATTCACATTGCCCTGACGTTCGACGATCCCGTAGTGCATCGGGTTGTCCGAGTTGACGTTCCACCCGAAGAGCTGTGAGTAGAAGGTTCCGAGCTTCTCCGCGTCGTTGCCCATGATCTCGAAGTGGACGACCGGCTGCCCCATGACGTTGTCCTTTCCGCGCCGGCCGCCCGGCGCACTGTTCGTGGATGTTTTCATGTTCGACGGAAGACGAACCTGAGAGTCATCGGCGCACTGCTACCCGGCGAGCTCGTCGGCGAGCAGGTCCATCAACAAGTTGTCGTGCCATTTTCCATCGGGACCACGTTCGTAACGGCGCATGATGCCGACCGGGCGAAAGCCGACCTTGGCGTACGAGCTGATCGCAGCAGCGTTGTCGGCCGCGGGGTCGATGGTCAAGCGGTGGTGACCGTGGTCGACGATGAGGTGCCGAGCGACGGTCCGCACCGCGTCGGTTCCGAGGCCGCGGCCGTGGACGGCCGGGTCGACGTAGATGTCGATGCTCGCGTGCCGGTAGTCGGGGTCCTCCTCAGCCTGCCATTGGATCCAGCCCACGACACGCTCGTCTACTTCGATGACGTATGCCGTCGTGCCGGGCTCGTCGAAGTCCTCCTCGACCGAAGCGACAAGGTCGCCGCTCCCACCCCAGCGCTCGTACACCTGCGGTGTCCGTCGGATCGCCGCGAGCGCGGGGATGTCGCCCGGGGTTGCCGCTCGGAGGCGGACGAGTGCTCCTTGCAGCGTGCGCGGCGCGTTCGGCACGTGGGGTGGCGCCGTCGCTACTCGTCGGGGAGGTGCAGGTTCATCGGCGGCATGACGTCGAGGAGCTCGGCCATGCGGCTGAGCACGTAGTGACGTCCCATGATGTCCATGGTGATGTCCGAGGCGCGCTTGGCCTGGCGCAACGGCGCCGGATCCTGCTTCGCGACCTGGTGGGCGAACGCCATCGTCTCCTGGTGCAGGGTCTCGACGTCGGGATAGAGCCGGTTCACCTGTCCCATCGCGTACAGGCGTGACGCCGGGATCCGCATGCCGCTGTAGATCATCTCCTTCGCGAGGCGAGCCCCGTAGAACCAGGTGTGCAGGTGCGACTGGATCCCGCCGATGCCCATGGTTGCGGTGGGATCCATGAAGAACGCGTCCTCGGTGCAGAACACGAGGTCGCACGGCCACACCATGCGCTGGCCGCCACCGATACAGCCACCCTGCACCGCGGCGATCGTCGGCTTCATCACCGACTGGATGAGGCGGATCTCGTCCCACGCGGGCAGGATCACGGCACCTTCGGGTGCGGGCTGGGGATCTCTCAGATTCGCGCCGACACAGAAGTGCTTGCCCTGCGCCTTCATCACGACGGCGCGGGAGTCGTCGTCGTTGGCGCGTCGCCAGGCGCCCTGGAACTCGGCGTGGAACGCGCCGTCGTACGCGTTCACCGGGTGTCGATCGAGTGTGATGACAGCGACGTCACCGTCGCGCTCGTATCGCACCATGACGTCGTCGGCCATGCGCGGCAGCGTACCGCCATTGCCAACTGGCGTCAGCTGTTGGGGTTATACCCCGCTCGCTGACGCCGGTTCGTCCGGATCAGTCGAAGATGATGACGCTGCGCGCGCCGACACCGGACTGGAGTTTCCGATACCCGTCGTTGATCTCGTCGAGCTTGATGCGCTGCGAGATGAGCTCGTCGAGCTTGATACGCCCTTGCTGGTAGAGGCGGAGGTAGTACGGCATGTCGATGCGGAACCGGTTCGATCCCATGATCGAGCCCTGCATCGTCTTCTCCTGGATGAAGTCGAGCGCGGGCAGCTCGAACTTCGTCCCGAACGGAGAGATGCCGATGATGGTCGTGGTGCCGCCAGGAGCGAGCATCGCGAACGCCTGCTCGCTCGTCTCCTTGCGCCCGAGCGCCTCGAACGAGTAATCGACGCCCCCGCTGGTGAGATCACGCACCTGCGCCGCCGGGTCGCCCGCGGTCGCGTCCACGGTGTCGGTGGCGCCGAACGCGCGGGCGCGCTCGAGCTTGTCGTCGCTGACGTCGACCCCGATGACCCGCGCCGCGCCTGCGACGACCGCGCCCTGCACCACATTGAGCCCGATGCCGCCGCAACCGACGACCGCGACGGTCGCGCCCGGCGGCACCTTCGCGGTGTTGAACACCGCCCCGAGCCCTGTGGTGACCGCGCACCCGACCAGTGCCGCCACGTCGACCGGAACGTCGTCCTCGATCTTCATCAGCGCCTGCTCCGGCAGGAGCATCTGTTCGGCGAAGCCTCCGAGCCCTGCGAACTGCGCGACGGACGTGCCGTCCTCCGACAGCGCCGGGTCGAGCGCCGCTGCTCGTCGCGGTGGGTTCTGGCACATGTTCGGACGGCCCGTCGAGCACATCGCGCACAGGCCGCACGCCATCGACGTGCACGCGATCACGGTGTCACCCGGGCGGAAGTCGGTCACCTCCGATCCCACGGCTTCGACGATCCCCGACGACTCGTGACCGAGCACGATCGGGACCTGCACGGGCAGCGTGCCTTCGATGCAGTGCAGATCGCTGTGACAGAGTCCGGCGGCTCGCGTCTGCACCAGCACTTCGTGCGGCGCGATCGATCCGACGTCGAGGTTGGTGACATCGAGCCAACCGGGACACTCGTGGAGTACTGCGGCACGCACGATCGGGTCCTCCCGTCCTGGGCGGAGCACCGATGGCCCGCCGGTGGGTACGGCGTACACTCCGCGTCCGTCACCGGTCAAGCGTCGCGGCGTCGTAGGGAACCACGCCGTGCGGTACGTTCATCTCGATCGGGCCCGAGCCGGAGGTGCCGAACGATGAGGATCAGGATCGACGGGGATCGCTGCACCGGCCACGGCCGCTGCTACGCACTCGCGCCCGAGGTGTTCGAGCCCGACGACGAGGGGCACAGCGTCCTCCTCGTGGAAGAGATCCCGCCCGAGCTCGAGGCGAAGGCGCGCATCGGCGTGGACAACTGCCCCGAACAGGCGATCTCGATCGTCGACTGACCCCGAAGTTGCGTCACCAGACGCGGAGAGAGGTCGGTGATTGACGCACGTTCGCTGCTGTTGTGGGGCGTCGCGCCGCATCGTAAGTTGTCGAAATGACCGAAACCACAGTGCCCCGTGCCGCCGCTCGGTTCGTCGGGCAATCCGTCAC
This sequence comes from Actinomycetota bacterium, assembly GCA_046727575.1. Lineage (GTDB taxonomy): Bacteria > Actinomycetota > Acidimicrobiia > IMCC26256 > DASPTH01 > DASPTH01. The sequence goes on from JBKPCV010000049.1 coordinate 31,675, forward strand.
CCGCAAGGAGGACGCGAGACTCCTCACGGGGCACGGCCAGTACGTCGACGACGTGGCCCTGCCGCACATGTTGCATGCGGCGTTCGTGCGCAGCGAGGTCGCACGAGCGGCGATCACGAGCATCGACACGTCCGCGGCGAAGGCTGCTCCCGGTGTCGTGGCTGTCTTCACCTGGCAGGACTTCGACGGCAAGACCGGCGAAGCGTGGCACGCGATGCTTGGACCCGACCTGGTGGTACCCCCGCCGCTGGCGATCGGCGACGTCCGCTACGTCGGCGACACCGTCGCGCTCGTCGTCGCCGAGAGCCGGTACTCCGCGGAGGACGCCGCCGAGCTCGTCGAGGTGGAGTACGACCCCGCTCAGGCCGTCGTCGACTTCGCGACCGCAGCCGACGACACCGAGAACGTCGTGCACGCGGCGTGGGGTCTCCAATCGAACGCGATGGTTGCCACCGACTTCATCCCCTTCTCGCCAGATCTCGACGACACCTTCGCCAAGGCGGCTCACGTCGTCGAGTGCACGATCGAGCAGAACCGGTACATCAGCGTGCCGATGGAGACTCGCGGCATCCTCGCGTCGTGGACGCCGGGACGCGAAGAGCTGGAGATCGCGTGCGCGACGCAGTCGGTGCACGAGACGCGGAATTTCTTCGCGCGCTACCTGGGTATTCCGGAAGGCCAGGTCATCGTCACGGCGCGCGACGTCGGTGGCGGGTTCGGCCAGAAGATGTTCGTGTTCCGCGAGGAGTGTGCGGTCGTACTCGCATCCCGTCTCCTCGGCCAACCGATCAAGTGGATCGAGGATCGGCGCGAGAACCTGTTGTCGGCCCCGCACTCACGCAACGAGCTCGGCAAAGTGCGCATCGCGATCGACGACGACGGCATCATGCAGGCGATCAGCGTCGCCCACACCGCTGACATCGGCGCGTACCCGGCGTGCCCGGCGGTGATGGACGCGCAGCTGCTGCCCGGTCCGTACAAGATCCCGCGTTTCGGCTTCTCCATGGCCATGGTGTGGACGAACACGATGGGGAAGGGCGCATACCGCGGTCCGTGGATGTTCGAGACCACCGCACGCGAGATGGCGATCGACTACGCGGCGCGCGAGATCGGCCTCGATCCGGCCGAGCTGCGGCGCAAGAACCTGCTCTCGGTGGCCGACCTTCCGCACACTGCGCCCGACGGCCGCGTGTTGAACGAGATCACCCCGCTGGAGACCCTGGAGCAGGCGCTCGAGATCCTCGACTACGACGCGTTCCGCGCCGAGCAGGAGGCTGCCCGGACGGAGGGGCGCTACCTGGGTGTCGGTCTGAGCGCGTATGTGGAGCCCACGTCGATGGGCGGACCGACGCTGCACACCGAAGGCGCGACGGTGCGTGTCGAGTCGAGCGGCAAGGTCGTCGCCTTCCTCGGCACCACGTCACACGGCCAGAGTGTCGAGACCACGATGGCCCAGATCGTCGCGGACACGCTCGGTGTCGGTTACGAGGACGTGACCATTGTCCAGGCCGACACGCAGGCGACCCCATACGGTCCCGGCACCGGCGGGAGCCGCACTGCCGTGGTCGCCGGCGGCGCCGCACGCGCGGCGACGCTCGCGGTACGCGACAAGGTGCTCCAGCTCGCCGCGCACGCGATGGAGGCGTCGCCCGACGACCTCGAGATCGTCGACAGCACGGTGTCGGTGCGCGGCACGCCGACCAAGAACATGTCGTTGCGCCAGGTCGCACAGGTTGCATACGTCAGCTCCGACACGTTGCCCGCCGACCTCACCAGTGGTCTCGAAGCCACGGTGCGGTACCGGCCTGATCGGTACCCGACCTGGTCGAATGCGACGCACGCGTGCGTCGTCGAGATCGACCCCGACACGTGGATACCCGAGGTGAAGCGCTACATCGTGTCGGAGGACTGCGGGAACATGATCAACCCGACGATCGTCGAAGGCCAGATCGCCGGCGGCGTCGTGCAGGGGCTCGGCGGCGTGCTCCTCGAGGACTTCGTGTACGACCCCGAGGGGAACCCGCTCACGAGCACGTTCATGGACTACCTGCTCCCGACCGCGACCGAGGTGCCCGACCTCGAGATCGGTCACATCATGTCGGAGTCCACCACGAACCCCGGTGGCTTCAAGGGCCTCGGCGAAGGCGGCGCGATCGGGTCGCATGCAGCGGTCGCGAACGCAGTGGCCGACGCGCTCGCGCACCTCGGGGTGCGGGTCACGAAGACGCCGCTCGGTCCCGAGGACATCTTCGCCCTGGTCGAGGCCGCGCGCTCGTGAAGATCGGCTTGAACGGAGCGGCATCGACCGTCGAGCGCATGATCGACGCCGCGGTCGCCGCCGAGGCGGAGGGATTCAGCACCCTGTGGTACCCGAGCGCGGTGGCCGGCGACCCGCTCGTCGCGATCGCTCTCGCGGGGCGTGCGACCACGAGCTTGGAGCTCGGCACGTCGGTGCTGCAGACCTACACGTCGCATCCGGCGCTCATGGCCAATCGCGCGGTCTCGGTGGTTTCGGGCATGGGACGGCCGGGCTTCGCGCTCGGCATCGGACCGTCGCACGAACCAGTGATCGCGGGATCGTTCGGCACGTCGTACGACCATCCCGGTCGCCACACGGAGGAGTACGTCACGATCCTGTGCGCGTTGCTGCGCGGGGAGGCGGTCGAGTTCCACGGCGAGGAATACGACGTGCGGCTCGGCGCGCTGGCCGGTACCGCCGACGTACAGGTCCCGGTGCTCGTCGCCGCGCTCGGTCCTCGGCTGCTGAGGGTTGCGGGCGCGATCGCCGACGGCACGATCCTCTGGATGGCCAACGCCAAGGCGATCGCGACTCACGTCGCGCCGCGCATCCGCGCCGCTGCGGACGCAGCGGGCCGCGACAGACCGACGCGCGTCGTCGCCGGCCTTCCCGTCGCGGTGCACGATGACGTCGACGAAGCGCGCGAGATCGCGGCGAAGCAATTCGCGATGTACGGCGTGCTCCCGAACTACAAGCGCATGATCGAGCGCGGAGGCGTTGACGGCCCGGGCGACGCCGCCATCGTGGGCGACGAGAGCGCGGTGACCGCACAGATCGAAGCGATCCTCGACGCGGGTGCCACCGACATGTGGGCGGCGATCTTCCCGGTCGGTGACGACCGGGAGGGATCGCGCAACCGCACGCGGGCGCTCCTGGGTGAGCTCGCGCGTTCATGACGCGTCGAGTCCGTGTCATCGTGGATCCGTGACGCGACCCCGAGGTATGGCGCGCGTCGGCTGTTCTGGATGGGTCTACAAGGACTGGCGAGGCATCGTCTACCCGAAGACGCTGCCGCAACGCGCATGGTTCTCGTACTACGCGTCGCTCTTCGACACCGTCGAGCTGAACAACACGTTCTATCGACTCCCGCCGCCCGAGACCGCCGACCTGTGGGGGAGACAGGCGCCTCCGGGGTTCGTGTACGCACTGAAGCTCGGCGCCTTCGGCTCGCACCGCATGAAGCTCCGCGACCCGGCGTCGTGGCTGGCGAACCACATCGATCGGACGCGACGGCTCGGGCATGCGTTGGGTCCCACACTGGTGCAGCTCCCGCCGCGATGGCGACGCAACGCCGAGCGCCTCGACGAGTTTCTGTCGGTCGCGCCCACGTCAATGCGGTGGGCCGTCGAGCTCCGTGACGCGTCGTGGCTCCACGACGACGTGTTCGACGTCCTGCGCCGCCACCGCGCCGCGCTCTGCATCCACGACCTGTTGCCGCGACATCCGTGGCTGCTGACCGCCGACTGGACGTACGTGCGGTTCCACGGCCCGAATGCCTTCGAGCACGCCTACATCGGCCGTTACGGCGGTCGGCGACTGGCGCGTCCCGCCCGGCGTCTGCGGAAGTGGCTCGACGATGGTGTCGACGCGTTCGCTTACTTCAACAACGACTACCACGGGGACGCGGTCGAGGACGCACGCTGGCTCCGCGCGCATGTGACGTAGGCTCGCCCGAATGTCGGTCGCAACGGTCGACGCGCCCTCGCGGGCGGATCTGGTCGTCTCGCGACGGTCACATGCGGTCCAACTCGTGTTGCTGCTCGCCCCCGTCGCGTTCCTCGTCGTCCTGGGATGGACGCACCGCTGGGTCGAGGAAGACGCGTTCCTGAACTTCCGCGTGGTCGACCAGATCCGCGCCGGCCACGGCCCGGTCTTCAACGTCGGCGAGCGGGTCGAGATCTTCACGAGCACGTTGTGGCTGGGCTTCTTGGTCGCTGCGCGAAGTGCCCTCCCGTTCATCAAGCTCGAGTACTTGTCGATCGCGGGCGGTCTCGTGTTCACGGGGCTCGGCCTCTGGTGGGCCGAGCGCGGCGCCGGCGCGCTCTGGGAGCGGTCGACCGCGACGACGCTCGTGCCGTTCGGCGCCGTCGTGGTCGCCAGCCTGCCCGCGTCGTGGGACTGGGCAACTTCCGGCCTCGAGAACGGATTGACCCTCGCGTGGCTCGGGGCCGTGATGCTCGTATTGGCGCGTTTCGCTCGCCGCGCCCCCGGTCCGACGCCCGTCGCGCGCGTGGCTGGTGTCGGCATGCTGCTCGGCCTGGGTCCGCTGGTGCGACCCGACCTCGCGGTGATGAGCGCGGTGGTGCTGGCCGCACTGTGCTGGGTGCGACGACCGCGCGGCGCCCAACTCGCGTGGCTGCTCGCTGGTTTCTTCGCGCTACCCGTCCTCTACGAGATCTTCCGCGCCGGGTACTACGGCACGCTCGTGCCCAACACGGCGCTGGCGAAGGACTCCGGGAGTGCGTACTGGTCGCAGGGTTGGAACTACCTCGTCGATCTGGTGGCGACGTACTGGTTGATCGTCCCGCTCGTCGCGTTCGTGGCCGCCGCGGTGCTCGTCGCACGCGCCGGCCAACCGCGTCCAGACCTCGTCGTGATGTTGGCCTTGCCCGTTGCCGGTCTGCTGCACGCTCTGTTCGTCGTCGAGAGCGGAGGTGACTACCTACACGCGCGCCTGCTGCTCCCGAGCCTGTTCGCGATCGCCGCGCCCTTCGCGGTCGTGCCGTGGCGACCCCGCTTCGTGCTCGTGTGCGCGGTCGTCGCGATCTGGGCCTTGGTCGCCGTGGCGTTCCTACGACCGAGTCTCCACCGTGCGTTCGTACCGCTCACCGAGCACGACGTTGCAGACGGTCGAGCGCTGATGAGCGATCTCACCGAGCCCGGTCATCGCCCTGTGCTCGCGACCGACTTCGCGTTCGACGATGGGCCGCTCGCCAAGCGACTCGAGCGCGAGGGCAAGCGCGCGCTCGTCGTCACCGGTGCTCGTCCCTTGCTGCACGCGACACCCGAGCGCACGACCCTCGTCTCGCAGGCGAGCGGCGTGAGCGGCTACCGCGCCGGTCCCGCCGTGCTCGTCCAGGAAGTGAACAGCCTCGGTGACCCCGTCGGGAGCCGGATGACCACGACCCCCGGGAGCAACACGCCGGGCCACCGGAAGCGCGAAACGTGGCCGTGGATCCTCGCGCTCACCACGCGGCCGGGCGTCGAAGACCACCTCGACATCCGCAAGCTCGACACGAGCGTGTTCGCAGCGCCTCCCCTCGACCCGACAGAAGTCCGTGCCGCGCGACACGCGCTGCGATGCGGCGCCCTCGCCGAGCTCCGATCCGCGACTCGTGACTCGCTCGACGCCTCGCGGTTCTGGTCGAACCTCACCGGCGCCGTCGGCCGCACCCGGCTGGTCGTTCCGCGCGACCCGTTCGCGGCGGAGCGCATGTTCTGCGGTCCCTGACACCCCCAACGCAACTTGCGTCAATATCTCGCGTATAGCGCGGCGAAATGACGCAAGTTGGTGGGGTTGGGGTTACCGAAGCGGTAACAGTGCTGTGGTCGGGAGGAGCTCGACCGTGAGGTCGTCGGGGATGGGGTGGGTGAGCTCGGGGAAGCGGTGGACGGCCTGCTGGCGATAGCGCGTCGTCGAGTGCACGGGGTCGGTGTCGAACTCCGGGATCACCTTGTCGCCGAACACCTCGAGCATCTCGAGAATCTCGTCGTGTTCGATCCCTTCACCCGGCAGCCCGAACACCACCTGGTCGCAGCCGACGTCCTGATAGCGCACGACCTGTTCGCACACCTCGTCGGGAGTGCCGCACAGCATGTACCCGCCCTCGATGAGGTGATCGAGGAGCTCCTCGGTCCACTCCACTCGTACTGGTGGGTTCGGCCACGTGATGGCGTCGGGGGACTTCGGCATGGTGTCGTGGTAGAGGTTCACCATCGTCACGAGATAGCCGCGCCCCGCGCTCATCGCGATCTCCCGCGCGCGCTTGCGATCGTTCAGGCACACGACGGCGTTCGTCATCATCACGTTGTCGTTGCGATATTGACCGATCTGCTCGGTCGGGGACTGGATCGCCTCCTTGTACGCCTCCACGCGTCCCTTCAGGTTGTGGATCGGCTCGAAGTTGAACGCGATCGCGCCGATGCCGAGCGTCCCGGCCTTGGCGAACGTGGGCGGGTTGCCACACGCGACCCAGAGCGGCGGGTGCCCCTTCCCGTACGGCTTGGGCAGGATGTTGTGCGGATACGGCACCGTGAAGTGCTCGCCCGTGAACTCGAAGTCGCGCTGCTCCCACATGCGCGGGATCTGTCGGATGACTTCGTCCCACATCGACTTCGTCTCGTTCGTATCCATGATCCCGAACGTCGCGACCTCGTGACTCCCTGCACCGCGGCCGGTTCCGAACTCGTAGCGCTGGTTCGTGAGATGGTCGAGCATCGCGGATCGCTCGGCGATGCGCACCGGGTGCTCCTTCACCGGGGGCAGGCTCACGATCGCGGAACCCAGATGGATGCGTTCGGTCGCGTGCGCGCAGTAGGCGATCACGACTTCACTCGCAGACAGGTGGCTGTACTCGGTGAGAGAGTGGTGCTCACCGAACCACGCGTACTTCCAGTTGTGGCGGTCGGCGACGATCGTGTACTCGGTCTCGCGCATCAGCGCAGTGTGCTCGGTCTCGGTGTTGTGAGCCGCGGGGCCGGGGATGTAGCCGTTGAGGAAGATGCCGAACTCCACGAGGGTCCCTCCGTGCTGGGGCTGGCGCGCGGGACGCACGCCCGAGGCGTATTAATGGGGTACATTAGACGCCCGGCGAAGCCTCGTCAAGCGCGGTCCTTGTCCCGGCCTCCTGGGGTGGAGCTGTCCGGGCGTGCCCGTCGGTTACCGTCGCCCACCGGTGAAAATGAGCGCCCGCGGGTTTCTGGATCGGAGGAGGCCGGGTCTCGTCGTCGCTCTCGTTGTCGTCGTCGCGGCGGTCGCGGCCATGGTGGCGGTCGTCGTGCCGGGCGGGGCCACGCCCGCTGCCGAGCCGACCACGACGACGATCGGCCCGCATGACGGCTCGCTCGGCGACGCCGACTCGAAGCTCGCGTGCACGCTGCTCACCCAGGCCGAGATCGAGCAGCAGTTCGGCGGTCCGGTGGGAGCCGCGACGCCGATCTACCCGTACTGCCAGTGGCTCGTCGGCGACGACGCGTTCGTCGCGGTGCAGATCTACCGAGAGCCGATCGATGACGCTCGCCGCTTCCACCCCGTGCGATTCGACACCGCGGGAATCGGTGACGACGGCGGGTACATCGCGACGACGCGGGCGATCTTCTTCGGCAAGAACGGCTCGACGTACTCGATCCTCTGGCAGAAGGTGGGCGACTTCACGGCCGTCGAGACAGATCGTCTGTCCGCACTGGCGCGGCTCGTGCTGCCGAGGGTGTGAGCGATGCCGCCGCGTGACACCACGTCGCCTCCGGCCCGCCGGCCGTGGATGGCGCTCGTCGTGCTCGGCGCGCTCGTCGTAGTCACGGGGACGCTCATCGCGGTGATCGACTCGAGTGACAGCACGGTGTCGGTCGTCACCGGCCGCACGAATGTACCCGGGCTCCGGTCGTCGACTGCTTCGACCACTGCAGCACCAACGACAGTCGCGGCTCCAACCGCCGCCGCGGCGCCGACGACCACCGCGGCCCCCACGGGCACGTCGAGCGCGCCGAAGCGAGCCGCGCGCCCGAAGTCGAGCTCGCCATCGCTGACCGCGACGGCCGTGTCACCGCTGCGGCTCTGGGTCGGCGGTGACTCGCTGGCCGCGGGGCCGTCGTGGGCCGTGTTCCTCGCGGCGCGCGACACCGGGGTCGTCAGGCCCCTCGCCGAGTACCAGGTCGGCACGGGCCTCGTGCGCAACGAGTTCTGGGACTGGCCGAAGCACATGGACGCGGTCGTCCGGGCGCGCGACCCGCAGGTGAGCGTGTTCATGGTGGGCGCGAACGACGACCAGGGGATCGAGGTCAACGGCACCTCGTACAAGCCACCCGACGAACAGTGGGAGACGGAGTACCGCCGGCGCGTCGCGAGCGTGATGACCACGCTCACACGCGGCGAGCGACACCTGCTCTGGATCGGAATGCCACCAATGCGCGACGCGGAGTACTCGGCGTCGATGGAGTTGCTCGACCAGATCATGCAAGACGAGGCGGGCAAACACCCACGGGTGACCTATATCGACGTGTGGAAGATGTTCAGCGCGCCCGGCTCCGTCGGCACGTACGCACAGGCCGTGCCCGACGAGAACGGTCAGGTCGTCAGCATGCGCCTGGACGACGGGATCCACCTCAATGTCGCCGGTAGCCAGCGCCTCGCGCGCGCGGTCATGGCCGCGCTCGGCAAGGTCGTCACGCTGCCGCCGTCGTAACCGCGAGCGGTCGCGCCGTCACCGCTCGGTGTCGCCGCCCGTCCTGTCGCGGCGGCGGCTCCACGGCATCGCGTACCACAGGCTCAGGATGACGGCACCGAGCGCCGCCGTGATGATCACGCCAGTAGTCACGCCGTACAAGTACTCGGTGATGAGGAACGCGACCGCGCCGATCGCCACTCCGATCGCCAACGTCGCCAGCAGGACGATTCGGTTCGACACCTGGAGCAGCGCCTCTTTGTCGTGCTCACGGAAGCGCATCCGGTGCTGCACCCCGGGGGTCATCAACAAGACGATCGCAAGGCTGGTCGCGACGACCGCGAGGAAGTAGATCGCTCGTTCCTCGCCGCTCAGCGTCACGAACCGATTGGTGAACGGGACCGTGAGCAAGAACGCCAACAGCACCTGCACACCCGGGAGCATCACCCGCAGTTCCTGCAGGAACTCGTTCAGCTCCCGATCGAGATCGCGCTCATCCGCCTCATCAGTCCGCATATCCGCACCGCTCACGCGGGTTCGAGCCTTCCCGCGGTGCGCCGTCTGCAAACCGCGACGGGCGGCGGAGGAACGGAGCCACGGCCTCGTGGGCGACGGGCACCGCGGATCACGGCAGACGAGCAGGCGCTGCTGGCTTCTGGGTACCGTCGACTCGGCCCCGCTCAGCTTGCCCGCGCGCGGCCTGACGTCCGGTTCAGCGAGCAATTGGCGCTCTCGGGACCGCGCTGATCGAGTTGTAGAGGTCGATGCCGTCCTGTTGTACGGCGTTGATCTCGGTGACCTTTGCGTTGTACTCGTCGAGCAGGGTGTTGTAGTTCGCCGCCTTCGAGACTCGCGATTCGGCGTGCGGCACGGGCAGAATCGAGAGCACCGGCCGCACGCGTACCCAGTGGGGATCGCCGGACACGAGCGCGTCGGGCACCTGAGCACGCGCGGTGGACGCCGCGGTGCAGACGAGGGTGGTGACCACGAGCGCGCTGACGCAGGTTCGAGGCGACCGCATGATCTCGCGGCTACGCGCCCGGAGGAGCGGCCGCGAGCTCGCTCGCGCTTCGGCGTGCCAGCCAGTGCGGCAGCTCGTGCACCGGGAGCGGTGGCGATACGTAGTAGCCCTGTCCGACTCGGCACCGCAGGCTGCGGAGCATCTCCCAGTGTCTTGCGGTCTCGGCTCCCTCGGCCACGACGTCGAGCCCGAGCGAACGCCCGAGCTCCACGATGCTCGCAACGATGGCGCGCTTCGTGTGGTCGTTCAGCATGCCGAGCACGAACGTCTTGTCGATCTTCAACTCGTGCACCGGCAGTTGACCGACCTGCGACAGCGACGTGTATCCGGTTCCGAAGTCGTCGATCGCGACTCGCAGGCCCGCGCGCGCGAGACCTTCCAACACGGCTTGTGCACGGCTCGGATCGGCAGTGACCGCGCTCTCCGTGACCTCGAGCGTGACCCGTGCCGGCGCAATGCCCGACTGTTGGACCACGTCCTGGACGGCGACCGCCAGCGCGCGATCGTGGAGGCTGTGGGCCGAGAGATTGACGGCGAGCCCGAGATGCCTGCCAACGCCCGTCTCCTCCAACTCGGCGAGCTCAGCCAGAGCGGTCTTCGCGACCCACGTGGTGATCGGAACGATCAGGCCGGTGGGTTCGGCGAGCGGAATGAAGGTGTCCGGATCGAGACGGCCGCGACGCGGATGATGCCATCGCAACAGTGCCTCGACGGCCATGACGCGCCCGGTCGCGATCTCCACCTTCGGTTGATAGAAGAGCTCGAACTCGTTGGCGTCGATCGCGTGGGAGAGATCCGCGAGCAGACGCAGCCGGTCGGGACTGAACGGATCGGCCTCGCGTCGGTAACGCATGACGCCGGCGCGTGAGTTCTTCGCGGCGTACATCGCGACATCGGCGTGTTGCAGCACAGTCTCGGCGTCGGCGCCGTCGGCAGGCCAGCACGCGACGCCGACGCTGGCTTCCACCGCGACGGTCACATTGCCGAGCGTCACGGGTTTCGCGAGCGCGCGCCGCACATTCTGCGCCGCGGCGATTGCCGCTGCCGGTTCGACGTCGGCGAGCAAGATCGCGAACTCGTCCCCACCGAGACGCGCCACCAGGTTCACGGGGCCAGTTACGTCGGCCAAGCGCGGCCCGAGCTCACGGAGCAGCAGGTCGCCGCTGTGGTGCCCGAGCGTGTCGTTGATCTCCTTGAACCGGTCGAGGTCGACGAGCAACAACGCGAGCCTGCCCCCATCGCGGCGGTGACGCCGGATCGCGTCCTGGAGGCGCGCGTCGAGCACGGCGCGGTTCACGAGGCCGGTCAGCGCGTCGTGCATCGCGCGATAGCGGTTCTCCTCGGCTTGACGACGGAGCTCACGTGACGCGCGAGTCGCCAGGCGGAACAGCGCGATGCAGACGAAGGCGCCCCCGAGCAGCATGATGAGATAGAGCCGGTCCGCCCGCGACGAGATGGTCGACGCGATCGGCGCGTACGGCGTATCGAGCTCGAACACCGCTGACGGACTCTCGGACCCGACTCGGAGGGGCACGTAGATCCCGAGGAGCTTGCCGTGGCCGCGCTCGTTGGCGTTCCGCGCGTCGGTGAGGTCGATCGTGGACGACTCCGTGTTGCCGGCGAGGGCCGAACGAACGTCGCTGCTCGTCTGGTGCGGCGTCCCGATCTGAGAGTGGTCGTTGGAGTACACGATTCTGCCGTCCGGGCTCCACACCCTCACCCGCGCGAACCCGCTGACGTTGCTGCTGAACGACCGGTCGAGCGCTCGCTCGTGGCCAGGGTCGAGGGTGTTCTGGACATCGTCGACGGTGAGGATCGCGTCGGCGGTCGCGGCCGCGAGCGTCTCGGTCTTGTGCTCCTCCGCGGAGATCGCCTGGTCGCGGAAGTCGTCGTGCATGAGGTGCGCCGCCAGCACGCCGAGCACCGTGACCACCACCGCGCTCGTCAGCGCGAACCGGGTGACGAGGCCGAGGCGTCGGCGACGACGCGTCCCCGGGTCCCTCGTACGTGCCACTCGAGTGCTTCTCCCCTCCTCGGCCCCATACCGCTGGCTGCGTCTCGCGATTGCCCCGCTGCCAGTACACCACCTCAGCGCACAAGCGGACCCCGCAGCAGTTGCCCGGGGAGCGCTCCCGTGTGCTCGCCGTCGCACAGGACGATCTCGCCTCTGACGATAGTGGCGCGGAAGCCGGCCGCCTTCTGCACGAGCCGCCTCGCGCCGGTCGGCAGGTCGTTCTCGACGGTGGGCAACTCGGGCGCCACCTCGGACGGGTCGAACACGTTGAGGTCGGCGGCATAGCCCTCTCGCACGAGCCCGCGGTCGAGGAAGCCCCACGCACCGGCGGGCACCGAAGTCAGCATGCGGACGGCCTCTTCGAGCGTGAAGGCCTGACGGTCGCGTACCCAATAAGCGAGGAGGTGCGTCTGGATGGACGAGTCGGCGATCTGGCTGACGTGTGCTCCGGAATCGGAGAACGTCATCACGGTGTGCGGGTGGCGGAGGGCAGCCAGCACGGTGTCGTCGTCATCCGATTGCAGCGGTTGGGTGAACAGCTGGCCCAGCTGGGTTTCGATCGCGAGCTCGATCATGAGCTCAACCGGATCGAGCCCACGCTCCTCGGCCGCGTCGGCGACGGTGGGATTGGGCGGGACGGCTCGGTCGAACACGCGCATACGCGTGAAGTCCGGTCTGGGTGTCTCGGCCCCAATGGCGCGGCCGTAGTCACCATGGTGCGCCTCGTCGACGAGCTTGCGCCGGAGTGATTCGTCACGGAGTGCCTGCAGCTGGACGTCGGGAGGCAGCGCCCTCACCTCTGACCACAGGGGCAGCTTGTCGAACGGCAGTCGGGTCCGGAACGACATCACGACCGCGATGCCACGACAGTGGCTCTGGCCGAACATGCGACCGCCTTCCGCCACGGTCTCCTCGATCAGCGTGAGGAGATCGGCCTTGCCCGTGCGCGACGCGGCAACGCCGAACGTCATGGGGACGCCGCTCGAGAGCGCGAGTCCCTTCATTTCGGCGAGGGCCTGCGCGCGGAGCTCGGGGTCCGTGCTCCGACCGAGCGGCGTCGCGAGTTCGAAGACCCCGACGCCGAGCTCGCCCATCACGCCCACGAGGCGGCAGACCTCGTTCCAGGAACCGACCCGCGACGCGACGAGACGATCGTCGGAAGTCTCGTGCTGATCACTCCGCGAGGTGGTGAAGCCGATCGCGCCCGCCCCCAACGCTTCGCGCAGCTCGCGTTCCATCGTCGCGAGGTCGTCGTCGGACGCGTGTTCTTCGAATGCTCGCTCGCCCATCGCCCACGTGCGCAGCGCCGAGTGCCCAATCTGTGCGGCGTAGTTGATCGCTTTGGGTTGACGGTCGACCGCGGACAAGTACTCCGCGAACGTCTCCCATTGCCAGTCGATGCCAGCAGCGAGCGCGTTGGCGTCCATGTCCTCGGCGCGCTCGAGGTTGCGAACGACCAGCACACGCGCATCGGGGCGCGCCGGCGCCAGCGTGAAGCCGCAGTTCCCCATTACAACGGTGGTCACGCCGTGCCAGCACGACGACGTGCCGAACGGATCCCAGAAGACCTGGGCATCCATGTGCGTGTGGCCGTCGACGAAACCGGGGGTGACCACGTGGCCCTCGGCATCGATCTCGTCTCGACCGTTCTCCGGTACGCGGCCGACCGCGGCAATCCGCCCGGCGTCGACGGCGACGTCGGCCAGGTAGCCCGCGGCGCCGCTGCCGTCGACGACCGTTCCGGCTCGGATCACGAGGTCATGCGTCATCCCGTCATTCTTCCTCTTTTTCGGCTGCCTCTCCGCTCGCCTTCTCAGTCGCTTCCGCCCGCAGTGTCTTTGGCCCGCTGGTCGTCGAGCCGGCGCCGCGCGTCCGGCCAGGCCAGCGGCAGGTCGGCCGCGCGGCAGGTCCAGAACACGAAGGTCGTCGGATCCATCTTGGGTCGGATGCCGTCGGTCAGCGTGCGGTGCGGGTCCGCGCGCGCGAAGTGCTCGAGGGCCTCGCGGGACGTCCACGCCGAGAGTGTGTAGAAGGTCTTCTTCGCGATGTGCGCATCCAATGCGTATCCGACGAGCCCTGGGCTCCGGTCGAGTTGCTTGCGGATCTTCAACGTGCTCGACAGGAAACCCAGGATGCTTCCGTACGACCGCAGCGGCAGGCGCGATGCCATGGCGGTGCACTCCGTATCAGGCGCAACCGAGGAGATGTTCTTCCACGGGAGTGGTGGCATCAGGCGTCACCCCGCTTCTTCAGCATCTTCTCGATCTCCGCTACATGCATCTCTTCGCTCCGCACCATCTCGCGCGCGAGCTCCTCGAGCGAGACGTTGCTCCCCTCCACGAGACGAAGCAACTTCAGGTACAGCTCGATGCCCTGACGTTCGTGCACGAGCATCTCTTCCATCATCTCGTCGACGGTGTCGTGGTGCGTGCCGACGAGCTTTCCGATGGCGAGCGATACGCGGCCGCCGAGCGACGTGACTTCCTCGCCGACCGCGCTCGCGTGTGCGAGGTCCTCGTCAGCCTGTTTGCGCATCCACTCCATGATCGGGATGCGCGCATGCCCGAATACCATCAGCGAGTACTGGGTGTAGCGAACGGCGCCCGCGAGCTCGAGTTCGAGTATCTCGTTCAGTACGTCGATCACTTCGTCGCGGTCGAGCTCCATTCGAGTCCTCCGATCCCCGTGTGGGCCTATTGAATCGCGACTCGACGGTCACGTGCCTCTTCAGTACCCGCTCGGGCCGGTTTCGCACCGTCCTGCGCCGAACGCCGTCGGGCGCTAGGCCCAGAAGTCCGTCTCCTCGCGCGGCGCCAGGAAGTCCTCTGGTGGCGGGGGCGTGCGGCGAGCGCGCGTCCGGGTGCGGCGCGGTGTCGGGGCCTTCGCGTCGAGCACACGCTCCGTGCGAACGCCGACGGGTTCCCGGTGCGCGTGCGCGGACGCGGGCCCGGGTTCGTGGTGTTCGGCGGCCACCAGCGCCGCGAACCAGGTGGAGATCGGGACGGCCGCGACCAGCCCGATGCTGCCGACGAGCGTCGCGACGATCTCCACCGCGACGATCTCGCCGTTGGCGACGCTGCCGAGGCTCTGACCCGAGAGCGTGAACAGAATGAGGAGCGGGAGCGACGCACCCGCATAGGCCAGTGCCAGGGTGTTGACGGTCGACGCAATGTGATCGCGACCGATCCGCAGCCCCGCACGGTAGAGATCACGACGCGAGAGGGTTGGATCGGCCATACGCAGCTCGCCAACTGCAGACGCCTGCGTCACGGTGATGTCATCGAGGGCGCCGAGCGCGCCCAGCACCATGCCCGCCAGCACGAGTCCCTTGAGGTCGATGGCCGAGGTGCCGAGTCCCACGAGGAGCGCGTCCTCGTTCGACGCGCCGGTGAAGTGCGCGAGCCGGGTGAAGACCGAGGCGAGTACGACCGTGAGCGCGAGCGCAGCAAGGGTGCTCAGCAGCGCGACCGTCGTCATCGGTCGAAGGCCATTCGCCAGGTAGAGCGCGAGGTAGGCGACCGCACTCGCGCCGATGATGGCGACGAGCGACGGACTATTGCCGTCGAGCATCGACGGCAGGATGAACACGAGAATCACCGCGATGCTGCCGCCCAAGCCGATGAGCGCGCCGACACCGCGCAACCGCCCGAGCGCGATCACCGCGACCCCGAAGAGGATCGCGAGCCACATCAAGACCGGGCGCCGCTGGCGGTCGGAGTACGTGTAGTCGAATCCTCGTTGCGCATGCTCGACGTGGTTGAGCACCACCTTGTCGCCGGAATGCAGGTCGGGCGTGGTGTTCGATCTCGCAAACTCGATCGTGCGACGTTCACCCTCGTTCGGTCCCTGCGTCAGCCGGAACGTCACCTTCTTGCAGTCGACGCGCTGCGCACCTGCTCGGGCGCCTCGGCACGGACCGCGGGAGACGCGCACGACCACGGCCGCGTGCACGTGTTTGATCAGCCCGAGCTTCTCGACCTGGCCTCGCACGTCGTGGCGGGGCCAGAGCACCGCCATACCGCCGAGCGTGACGAGCCCGAGGACCAGCGAGACGACCGTGAGCCGGCGCCGGGTGCGGCGCGGCACGGCGGCGTCGCCCACGGCGTGGTCGTGCGCGTGGCCCATCCCCCCGATTCTCTCACCCGAGCCCGGCGTGCTATTGTGAGAGTCATTCTCAGTATGGCGGTGACGAGAGGGAGTGCACTTCGCCGGTGGGGCGGTGCCGTGGTGGTGGCGCTCGTCGTCGCGCTCGCGGTGGTGGCTCCATCGGCGCCCGCGGCGTCGACGACCAAACAGAGAGTCGTCGCGTCGTTCTACCCGCTCGCGTACGCCGCCCAGCGGGTCGGGGACGCAAGGGTGCGGGTCCAGAACCTGACTCCCGCGGGCGCCGAGCCGCACGATCTCGAGCTGACCCCCGACCAGATCGATTCGCTGCTCGACGCTGACCTCGTCGTCGATCTGGGCCGCAACTTCCAGCCCGCCGTGGAGAAGGCGAGCAAGCAGCGCCAGGGTGCGACACTGCAGATCCTCGACCTGCTGCCCATCACGACGGGCCACAAGAAGGTCGACGAGTCGAACCCGAGCGCGCTCGACCCGCATGTGTGGCTGGATCCCGTGCTGATGCGCGAGATCGTCACGCGTGTGCAGAAGGCGCTCGCGAAGGTGGATCCGTCGGGCCGATCGGAGTACGCAGCGAACGCCGAGAAGGTCCGCGCCGAGCTCACAGCACTCGACGCGCGATACCGCGCGGGATTGGCCAACTGCGGACGCAAGGTGATCGTGACGTCCCACGAGGCGTTCGGCTATCTCGCCCGTCGCTACGGATTGCGCCAAGAAGGAGTCGCTGGACTGTCGCCCGACGCCGAACCCGACCCGAAGCGGCTCGCGTCGCTCGCTGACCTCGTGAAGCGCGAGCACGTGACGGTGATCTTCACCGAAGAGCTCGTGTCACCGCGGATCGCGGAGACTCTCGCGCGCGAGGTCGGCGTCCGCACCGAGACCCTGAACCCGCTCGAGGGTCTCACACCCGCGGAGCAGAAGGAGGGCGCTGACTACCTCACGGTGATGGACGAGAACCTGAAGCGCTTGCGCGATGCGCTCGGGTGCTCGTAGCGGTCACGGACTCGGCGCCTTCGCGTCCGCGGCGCGCAGTTCCTGCGCGACGCGTTCAGGCACGACGAGCCGCCATCCTGCGTCGGCCAGTTGATCGCGAGATATCTTCAGCTCGCCGCCGACCGCTCCTTCGTGCGAGAACCGAAAGATCCAGGTGTCGTCGTGATCGACGACTTGCGGCGTGCTCGTCGTCGCGCCGCGCGTCGCGACACTGACGGGCATCCATCCGTCGCGGGCGCTGCCCGTGACGTCCACGTCGAGGTCGTAGTCAGTGTGATTCACCACCGAGATGTGGTCGACGAATCCGGGACCGCGGACCAGCCACATCCCGATGGCGACGGTCACGGCGAGCACCAGCGCGACGCCCACCCAACGGGCGATGTCACCGACGCGTCGAACGTGTGCCGGCGCCGGTTCGGTCAAGAGTTGGTTCATTGCTCCTCCGTCGACGGCGTGCTCGAGCCGCGGTCAACAGGAGCGCGGCTCAGAACGAACGAACGGCGTCGTACGGGGGAGCGCGGCGATACGCGCGCACGAGCCGTTCGCGCACTGCGTACGACACACCGAGCGCGCGGCTGTCGCGACGGAAGCGGGCGTCGCCTATGACGACGGTGGCCACACCGAGCGCGAAGAGCGGCATCCACGCCGCGTCGCTCCTGACCTCTGAGGCGGTGGCGAGGACGATCGCCGGGGCCTGCCCCACGATCATGGGACCGTCACGTCGTTCGGTCGCGTTCATGTCGCGTGGCGGTTCCTGCGACACGACGATGGCAGCGGCGAGCAGGAGTGCGGCAGCGACGAGTGCCAGGACGGGCGGACGAGTGATCGCGGGACGCGTCATCGTCCCCGGCACGCTAGTCGCCCCAGTGCGACGCTCGAAAACGAGGTTCGCCGAACGCCGAGAACGGGCATCACGAACTCCATGTCGGCCGGGCGCGACGTCGATGCCCGCGTGCTGGCAGGCCGCTACCAGCTGGGCGGGCAGCTCGGCCGCGGCGGCATGGCCGAAGTGCGCGAAGCAACCGATCGACGTCTCGGCCGAGTGGTGGCGGTGAAGCTGCTGCGGATCGACCTCGCGCAACAGCCGGTCGCCCGGAGGCGCTTCGAGGCTGAAGCGCGCGCGGCCGGACGTCTCACCCATCCCAACGTCGTGACGGTCTACGACACCGGTGAGGATGACGGCCAACCGTTCCTCGTGATGGAGCGACTTCCGGGACGCACCCTGGCTCACGAGATCCACGACGGTCCGCTCGGCGTCGAGCGCGCCCTCGACGTCGCGCGTGGAGTGCTCGCCGCGTTGTCCGCCGCGCACCGCGTCGGCATCGTGCACCGCGACGTCAAGCCAGGCAACGTGCTGCTCACCGCTGACGCGCACCCGAAGGTCGCGGACTTCGGCATCGCCAAGACCGCCGAGGTGTCGACCGCCACCATGACCATGACCGGCGAGCTGCTCGCCACACCCGCCTACGTCGCGCCCGAGCGGCTGGCCGGTGAGCGGGCAACGCCGGCGAGCGATCTCTACTCCGTCGGCGTGCTGCTCTACGAATCGCTCGCCGGCCGACAGCCCTTTGGTACAGGGCCGCCCGCCGCGAGGTTCGACGCGATCGCCCGTGGGCGGATCGAGCCCATCCAGAGCATCCGTGGCGACCTTCCCGACGGACTCGTCGGCGTGATCGAGCGCGCGATGTCGCGTCGACCGTCCGATCGATTCGAGTCGGCGGACGCGATGGCCGCGGCGTTGGAGCGGTCGCTGGAACGGGCCGACACGACCGCTCCCGCGTCGACGGCCACCGTGGCGGTCGACGTTCCTCCGCTCGCCAAGACGCGCGCGCTGCCTCCGCGCGCCGGCGGCCACAGTCGGAAGCGGCGCGGCATGCTCGCAGCGTTCGTCGCGCTCGTGCTGCTCGCGGCGCTCGCTGTCGGGCTCCTCGTCACCCGCAATGACGACGGCTCCGCGCCCGCGTCGCCCTCTGCAGTGTCGACCCCGCCCACGACCGGTGGGCCGGCCCCAACATCTCCGAGTCCACTGCCGGCGCCACTGGACCGCGCGATCCGGCAGCTGGAACGGGCGGTCACACCGTGAACCGGACCGCCACCGCCTTCGCGCTCACTGTCGTCGTCGCGCTCGCACTGGTGCTCGGCGCCTGCGGCGATTCGGGCAACGACCTCTCGCAGGACGCCAGCCGCAAGCTGGTGCCGCTGGTCGGTTCCGTGCGGCAGGCGGCGCAGTCGTTCGATCCCGACGGTGCGGCGCGCGCGCTCGCCGATCTCCGCCGGCAGGTCGACCGGCTGCGAGCCAAGGGCGAGATCAGCGAGGGCCGCACCAACGAGATCCTCGCCGCTGCCGCTCGTGTCGAAGCGCGCCTCGCGCTCGCACCCACGACCACGACCACGACGACGACCACGTCGCCGCCGGTCACGCAGCCGACGGCCGAGGACCGCGGCAACAACCGAGGCCAGGACAACGGGAAAGGCGGAGGCGGAGGCAAGGGGAAGGAGAAGGGTTAGCGCCACGCGTCAGACGGGGGAGGCGGCGACCGCGCTGACGAGCGCGTCGATGGCACCGGCGCTGCCCTGCGCCCCGGGTCCGTTGACGATGACCGAGAACACGAAGGCACGGCCGGCCGCGGTCACGCCGAAGCCCGTGAGCGCGGCGCCGCCGATGATCGTGCCCGTCTTCGCGCGCACGTTGCCGTCGGCGGCCGTCCCGTGGAAACGCCCGGCGAGTGTGCCAGTGCGACCGGCGACCGGTAGTCCGCGGTCGACGATCGACCACCACGGCGCAACGCGCGCCGCCTGAACCAGCTCGCGTAGCCCGCGCGCCGATTGCGCGTTGCTGTGGCTGAGTCCGGATCCGTCGTCGGTGTGTCCGGTCACCGGCACGCACAGGAACGCGATCGCGTGCGACGTCGCCGCAGCCCCGGCGGACATGGATCCGTGCGCGCCCGCCGCGACCGCGATCTCGGGGAGCAGTTCGTCGGCGATCTGGTTGTCGCTCTGCAGCAGCATGGTCGCCACGAGCTCGGCGATCGTCGGCGATTCGAGACGCGCGATCACGCGGCCGTCGACCGGTCCGGGCGCGTATCCGGTGGGCCCGAGGACGCCGATACCGAGCGTCGCGAGCTCGCCCCGCAGGCGATCGGCGTTTGCGATGGCGGGATCGCCGAGGAACGCGGGATCCCGACGCCAACGGTTGTCGTCGACCATGAATGCCGACAGCGGTCCGGTGTACGCCGGGATCTGCCAGTCCTCCCAGCCGGCCGCGCGGCGCGCGCCGTCATGACGACTCTCGTCGACGAGCAGCGAGCCCGCGATGCCCGTCACGCCGCTCGCGCGTGCTTGTTCGGCGAGCGCGGCCAATGAGTGCGGGCCGAGCGACGTCAGGGTCGCGTCACCTGCCGGCTCGATGACGAGGTCTCCGGACGGGCTGAGGCGCAACTCGGTTGTGAGCCGCGCGTCGGGTCCGAGCACCGAGAGCGCACCCATCGCCGTGAGCAGCTTCTGGTTCGACGCGGGTGCGAGTTGGCGATCGGGGTCGGACGCCAGCACTTCGCCGAGACCGTCGATCCAGATCGAGACCGACGAGAGGTTCGGCGCGACGCTCGGGTCCCTGCGGAAGGCGTCGAGCGCGGCTGCGAGATCCGGCGGCGCCGGCGAGGCGGGCTGCGAGAGGGACCCGTCGGGCCAGCAGCGCGGCAGCTTCGAGAGATCGACCGTTGGCGCGGGCGGCAACGGCACCGTGGTGACGGATGGCGCGACTGGTGCCTCGGCGGGCACGGGCGGGCGTGTCTGCGGCACGGTGTTGCCGGTCGCGTGCGGGGAGGCGTCCGAGCCGGAGCACGCCACGGACGACAGGACCGTCGCCAAACTGACCACGATCGCCAGCACCGACCCGCGTCCCCATCGGCGAGAATCCAGTGGTGACATCCGATCCTCCCGACGCCCGCCCGGCCACCGGGGTTGCCGCCACCGCACCGACGCGGGCGGGGAGTCTGCAGCTTGGCACGGCGACCGGACGATGGGTCATCGCGGCTGCCGTGCTCGGCTCCGGCGTGGCGTTCCTCGACGGCAGCGTCGTGAACGCAGCGTTGCCGTCGATCGGCAGGGATCTCAACACCGACCTCGCCGGTCTGCAGTGGGTCCTGAACGGCTACCTGCTGACGCTCGGATCCTTCCTCGTGATCGGCGGCTCGCTCGGCGATCGCTTCGGCCGCCGGAAAGTGTTCGTGATCGGCCTCGTCTCGTTCGGGCTCGCGTCGCTCCTGTGCGGCGTCTCGCCGACGGTCGTGGCGCTCATCGGTGCGCGCTGCATCCAGGGCATGGCGGCCGCTCTGCTCGTGCCCGGCAGTCTTGCGATCATCTCCGCGTCGTTCCGGCCCGAGGATCGCGGCGCTGCGATCGGGGCCTGGAGCGGCCTCGGTGGGGTGGCCACGGCGGCCGGTCCGTTTCTCGGCGGCTGGCTGATCGACGCCGTGTCGTGGCGGGCGGTCTTCTTCATCAATCTCCCGCTCGTCGCGGCGGCGGCCGCGCTGACGCTGCGCCATGTCCCCGAGTCGTCCGACCCCGATGCCGCTCACTCGATCGACATCGGCGGCGCCGCGACACTCGCACTCGGGCTCGCGGGTCTCGTCTACGCGCTCATCGAAGGCCCAGCGAAGGGATGGGACGTGACAGTGATCGCCGCCGGGGTGCTCGGAGTGATGCTGCTCGTGGCGTTCATCGTGATCGAGCGGCGCTCGAGGAACCCGATGGTGCCATTCGAAATCTTCCGCTCGCGCCAGTTCTCGGGCACCAACGTCGTGACGTTCGTCGTGTACGGCGGTCTGGGGGTTGCCACGTTCCTCGTCGTCGTCTACCTGCAGGAGCGGCTCGGGTACTCGCCGCTCACCGCCGGCGCGGCGCTACTCCCGATCACGATCCTGATGCTGGTCTTCTCGGCGCGGAGTGGTGCGCTCGCACAGAAGATCGGCCCTCGACTCCAGATGACCTTGGGTCCCATGGTTGCCGGAGTGGGCATCGCGCTCTTCTCGGTGCTCGCGCCCGGCGTGTCGTACTGGGACGGTGTGCTTCCGGCGACACTCGTGCTGGCCGTCGGCCTGGTCATCACCGTTGCACCGCTCACCGCCACCGTGCTCGCCGCGGTCGAGGACCGGCACGCAGGCCTCGCGTCGGCGGTCAACAATGCCGTCGCGCGGATTGGCGGCCTGCTCGCGATCGCGGTGCTCCCGGCTGCCGCGGGCATCACAGTGGGTGGCAGTGGTGTGAATCTCGACCAGGGCTTCGACACCGCGATGTACATCGCGGGCGCGCTGAGCGTCGCCGGTGGGGCGGTCGCGTGGTTCACGATCCGGCGCGGGGCCAGCGTGCGCACCGGCACCCGAGCGGACGTGTCGATCCCGTGCGAGCCATCGTGCGTGCAGTTGCCGGAGCGGGCACAGGAGCCGGCGTCGATCGGCGCCGGCTCCCGAGACGGTTAGCGAGTGCAGGCGTCGGAGCCGCTGAAGTAGCCGGTGCGGAACGACGAAACGCGGCTGAACGCGGTGCCCCGGCCGCCGCCGTGGCCGTCGGCCGCGACCAACATCGACACGACTTCGTCGAGATCGTTCGGCGACAGCGTGATGCTGTCAGCCCTCGAGTTGCGCGTGCTGCCGTCGAGGCTGGCGGTGTACGCACCCGCGAGGCACTCGGCTTGCTCGCGGGCCCCGGGCGTCCCGATCGCCCGCCCTTCGGCGTGCTGCACCGACGACGACCAGGCAGTTGCGAGCAGCACCCCCGAGGCGAAGTCGCCCATGTCGTTGTGTGCCTGCAGCATCGTCGCGCTGTCGTACGCGATCGTGTTGTCCGCCGGGCAATACGTGACCGAGTCGACGAGCACACCGCCATCGCTGTGGCCGTCGCACGACGGCGCCGTGCCGTTGGTGTAGGCGACGACCTTCGGCGCGTCCTTGCCCCAGTAGACCCCGAGCGACTTCGTGACCGCGGGGAGCACCTCGTCGAGGCTCATGTTGCCGCCGTTCATGTAGTCGGCCTGGCTCGTGTACGCGGTCTCCGTCACCGGTGGCGCGCTGTTCTGGTACGAAGCGCACGCCTGCGCGCCGCCTTCGAAGCCGTCCTGGAACGCGCGCACGCGATCGAAGCCGTTGCCGTGCGCGCCCTCCTGGCTCCCGTCGATACCCGACGGATCGCGCAGCTTGAGGAGACCGGCCAGGGCGGTGTCGAGGTCGTTGGCGTCCATGCTCAAGCTCGATTGACCGTGGGCCACGTGCGCGGTCCACGCACCGGCGAAGCAGTCGGCCTGCTGCTCGAAGTAAACCGTTCGAGACGAGTCGAACCCGGCGCGGGCCTGGATCGCATGACCCCACTCGTGCGCCAGCACGAGCGCCGGTGCGAACGCGCCGAACTGCGCGCGCAGCTTCGGAACCAGGTTCTGTTCGTCCCACGCGACGAAGTCGCCTTCGGGGCAGTAGAACGCGTTCCCGGCCACCTGCTGATACGGCGTCGTGCCACGGCCGCCGCAAGCGGGTGGTGGATTGTCAGCCGAGTACGGATGCAGGCGATCGGCGGGGATCGGCTCGTATGTGGTGCCGTACACAGCGGGCATGGTCGCGGTCCAGTACTCCTGGATGTCTGCGATCGTCTCCTCGACGTTCGCGTTGAAACGACCGTTCGCCGTGGCCGCCGTCGAACCGACGAGGCTCGTGAAGGCGATCGCGCCCGCGACGACGAGGGCGAGCGCTAGGGCGCGGCGGGAACGGGGGGACTTTGCTCGGTTCATGCAGCAGGAACGCAGACGCGCGCTGCGTCGGTTCCCGCACTGCTGAGAGCCCGCTGTGGAAGGCGCGCGCATCCGAGTCCCGGTCGCGCGCAGCGAGGCGCCAGCACCGTGACGAGCGCCACAGTCCCTTGCGCTGGCCGCGCTCAGTGTCAATACTTTCACCAGCAGCGTCATCACAAAGTCGACTCCGCTGCGGAGCGGGCTCAGCAAGGAGTGTCGTGCGCATCACCGGCGAAGCGATCGCGGTGGTACGTCAACGTTGCAGCGAAGCCTGCCGGGGCGGGTCGCCCGCGCTCGACGTGTCGAGCGCCTGACGACACGGCAGCGACGGGGGTGCGGCAGGGCGCCCCCGGAGCGGGGAGAGGGGCCGCGGGCAGAGGCCCCCTCCCCGCGGAGCTCGTGGAGCGCGGAAGGCCGAGGGCGGTCGATCAGATGAGCTCCGGTGTTCGCTCGGCCCAGAACTGCACCGTGCGCCGGTGCTGGCCGTCCACGTAGAGGCGGAGTTCGTATGCGCCGGTTCGGGGAAGCACGAGGGCATGCATGTCGATCGCGAGCGGCACGTGGATGTTCTCGCCGGGTTGCACGCCTTGGGTCTCGCCGACCTTGATCTCGGCGTCGACTCTTCCGACTTCCTCCCCGTCCTCACCGACGACGACCAGCTCGAATTCATGCGCTCGTTCGGCCTCGATCGTGTCGAGGTCGAGCACGACAGCGAGTGCCGCACCGAGGTGAGCCGGGTACGTCGCGCGGCGAACGCGCGTGATGCCCCCTGCGAGCACGAACAACAATCCCTCGCGAACCTGCGCAGAATCGCACAACAACGCCGTGGTGACGTCCATCGTCACTTCCCTCCGGACTGATCGTTGCGACGCGGCGTCGCGCGTACGACGGCCGCAACGCGTCCGAGCACGTCGTGCGCGGACGCGACAATCCAGGGTTGCACCGCAGCCATCGTTCGCATCACCGTCGGAACGAGATGCTCGTCGAAGGCGAGGCGCGGTCGCCGTGCCGTGACGGCGTGCAAGCGCTGCGCGACCACGGACGGGTCGCGGTACGTCAGCGGGTCGAGTCGCCGCGCCACGCTCATGAGGTGGGCGCGCCAGTGTGGCCGTTCGTCGTGAGGCACGAGGTCAACGATCACGACGCTCGGTTCGGCGATGGCTTCGTAGACGCGTCCCACGCCGCGCGCAATGGCAGGCTCCGCGAGAAGGGCTCCGTCGAGAAGGAGCTCGGGTCCGACGTGCGCGCATGCCCGCGCTGCACCGTCGGGGAGACCGTCTCGGTTGAGCGAAGCACGCAGGTCGCGTTCCACGTCGAGAAACCAGCGATCGGCGTGGAAGGCGTGGTCGCTTGCGTGGTGGAGCGCGATCCCACGACCGAGCGAGCCGTCGGGCGCACCGAGCCGTATCCCACCCATAGCCGCGAAGTCTGGCAGTGCCGCGCCCACGAGCAACCTTCGCCGCTCGCGGCCGTCACAGACGCGGAGACCGGTGGCGATGTGACCGACGAAGTTCACGCCGACAGCTTGCCCGTTCGCACCGCATGCGCGCTCTCCGCGAACCGGCGTCAGCAGACCCTGTCTGCAGGGTTTCGTCCCGAGAGCCTTCGCGGGTGCGTTTACCGCGGAGCGAATCGGGTGAAACCACCATCATGACAACCGACCGCGCGCCCGCGGAGTCGGCGTCCAACGCGCGGTTGCAGTTCGTCGCGGTGGGCAGCGCGGAGGCAACGGCACGATGAGCTCGGTCGCCGTGGTCGCGCACTCGCGGAAGTCGATCGGTGGAGGGCTCGACGAGTTGCGGGCCGTGCTCGCACGTGACGGCGTGAGCGAACCCATGTGGTACGAGGTCGACAAGAGCAAGCGAGCGGCCAAATACGTGCGACAAGCGCTGCAACAGGGCGCCGACGTCGTGGTCGTCTGGGGTGGCGACGGCGTGGTGCAGCGCGCGATCGATGCAATCGCCGGCGCTCCGCCGCGTGACCGAGTGCCGCTCGCGATCGTCCCGGCCGGCACCGCGAATCTGCTCGCGGACAACCTCGGCGTCCCACACGAGATCGAACCGGCGGTTGCGGTCGCCCTGTACGGGGATCGACGGGCGATCGACGTCGGTGTGATGAACGGCGAGCACTTCGCGGTGATGGGAGGAACCGGCTTCGACGCGCTGATGATCGGGGACGTGAACGGGAGGCTCAAGCACCGACTCAGGAAGCTCTCTTACGTCCTGAGCGGCGTGAAGAACGTTCGCGTCCCGAGATTCGAAGCGCGCGTCGCGGTCGACGGGAAGCGGTGGTTCTCCGGCAAGGCGAGCTGTGTGCTCGTGGGCAACGCCGGTCGGATCGTCGGCGGGATCGAGGTCTTCCCCAACGCCCAGCTCGACGACGGTCGGCTCGAGGTCGGTGTCGTGACGGCACGGGGGGCGGTGCAATGGGCGCGGGCACTCGGTCGCGCGATGTTCGGCGACGCGGCCAGGTCACCGTTCGTGGAGGCAACCTCCGCGCGCACCATTCGCATCGACCTCGACCGCAAGTTGCCCTACGAGATCGACGGCGGAACGCGGTCGAAGGCAATACGGCTCAAGGCAAAGGTCGCACCCCACGCAGTGGACGTCTGCGTTCCGTGAGCACCGGGGCACCGGTACCGGAAGTTGCGGGACGCGGGAGTGTCGGGGAGCATGTACGGATGCCGAAAGCAGTGCTCCTCGTTCAATCGCAAGCGGTGACGCCGGACCGGGAGGACGAGTACCACAAGTGGTATGACCAGACCCACCTCCCGCAGGTGTGCGAGATCCCCGGCATCACCGGCGCACGCCGCTACACCTTGTCGAGCGGCAGCATCGCCACGGCCGACCCATCACTGCCCGCCCACCTCGCGATCTACGAGCTCGACACGGACGACATCGAGGGCGTGCTCGACGAGTTGGCGGCACGAGCGGGCGATGGCCGAATCGACATGAGCGACGTGCTCCAACTCGATCCGCTGCCCAACATCCTGCTCTACGTCGAGCGCTGACGCGCCGCGGGCGTCATCAGGTCGAGCGCGCGCGTCCGAAGAAGCGCCACCTGCGACGGCGCGTGACCGTCTCGACGTCCTCGACCACCATCGGCGCGGCGACATCCTCGCTCGCGACGTCATCAGTCGCGGGGAGCGTGCCGTTCGGAGCGGGCAGCGTGTCGGGTGGCGTCCAGCGCAACATGCTCGGTGCAGGCGCGTCGGCAGTCTCGAGGGGTGCCACCGGCGCGGGCGCCACCGCGGCCGCGTCTGCCTCAGCCTGCACTTGCTCCTGCGCTTCGGTGACGATGCTCGCCGCCTCGGCGCGCGCCGCTTCCAACAACGCGGTGCGCTCACTCTCGAGGCGACGCATCAGGGTGGCGGCTTCCTCAACGGCGGCCGCACGGATGCCGGTGGCCTCGGCGTTCGCCTCGTCGACGAGCCGAGCGCGTTCGGTGTTCGCCGCGCCGAGAATACGCTCGCGCTCGTCACGCGCGGTGTCGCGGAGCTGTTGCGCCCGAGCTTCCGCGTCGGCCACCAGGCGCGCCGCCTGCAGCTCACCTTCGGCGACGACGGCGCGGGCTTGTGCCCCGGCGATCGAGATGCGCTCGCCCGCGGTCGACTCGGCGTTGGCGTGCGCCTCGTGCAGGATGCGAGCCGCTTCGTCTCGAGCGTCGTCGCGCGCGTCGGTTCGGATCTCCTCGCACTCGCGATGGGCGTCCGCGCGCAGCGCTGCGCATTCGGCCTCCGCGGCGGCCCACGCCTGCTCCCGGATCTCCGCGGCCGCACTGGTTGCTCGAGAGACTTCGAGGCGGGCCGATGCACGCGCACGCCGCAGTACCACCGCGGCCTTGCGGCGGATTCGCTTGGCCGACTTCTTCGCCCTTGCCGATTTGTCCTGCTTCTTGCTCACGGGCCCGTAGCGTACGGAGTCTTCGTGCCCGATCGGTGCATGCCGCGGCCGTCGTAGGCTCCCACCGTCGGAGCCGGAGTCAGGGGAGATTGCATCGTGAAGATTCCGCTCACCGTTGCCGACTTCCTCGACCGAGCGGACCTTGTCTACGGACACCGCGTCGGCGTGATCGACGAGCCCGACCAGCCGGCCAGCTCGTGGGGCGAGCTCACCTACGCGCGCTTCGCCGAGATCGCGCGCGCGCAAGCAGCGGGCCTCGACCGGCTTGGTGTCGGCAAGGGCGAGCGCATCGCGATGGTCACCCAGAACGCGGCCCGGTTGCTCGCGAGCTTCTGGGGCGTCAGCTCCTATGGCCGCATCCTGGTGCCGATCAACTTCAGGCTCAACGCCGACGAGGTCGGCTACATCGTCGAGCACGCCGGGGCCTCGGTGCTGCTGGTCGATCCTGAGCTCGACGACGATCTCCGCGATGTGCACGCGAAGCACCGCTTCGTGATCGGAGCCGAAGCCGATGCCGAGCTGTTCGCGTTCGACACCGAACCCGAGCCGTGGGACGAGCCCGACGAAGACTCGACCGCCACCATCAATTACACGAGCGGCACGACGGCGCGCCCCAAGGGCGTGGAGATGACCCACCGCAACATCTGGGTCAACGCGGCGACGTTCGGCTGGCAGTCCGGAGTGAGCGACCGTGACGTGTACTTGCACACGTTGCCGATGTTCCACTGCAACGGTTGGGGCATGACGTATGCCGTCACAGGGATGGGCGGGCAGCACGTCGTGCTCCGCAAGATCGACGGGAACGAGATCCTTCGGCGGGTCGATCGACACGGCGTGACGCTCATGTGCGGCGCGCCCGCGGTCGCGAACGCCGTCCTCGACGCGGCGTCGAGCTGGGAGGGCCCGATCCCGGGAGCGGGCAGAGTACGGATCGTCGTCGCCGGCGCGCCGCCTCCGACGCGTACGATCGAGCGCGTCGAGTCCGACCTCCGCTGGGAATTCGTCCAGATCTACGGTCTCACGGAGACGTCACCGCTGCTGACCATGAACCGGCGCCGCGCTGAATACGACGCCCTCGACTCCACCGACCGCGCGCGGCGCTTGAGCCGCGCCGGCGCGCCTGCGCTGGGCGTGAGGCTCCGCGTCGACGGCGAGGGCGAGGTGCTCGCTCGCAGCAACGTGGTGTTCGCCGGCTACTGGGAACAGTCGGACGCGACCGCCGACGCGATCGTCGACGGCTGGTTCCACACGGGCGACGGCGGCACACTCGATGACGAGGGGTATCTCACGATCTCGGATCGCAAGAAGGACGTCATCATCAGCGGCGGCGAGAACGTGTCTTCCATCGAGGTCGAAGACGTGTTGTGCTCACACCCGCAGGTTGTCGAGGCCGCAGTGATCGGCGTACCTGACGACAGGTGGGGCGAGACCGTGAAAGCGTTGGTCGTGCTCGCGCCCGGTGCCACCGCGGGCGGGGACCAGTTGATCGAGCACTGCCGCGAACGGCTCGCCCACTTCAAGTGTCCGACCACCGTCGAGCTGAGGGACGCGCTGGCGCGTACGGCCACGGGGAAGCTCCAGAAGTTCAAGCTGCGCGAGCCGTACTGGCAGGGCCGAGACCGCCGCGTGGGATAGGGCGGCCCCGAGCCGCGCGCCGTCGGCGCCTGCGGGCGGGCATACTTCCGGGCGCTATGGGGGGCGCGCGGACTCGGGCGGGGGCGGCCGCGGTGGCGCTCGCCGCCGCGGTCGCCGGTTCCGCGTGCGTCGTGCACACGGCAGCGGCGGCCGCTGCCGCGACGACGCATCCGCCCAGCACCAGTAC
>JBKPCV010000050.1:0-50894 GCA_046727575.1 Actinomycetota bacterium
CCCCGACGACGAGCGCGGCGGCGCCTCTGGGATCGACGCCCTCGTCGCGCAATGCGCGGAGAAAGCCTTCGCCATCGGTTGACGCTCCGAGGAGCCGACCGCGCTCGCCGGGCACAACGGTGTTCACCGCGCCGAGCGTCATGGCCTCGGGAGTGAGCACGTCACACGCCCAGGCCGCCTCGCGCTTGTGCGGCATCGTGACGCTCATCCCGCCGAGCCCGAGACTGCGCACCGACTCGACCGCAGCCCGCCCTCTGCCTTCTGGCACTTCGAACGCGACGAAGACCCAGTCGAGGCCGGCGGCTGCGAACGCCGCGTTGTGGATCGCGGGCGAGCGCGAGTGGCGAATCGGGTCGCCGATGACCGCGGCCAAGCGGGTCGCGCCCGTGACGGTCATGCTTCCCGCTCCGCTCATGCTTCTCGTACACCGTGCTCGGCGATGTTGCGTTCGTGCTCCTGGAGCGTTGTGGCGAAACGCGTGACGCCGTCCTTCCCGGTCACGTAGAAGAGATAGGGCACGGCCGCGGGATGCAACGCGGCGCGCAACGCGGGTTCGGTCACCGTCATGATCGGCGTCGGCGGCAGGCCGACAGCCTTGTATGTGTTGTACGGCGAGTCGAGCTGCTTGTCGGTGTTGTTCGGCACCGGCGGGCACCCGCCCTTGGCGTAGCACAGGGTCGCGTCGATCTGGAGCTGCATCCCACGTTGCAGTCGGTTAGCGATCACTGCCGACACGCGCGGCGCGTCGTCCGTGGCGCCCACCTCGGCTTGCACGAGCGACGCGATCTTGACCGCGTCGTAGGACGAGGGCGTGAGCCCAACGGCGGCGGCGTGCTCGTCGAAGGCAGACACGACCGTCTGGAGGATCTGCTCGTCGGTCTGCTGCTCTCCGATGAAGTAGGTGTCGGGCCAGGTGAGTCCTTCGAGCGAGGTCACGCCGGCGGACTCGAAGCGCGACCGCACCACGCCCGATGCCGCGACCTGCAGGAAGGTGTCGCGGCTGTGCCCCGGAAGCCTCCCGACGCGATCCGCGATCTGCTGCAATGTCAGGCCCGGCGGCAGCGCGAGCGTGAAGTGGGGCGGCGCCGCGGGCCCCCGGCGGAGTACGGCGGCAGCTTCCCGCACTCCGAGATGCTCGCGGAGGTCATAGCGGCCCGCCTGGAAGTCGGTGCCCGAGAGCTTCGCCCAGATCTGGAACGCCAGCGACGAGCCGACCACACCGTGCGCCTGCAGCGCGTCACCCGCCGCCCGCGCGCCCCACCCCGGCTGGATCTCGACCTGGACCGGGTGGCCGGGCCCGCCCGGAGGGTCGAGTTCCCAGACGAACCACCCCGCGAAGAGCAGGAATGGCAGCACGAGCACGCCGACGATCGCTACGACAAGCAGGGTGCGCCGCCGTCGCCGGCCCTTCGCCGGCTGCCGCACCGGAGGGGCGCTGCCGGGAGTCGCGGGCTCGGGCTGGAGCTGACTGTCGGTGTCGATGGTCAACCGTTCGCCTCGAGCCACGATTGGAGGATGACGGTCGCGGCGGCCGCGTCGACCATTCGGCGGCGCTTGCCTCGTCGTACCTTCGCCTCCTGGAGGCCCTGCTCCGCGATCACCGTCGAGAACCGCTCATCGTAGGTGTCGATCGCGATGCGCTCGGGGCGCGCCAGCCAGCGCAACTGGCCGACTTCGTCCAGCACCGAGCGGGCCGCCGGCCCCTGCTTGCCGTCGAGGCTGACCGGGAGCCCGACGATGATCCGACTCGCCCCGATCTTCCGCGCCGCGGCGAGGATCGCGCGGTAGTCGTCGGCCGGCTCGTCGCTCCGGTCGAGGACCGCGTGCGGGCTCGCCAGCGTGTTGGAGGGATCGGTGGCGGCGAGGCCGATGCGCCGGCTGCCGAGATCGACACCCAGGACGCGACTCACGCGTCCGCGACACCCCGCCGCAGGACCGTGTCGAGGAGCGTGACCGCTTCGTCGACGGCACCGACCTGCGGTCCGCCGCCGATGGCGAGGTCGGCGTTCTTCCCGGTGCCGCCCCCGAGCAGCCGTGCCGGATCGCGCGCGAGGTCGGCCGCCGAGACGCCGGCTTCGACGAGATCCTTGGTGACAGCTACGACGAGGCCGGCCTTCGTCCCGTCGGGACCCAGGCCGACCAGACCCACCGCCCCGCGGCCGAGCGCGTCGCGGATGGCGAGCGCGAGCCGGCGGAGATCGTCCGATGTCATCCCGTCGCGGCGCGCGACCACCACGCCGTCAGACGCCGCCGCCGCCAGCGCCGCCGCCTCCGCGCCCGCCTGTTTCGCGCGCTCCGCTGTGAGCGCGTCCTGCAACTCCTTCACCTGATCACGAAGCCGTGCCACGCGGTCGGGGAGCTCCGCCGGGCTCACCTTGAGCGAGTCGGCGAGCTCGCGCAGCTGCACCTCTTCGTCGTGGATGCGCGCGAGCGCGGCGTCACCCGTGACCGCGACGATCCGCCGCAGGTTGGCGCCGATGGATCCCTCGCTCGTGATCTTGATCGGCCCGATGAAGCCGAGCGCGTGCACGTGCGTGCCGCCGCACAGCTCGATCGAGTGTTCTCCGGCCTCCAACACGCGCACGAGGTCGCCGTATTTCTCGCCGAAGAACGCGATCGCGCCGAGGCTCTCGGCATGTTCTCTGGTGGTCTCGTAGTGACGAACCGGCGCGTCACCGATGATCTCGAGGTTGGCCAGCTCTTCCACGCGATCGAGCTGTTCACGCGTGACCGCCTCGTGGTGACTGAAGTCGAAACGCAGGTAGTCGGGCGCGACGAGCGAACCCGCCTGCTTCACGTGCGGCCCGAGCACCTCACGGAGCGCCCAATGGAGGATGTGCGTCGCCGTGTGGTTGCGCCGAATGCGATCGCGCCGCTCGCCGTCGATCCGGGCGGTCACCTCGTCGCCCTCCGACAGGGTCCCCGCTTCGACGGTCCCGCGGTGCAGGACGAGGCCCGGGAGCCCGTATTGGGTGTCGTCGACGCGCAGGACCGTCCCGTCGGGTCCCTCGATCACGCCGGTGTCGCCGATCTGCCCGCCGGCTTCGGCGTAGTACGGCGTGCGGTCGAGCACCACGTCGACTCGTGCGCCCTGACCCGTCTGCGCGACGCGTTCACCCGCTGCGATCACCGCACGCACTTTCGATCCCGTGGTCTCGTATTCGCGTCGCCCGGTGAACTCCGACGGCCCGAGCTCCTCGAGGAGCTCGCGATAGAGCTGGACCGGTGCAGCATCACCCCTGCCGCCGGCAGCCGCGTGCGCCTCGCGCGCGCGGGCGCGCTGCTCGTCCATGAGCGCGGCGAACGCGTCGAGGTCGACAACGCGGTCGCGCTCGGACGCAATCTCGCGCGTCAGGTCGATCGGGAACCCGAGCGTGTCGTGCAGGAAGAACGCGTCCGAGCCGTTGACGTCACCTTCGGCGAGGATGTCGTCGAGCAGGTCGATCCCGCGCGCGAGCGTCTCCCGGAAGCGTTCTTCTTCCCGCGCGACCACCGAGCGCACGAGGTCGCGGGACCGCAACAGCTCCGGATACGCGCCGCCCATGATGTCGACCGTCGCGTCGACGAGCGCCGGCGTCACGAGGTCGCGCGCACCGAGGAGATACGCGTGACGCACCGCGCGGCGGATGATCCGGCGCAGTACGTATCCGCGCTCCTCGTTCGAGGGAACCACGCCGTCGGACACGAGGAACGTCATGGTGCGGCCGTGCTCGGCGAGGATCCGCAGTGATACGTCGCGCGGGCCGCCGGGGAAGCCGCCGTACCGCACGCCGGTCACCTGCTCGGCCACCGCGATGAGCGGCCGGAACGAGTCGGTGTCCCACACTGACGGGACGCCCTGCAGGATGGCCAGCCAACGTTCGAGCCCGGCGCCGGTGTCGACGCACGGCTTCGGCAAGGGCACACGGTCGAAGTCGGCGCGCTGGTCGAACTGCATGAACACGAGGTTCCAGAACTCGACGTAACGGTTCTCGTCGACTGCCGGCCCGCCGTCGGCCCCGTACTCCGGGCCCAGGTCCCAGAAGATCTCGGTGTTGTATCCGGCCGGCCCGGTGTCGGCCATCTGCCAGAGGTTGTCCTTGTCGCCGCGCCGCTGGATCCGTTCACGCGGGAGCCCGACGACCTCCTCCCAGATCTTGGCCGACTCGTCGTCGGTCTCGTGCACGGTGACCCAGAGCCGATCGGGGTCGAGTTGGAACTCCTCCACCACCAGCTCCCACGCCCAGGGGATCGCCTCGGCCTTGAAGTAGTCGCCGAAGGAGAAGTTGCCGAGCATCTCGAAGAAGGTGAAGTGGCGATTCGTGTGCCCGACGTCCTCGAGGTCGTTGTGCTTGCCGCCGGCGCGAACACACTTCTGACTGGACGTGATACGCGTGTAGGGCGGAGTTTCATCGCCGACGAAGTAAGGCTTGAACGGCACCATCCCCGCGACCGTGAAGAGCACCGTGGGATCGTGCGGGATCAGGCTCGCCGACGGCACGACGGCGTGGCCACGCGCGGCGAAGAAGTCGATGAACGCAGCACGAAGCTCGTCAGCAGTTCGGGGCGCCGCCACGGGACAAATGGTATCGGGCGGTCTCGGCGCGTCCCGAGGGACTTGCCGTCACGCGCGGCGAGGACGACCGCGGAGCTCGGACTCCCGTTGCCGCGCCGCGGCGCGGCCCTCGGCGACTGCGGCCGTGACGTGCTCACGCACCGTCGACATCGAGTCGACCAGGCGGTTTGCCATCGCGCCCGGCTGGTACCTCGTCACGCGCTTGCGCACCTGGTGCGCGGCGGCCACTGTCGTCCCGACACCGAGCCCGAACCCGACCGTCAGCCACCGCGCGCGCTTGAACATCAGGGGCGCGGCTGCTTCGAGCCGTCGCCGCGCAGCCGCTGCACCGCGCGGCGCGTGCCCGTCCCCGCGGCCATCGCCTTCACGACCGGGCTCGTGATCATTCGGTCCGCGAGGGCGGTCGCGGCGTCGACGCGGCCGGTGACGCGCTCGGCGCCGGCGACGATGGCGTCGATCCGATCGAGCTCGAAGTCGGCGGACCGCACCGCTTCCCGCAGTTCGCGAAGTGCCAGTGCCGACTCGCGCCGGAACTCGGCGGCCGCGATACGCAACTCCCGCGTGGTGCGGTCGAGCCGCACGATCATCACGACGAGGATCACCAGCAGCACGAGGCACACCTGCGCGCCGACGATCGCCGCCCACTCACTGCCGCTCATCGGCCCCGTCCTTCGTGCCGGGTCGACTGCGTTCCGCCGTCCCGCTCGTCCGACACACCGGGTCGCTCGCTGCTCACCGGGATACCCGGCTCGCCGCCACTCGCTCCTGCACGGCTCCACGTCGTCTCCGACGTGCCGGGGCGACGGTCGACGTCGGCGCCCCGACCGGTGGGGCGCCAGTAGACGTCGGCGCGGTCGTCCGGTCGGTACTGCTGCTCCACCCAGCCTCCCGGCTCGTCGTGCGGGTACACGTATCCCTTGCCGTGGCCCAACTTCGCCGCGCCAGGGTAACTGGCGTCGCGGAGGTGTCGAGGGACCGCGCCCGCAGGTTCGTCACGGACGTCGGCCTGTGCGGCCCACAGTGCGGTCGCAGCCGAGTTCGACTTCGGCGCGCTCGCGAGGTACACGACCGCGTGCGCGAGGTTGAGCTGGGCCTCGGGCATGCCGACGAACTCGACGGCGCGTGCCGCAGCATCGGCGACCACGAGGCCCTGCGGGTCGGCCATCCCGACGTCCTCCGACGCGAGGATCACCAGCCGGCGCGCGATCAGACGCGGATCCTCGCCTGCTTCGACCATGCGGGCGAGCCAGTAGAGCCCGGCGTCGACGTCGGAGCCCCGGATGCTCTTGATGAACGCGGACAGCACGTCGTAGTGCTCGTCGTCGCCGTAGCGCAACGCCCGGATCGCGAGCGCGACCTCGGCGTCGCCGAGCGTGATCGTGTCGCGTCCCTCCTCCGCCGCCAACGCGCTCGCCACCTCGAGCGAGGTGAGCGCGTTGCGCGCGTCGCCTTCGGCGCGGTCGACGAGATGTTCGAGCGCATCCGCTTCGACGGTGAGGTGCTGATCACCGAGACCGCGGTCGGGATCGTCGAGCGCGCGCTGCAACAACGCACGAAGGTCGCCGGGCCCGAGCGGATCGAGCCGGAACAGCGTGGAACGCGAGAGCAGCGGACCAGTGAGCGAGAAGAACGGGTTCTCGGTCGTTGCGCCGATGAGCACGAGCAGGCCCTCTTCGACGTGTGGCAGGAGCGCGTCCTGCTGGGCTCGGTTGAAGCGGTGCACCTCGTCGAGGAAGAGGATGGTGCCGCGGCCGTGCTCACCGAGCCGGGCGCGCGCACGCTCGGCGATCTCGCGGACGTCCTTCACCCCGGCCGTGACCGCCGACAGCGGCTCGAACGCCTTTTCGGTGGCGCCGGCGACGAGGCGAGCGATCGTCGTCTTGCCGCTGCCTGGAGGCCCCCACAGGATCACCGACGACAGGCGGTCGCCCTCGATCAGCACGCGGAGCGGCCGGCCCTCCCCGAGCAGATGCTCCTGGCCGACGACCTCGTCGAGCGAGCGCGGGCGGAGCCGAGCGGCAAGCGGTGCGCGCCCCTGGAGCCGCTCGGCGACCGCAGCCGTGAACAGGTCGTCGGGCAAGGGCCACATCGTACGGCCGCCCCGGCGCCCCGTTGCTTGGCCGAGCCCTCGCTTCCGGCTTCGCTACGGTGAGCGGAGGTCTACCGACCGAACCGATCGACGAGCGATCCGGCGGGCCGATCTCTCGGGATCGGATCGCCGTTCCGCCCCGCCCGGCCGTAGCCGCCCCCGCCCTGCGCTACGGCTTCGGGCGGGGCGCGACGCGCAAGCCCAGTTCCTCGAGCTGGGCCGGCTCGAGCGGACCCGGGGCTCCCGTGAGCGGGTCGGCGCCCGACTGCGTCTTCGGGAACGCGATCACTTCCCGGATGTTCTCCTCGCCGGCGAGGATCGCGACGAGACGGTCGATGCCGAACGCGAAGCCGGCGTGCGGCGGTGCCCCGTACCGGAACGCGTCGAGGAGGAACCCGAAGCGGGACCGCGCGGCCTCCTCGCGGATGCCGAGGATCGTGAAGATGCGCTCCTGGACGTCGCGACGGTGGATCCGCACGCTGCCCGAGCCGAGCTCCCAGCCGTTGAGCACCAGGTCGTACGCGAGCGACCGCACCGCGAGCAGCTCGTCGCCGGTTCCGTGCTCGAGGAGCTCCATGTCGTCGGGGTGCGGCATCGTGAACGGGTGGTGCGCCGGGATCGGTCGTCCATCGTCGTCGAGACCTTCGAACAACGGGAAGTCGACGACCCAGACGAAGTGGAGGCCACCCTCGTGCACCGGCGGACGGCCGAGCTCGAGGCGCATTGTCCCGAGCACATGATCGACGAGCCGGTCCGGCCCGGCCGAGATCAGCACGAGGTCGCCCTCGGTGGCGCCCAGCGCGTCGACGACTCCGAGCTGTTCGCCCTCGCTCAAGAACTTCGTCACCGGTGAGTCGAGCGCGCCGTGCGCGCCGACGCGTATCCAGACGAGTCCCGAGGTGCCCAGTTGTTTCGCGCGTTCCACGAGACGGTCGACCTGCGCGCGCGCCATCGCTCCTTCGCGCGGTAGCCGGATGCCTTTCACGACCGGTGACTGGAGCGCGCGGAATTCCGTGGCCGCGAACACCTCGCTCAGGTCCTGCAGCTCGAGCCCGAACCGCACGTCGGGCTTGTCGGACCCGTAGCGGTCCATCGCACGGTGCCAGGTCATGCGTTCGACGTCGCTCGGTCGCGCGCCGGTGACGGCTTCGGCGGCATCGAGGACCGCCTCAGTGATCACGCCCATGACGTCGTCCGCGTCGGCGAAGCTCATCTCGGCATCGAGCTGCATGAACTCGAACTGGCGGTCGGCACGGAGATCTTCGTCGCGCAGACAGCGCGCGATCTGGTAGTAGCGATCGAGCCCACCAACCATCAGCAGCTGCTTGAAGAGCTGCGGACTCTGCGGCAGCGCGTAGAACGATCCGAGCGCGAGCCGCGACGGGACGACGAAGTCACGCGCACCCTCGGGTGTCGACGCGATCAGCATCGGCGTCTCCACCTCGACGAAGCCCTGCGCGTCCATCGCATCGCGCAGGGCGCGGTTGACACGCGCCCGGATCCGGAGGTTCCGCTGGAGCCGCGGCCGGCGGAGGTCGAGGTACCGGTAGCGGAGCCGCAGCACTTCGTCGGCGTCGATGCGATCGTCGATCGGGAACGGCACCGTCTCGGCTTCGCTCAGCACGTCGAGCGTCTTCGCGGCCACCTCGACCTCGCCCGTGGGAATGCCGTCGTTCACGGTCCCCTCGGGGCGTCGGCGCACTTCGCCCTCGACCCGCACGACGTACTCGTTGCGGACGTTGTGCGCCTCGCCGCCACCGGGACTCTCGGGGTCGACCACGACCTGCACGATGCCGGCGGTGTCCCGGACGTCGAGGAAGACCACACCGCCGTGGTCGCGGCGGCTGTCGACCCAGCCGCACACGACGACGTCGCGCCCCACGTCGTCGGCGCGCAGATCGCCCGCGCGATCGGTCCGAATCATTGGTCGAGCTCGTCTTCACGCCTTGCCTGCAGCCAGGCGACGAGTGAATCGCTCGGAACCTCGACCTGCTCGCCGGTCTGGAGGTCCTTCAAGACGACGGCGTCGCGCTCCGCTT
This sequence comes from Actinomycetota bacterium, assembly GCA_046727575.1. Lineage (GTDB taxonomy): Bacteria > Actinomycetota > Acidimicrobiia > IMCC26256 > DASPTH01 > DASPTH01. The sequence goes on from JBKPCV010000050.1 coordinate 8,684, forward strand.
CGGCGCGCCCGAGCATCACGCCGTACGCCGCGTGCGCGCGGTCGGCCGCCTTCCACTGCGCCCTGACCGAACGATCGCCGTAGGCACGCTCGACTCGGAGCCCGTTCGCGCGCAACGCGGCGACCACGCTCACGATGTCGAGCTCCCCGGCGTCGCCGAGTCCGTTCACGACGAACGCGTCGACCCGTCGCTGCGGCTCGTCGAACACGCCCTCGGCGTCGCAGGCGATCAGCAGCCGCTCGATGCCCATGCCGAACCCGATGCCGGGTGTAGGCGGCCCACCGAGCTGCTCGGCGAGCTGGTCGTAGCGGCCGCCTCCGCCAATCGACGTTTGCGCGGCCTCGACGAGGTCGGGCAGGAACTCGAAGGTGGTGCTCGTGTAGTAGTCGAAGCCGCGTACGAGACGGGGGTCGAGCTCGTGCTCGATGCCGAGCTGGTCGAGCCCGGCTTGCACGTGCTCGAAGTGTTCGCACGACGCGTCGCTCAGGTATTCGGTGATCTGCGGAGCGTGCTCGATGACGTCCTGCCAGTCCTCCCGTTTGTTGTCGAGTACCCGCAACGGGTTCTGCTCGACCCGCTCGCGGAAGTCGTCGCCGAGCGCGGCGCCGTGGCCGAGCAGGTAGTCGCGCAGCTTGTCGATGTAGACCGATCGACTCGCGGGATCCCCCATCGAGTTGAGCAGCAACCGGAAGCGCGAGAGCCCGAGCGCGCGGTAGAAGGCGTCGGCAAGCGCAATCACCTCGACGTCGATGTCGGGGTCGTCGATACCGAGCGCTTCCACGCCGAGCTGCCAGTGCTGGCGGTACCGACCCTTTTGTGGGCGCTCGTAGCGGAAGTGCGGCGCGAGGTACCAGACCTTCCAGGGGGTCGGCGGGCGGTGCTGCACGAACGCCCGCACTACTGACGCGGTGCCTTCGGGTCGCAGCGCGAGCCGCCGCCCACCCTTGTCCTCGAACTCGTACATCTCCTTGCGCACGACGTCGGTGGACTCGCCGACGCGCTGGAACACCTCTACGTGCTCGAAGATCGGTGTCACAACGAGGTCGAAACCGAACCGCGACGCGCGTTCCGCGAACGTTGCGATCAGCGCCTGCCAGCGGTCTGATTCGGGTGGCAACACGTCGCGCGTGCCGATCGGAGCGCGTACGCGCGACCGGGCGTCGTCGGCACCCCGCTCCTCAGGCATCGGCGCATCGTACCGGGAGGCCTTCAGGCGCCCGAGAGCGATTCGTCGTATGCAGCGAGCGCGGCGTCCACGACGAGGTCGACGTCCTCCGCGAGCAGGCACCGCTGCACGACGAGCTGCTCCGCCGCCGTTCGCACGCGCGCTTCGTAGTCGGTGCGGTCGGCGTAGCGGTCTTCGATGCACCGCGACTCGAACGGCAGCCGACTGCCGAGGAAGTCGGGCATGAGTCCGGGCAGTCCCTCGAGCGGCGGGCGGACGTTCCAACCGGTGTAGGTGGCGACCGGCTCGACGAGCTGTGGCAAGCGCACACCGGCGATCTCGTTGCCGTCCGGATCGAGCGCGCTCACGATCGTTCGCGCCGCCGGGCCGGTCCCCACCGGGAGCGCGTCCTGCGTTGGCGTGTGCACGTCGTATCGGCCGGCGAAGAACGCCAGCGCGTCGTTGCGGTCGGTCGCAGTGCCGTCGTCGACGCGCGGCACACGACTCGACGGTGGCTCGGTGCCGCCGCGCACCCAGGCCTCGAGCGCCACAACGATCGCACGGATCGGACCGACCGCACTCAAACCGTTCGGCGGGTTCACTGCGGGGATCATCGGCGCGGCCAGCGCGCCGAACTCGCCGAGATGGTCGACGCCGGCCAGCAGGTAGTGCCGCACACCCGGCGCGTCGTCGACGTCGGTACCGGTCGTGCCGTCGCCGTGCGCGAGCCATGCGTCTCCCCGCCAGTATTCGGCGGCGGTGTTGGTTGCCACGACCTTCGGCGTGCAGCCGACCGCCCGTTGACCTTCGAGCAACTCGTTCGTGGTGAACGGTTCGGCGTCACCGGGGCCGCGCCAGATCACGCCGGGCTGCCCGTAGCGAGCGTTGAACTCGCCCCGGCGTCCACCAGCGATATGGATGTGCACGCCGTCGAACACGGTCTGCCCGTCCTCGGCGAGATTCATCCCCTCCGAGAGGAAGTGCCGGAGGAAGCGGCCCGACTGTGACGCGCCCGTCGCGACCGCGAAGTCGACGCGCCCACTGACCGGATTGCCGTCGGTGTCTCCCGCCCGGCGGAGCCACGACACCGCGTCGCGCACGGCAAGCAAGCCCAAGCCGACGACTGGACAGCGTGCGGTCCGGTAGACCACTTCATAGATCCGTCCGGCGTCGAAGCCGCCGTCGAGGGTCACGTGGTCGTGGTCGGCGAAGCGCCACGCGCGGTCGATCGCGGTCTCCCGACCGTCGGGAGCGTCGCGCACCGCGAGTGTGGCCGTTTCGTCATCGAGGTCGGCGGGCGGATACGGGAGCGGCGGAGCCAGGCTCGGATCGAGCGCGAGCCCTCCGAGTCGTACGATGTCCGTGGCAGTCGCGGGCTGGAACCGCACCCGCACCGGGCCGGCAAGCGGGTGCCCGTCGTCGCCGAGAGCTTCCGGAGCGCCGAGGCCCACCATGCCGGGCCCCCGCACGACGTCCCACTGCCATCCCGACCACGCGACCGTGTAGCCGCGGTGCAAGACGAACGCGTCGCCGGGCTCGATGCGCTCCTGGCCCGGCAGCGCCAACGCGCCGGCACTCAACGGCACGCTCGAGACCGACCCGCGGTTGGCGACGCTGTAGAGAAGGCCGCGGTTGCCGGCTGCCGGATCGACCGGGCGCAACACGACGAGGTCGGAGTCGAACAACACCAATCCGTGCGCGTCGCGCGAGGCCCGATCGAGGTCGGTGATGCGCTGGCTCGCGCCGGTCGTGGGATCGACTGCGTACCTGAGCAGAGCGCGCACCACTTCATACGGTCCCGTGTCACCGAACGGTGCGCCGTTCTCGTAGGGCGCGACTCTCACCGACTCGATCCCGCACACCGGCACGGTCAGCGAGCCTACGGTCTCGCGCCGTCAGGTGGCGGAGCGGGCGTGGCCGGGCAACACGCGGTAGGCCGCGTACACGGAGTCGACGCGTTTGAGCGCGGCGAGGATCGTGTCGAGATGGCTCGGGTCCGCGAGCTCGAAGTCGAAGCGGAACTTCGCCACACGGTCGCGGGAGGTCTGTGACGTGCTCGACATGATGTTGACGTGGTACTCGGCGAGCACCTGGGAGATGTCGCGCAGGAGGCGGTTGCGGTCGAGCGCCTCGACCTCCACTGACGCGACGAACGTCGCAGGCTGGTCGTTGTCCCACTCGACCTCGATGAGACGCTCGGCGTGATCGACGAGCCCGGCGGCGTTCGCGCAGTCGGTGCGATGCACGGACACTCCGCGGCCGCGCGTGACGAAACCCATGATGTCGTCGCCCGGGACCGGGGTGCAGCAGCGTGAGAGGCGGACCATGACATCATCGAGACCTTCGACGTGCACTCCGGTGGCCCGACGGGCGTCGCGTCGCGGGGCGCGGGGCGGCCGGGCCGTCGTGACGGGCAGCTGTTCCTCGCCGCCGCGCAGCTCGCGCTGCAAGCGCTGCACGACCGCCTTCGCCGACACGTGGTTCTCTCCGATGGCGGCGTAGAGCGCGTCGAGGTCCGCATAGTGCAGGGCGCCGCTCACCGCCTTCAGCGCGTCAGACTGCGCGAGGCGCTGCACCGGCAGGCCCTCGCGGCGCAGCGCCTTCGTGAGCTCGTCCCGCCCGTTGTCGATGGCGTCGACCCGCCGCTCGCGCGAGAACCACTGCCGGATCTTCGTGCGCGCCCTGGGCGTGCGGACGAATTGCAGCCAGTCGCGGCTCGGGCCCGCGCCCTCGACCTTGCTCGTGAAGATCTCGACGGTGTCGCCCGAGACGAGGTTCGAGTCGAGCGGTACGAGCCGGCCGTTGACGCGCGCGCCGATGCAGCGGTGGCCGACGTCCGTGTGGATCGCGTACGCGAAGTCCACGGGCGTCGCGCCGGTCGCGAGTGTGATCACCTTGCCCTTCGGCGTGAAGACGAAGACCTCGTCGTATTCGAGGTCGATCTTCAACGTCTCCATGAACTCCCCGGGGTCGGACGTCTCCTGCTGCCAGTCGACCATCCGCTGGAGCCACACGAGATCATCGGTGGGCTCTCGTTCCTTGTAGCCCCAGTGCGCGGCGATGCCGTATTCGGCGCGGCGGTGCATCTCCTGCGTACGGATCTGCACTTCGACGGCCTTGCCCTGCGGCCCGACCACCGTGGTGTGCAGCGACTGGTAGAGGTTGAACTTCGGCATCGCGATGTAGTCCTTGAACCGGCCTTGTACCGGCCGCCACATCGCGTGAATCGAACCGAGCGCGGCGTAGCAGTCCTTCACCGACTCGACGATCACGCGTACACCGACGAGGTCCTGGACCTCGTCGAACATCTTGTTGCGCGTGATCATCTTCTCGTAGATCGACCAGTAGTGCTTCTCGCGGCCGCGCACGTCCGCCTCGATCTTGAGCTCGGTCAGGCGTGCACGCAGTTCGGTGAGCACGACTTCGAGCAGGTCGGCGCGCTCGGGCGCCTGCAGCGCGACCATCTGCTCGATTTCCGCATACCGCTGCGGGTACAGCGTCGCAAAGGCGAGGTCCTCGAGCTGCCACTTCACGTCAGCGATACCGAGGCGGTGCGCGAGCGGTGCGTAGATGTCGAGGGTCTCCTGTGCGATGCGCCGCTGCTTGAACTCGGGCAAGGACGCGATCGTGCGCATGTTGTGGAGACGGTCAGCGAGCTTGATGAGGAGCACGCGGATGTCCTTCGCCATCGCCACGAGCATCTTGCGGAGTGTCGCTGCTTGCTGCGCTTCCTTCGAGTCGAACTGGAGCCGGTCGAGCTTGGTGACACCGTCGACTATCGCCGCGACATCCGCGCCGAGCTCACGCTCGATCTGTTCGACGGTGACGCTCGTGTCCTCGACCGCGTCGTGCAGCAACGCAGCCGAGATGGTGACGTCGTCGAGCCCGAGATCGGCGAGGATCAGGGCGACGCCGAGCGGGTGCGTGATGTAGGGCTCCCCCGAACGCCGGACCTGCTCGGCGTGGGCCTGCCGAGCCGTCTCGAACGCCCGCTCGATCAGCGCGGTGTCGGTGCGGCGATGACGCTCACAGTACGCGGCGATGAGCGGAGCGACTTCGACGTCGACCGTGTGGTGACGTCGCCAGGGCAGCACCGACCGACGGTCGGTGCGGACCTCGACGCGCGGTTCGGTGGTGCTCATCGCCACCAAACAGTCTACGGTTCGGTCGTCGACGCGCCGGCGAACCGCTCCTGGTTACCGACGTTTCTTGCCGCGTTGTTGTCGCGGACGTGGGTTCGCAGCGCCGCGCGCCGCCGACCGGCTGGGGCGCGTCGCGGGAGCGGGTGCCGGAGAGCCGGGGGTACGCGCGATGGTCGCGGGCGCGGGCGCCTCCTCGCTCTCGCCGTCATCCCCACCGGCGTCGACGGGGAGTTCGGCTGCAGCACGGGCGGGCTGCTCGGCTGCGACCGCCTCCGGGACAGGGGCACGCCGGGCGAGGTCGGCTTCGGCTCGCGCCCGCAGCGCGCGGTAGCGCGGCTCGCGTTCCTTCAACCACGCCAGGAGCGGGGTGGCGACGAAGATCGAGGAGTACGCGCCAGTGAGCAGGCCGACGAAGAGGGCGAGCGCGAAGTCGCGCAGTACGAGCCCGCCGAACACGTAGGTGCCCACGATGAGCAGAGACCCGACGGGCAGCACTGCCACCAGCGACGTGTTGATCGATCGCATCAGCACCGCGTTGAGCGACCGGTTCACCATGGCGGAGTAGGTGTCGCCGCGCTCCGTACCCAGGCGCGCCTGGTTCTCCCTCACCTTGTCGAACACGACCACGGTGTCGTACAGGGAGTAGCCGAGAATGGTGAGGAACGCGACGACGGTCGCCGGCACGACTTCGAACTGCGTCACGGAATAGACGCCGACCGTGATGATGATGTCGTGCACCACCGCGACGATGGCGGCGAGCGCCATGCGCCACTCGAAGCGCAACGTCAGGTAGATCGCGATCACCACGAAGAACACGATCAACGCCTGGAGCGCCTTGCTGCTCACTTTGTCGCCCCACGTGGGCCCCACGTTCGTGACGCTCACGTCTGCCGGCTGGATGCCGCCATACTTGGCCAACGCCTGGCTCACCTGCTGCTGCTTGGCTGGTGACAAGTCCTTCGCCTGCACGCGGGCCGAATCGTTGCCCAGGATGAGCACTTTCGCGTCGCCGAGCCCCAAGGGCGTCAGCACGTCGCGCAGGTCGTTGACCGACGCCGAGCCGTGGCTCACGGTGAACTGCCACTGGGTGCCGCCCTCGAAGTCGATGCCGAGATTGAGGCCGCGGACGGCGAACGCGACCACGGAGATCAGGATCAGCAAGCCCGACAGGAGCAGCCAGCGCCACGATCGACCGATGAAGTCGAAATGCGTGCGCTCGTGGTAGAGGTCGGCGAGGGTGTGTCGCCGTCGCTTCGGAGCGGCCGCCGTCGCAGTGCTCATGCCGAAGCCCCCGGTGCGTCGAGGCCGGCGGCGATACCGACGCCGCGCATCCGCACGAGCTCAGGATTGCGCGCCATGAGCGACACGAGCGGGTGCATGAAGAAGTAGGCGACCAGCAGGTCGAGGATTGTCGACAGGCCGAGGAACAGCGCGAAGCCTCGCACCGAACCGATCGCGAGCGCGTAGAGCACGACCGCGCCGAACAGCGAGACGAGGTCGGCGGCGAGGATCGTGCGGAAGGACCGGTTGAACGCACGGTCGACGCAGGCGCGCACCGTCGAGCCCGAGCGGACCTCGTCCTTCAAGCGTTCGTAGTAGACGATGTACGAGTCGACCGTGATGCCGACCGACACGATGATGCCGGTGACGCCCGCGAGCGTCAGCGCGAGGCCGATCGACTGTCCCAGATACACGATCAGCACGTACAACGCGGCACCGCTCAGGGCCAGGCCCGCGATCACGACAAGGCCCAACAGCCGGTAGTAGAAGAGCATGTAGAGCGCGACGAGCGCGAGACCGATGATCCCCGCCGCGATGCCGGCGTCGAGCTGGTCCTGGCCGAGCGTCGGCGAGACGTTCTCGACGCTGATCTTCTTGAGCTGCACCGGCAACGCGCCGTAGTTGATCAGCTTGGCGAGGTCTTCGGCCTCGCCCTGGGTGAACGACCCGGAGATCACCGCGGTGCCGTTGAACGACGAGAACGACGGTTCCTGGGGTTGGATCGAGGGAGCCGACTGCACGATGCTGTCGAGCGTGATGGCCACCTGCTTGTGGAACTGCTCTTGCGCGAGCTGGTCCCACTTCGCGCTGCCGGAGCCGGTGAGGTCCATCTTCACGGTCCAGCCCTCGCTCGGCACGAACTCCGCCTTCGCCGACGACACCGCCTTGCCGGTGAGCCCGGTCGGGCCGAGGTAGAAGCGCGGCGCGCGCTTGCCGCCGGGCTTGTCGGGCAGCACCACGCAGTCATTGCGCTTGTCGTCCTCACGGGCCGTCGTCGGCACCTTCGGCAACGCGGCGACTGCGCTCGGGTCGCACGACTTCACGGCCGCGATCGCGGCTGGGTCCCCCGATCGGGTCGCGGTGTTCTCCTGGACGTTCGTCACGCAGTCGCCCGCGGCCGTGCGGGAGCCCTGCGCCGGCGTCGTTGTCGTGGTGGGCGGCGCAGTTGTAGTGGGCGGCGCCGTCGTGGTGGTCGCGCCCGGCGTGGTCGTCGTGGTCGACGCGGTCGAGTTCTCGGCCGGCAAACCGGCGACGAGCACCGGCCGGAAGCGCAGTTCGGCGGTCTGCCCGACCAGGCGCTCAGCTTTGCAGCGGTCCTTCACACCCGGCAGGTCGACGACGATGTCGCTCCCCTGTCGCGAGATCTCGGGTTCGGCGACTCCGAGGCTGTCGACGCGGTTGCGGATGACGTCGACCGCGACGTCGAGTGCCTGCGGCTTGTACTTGCCCACTGGCGACAGCACGACCGATACGCCCCCGCGCAGATCGAGGCCGAGCACCGGGGTGTCCCCCGACAACAAGGTGGCGATGAGCAAGCCGCCCACGATGACCAGTGACGACACGAGGTAGACGACGTTCCGGCGCATCAGCGCCTGCCGTCGTCGTTGGGTCCGTTGTCCTCCGAGTCGCTCCCCGTGGTGCCGCTCGGCAGAGAGCCGACCGGCTGCGCGATCGCCATGCGGGCGACGCGGATGACGGTGCCCGGAGCGATCTCGAGCTCGACGACCTCGTCGTCGAGGGATCGGACCTTGCCGAGGACGCCGCCCGTGGTCATCACCTCGTCACCGACCGAGAGCGTGGCGACGAACTGGCGGTGGGCCTGGGCCCGGCGCCGTTGCGGTCGGACGATCAGGAGGAAGAACGCGAGCGCCAGGACGGCGAAGTAGATGAGCGCGATCTCCATGAATTCCCAGGTTGGACTCGACGGTGAACGGGGTTCGACCGAGGGTCGATGCTACTCGGGGGTCAATCGACGCCCGGATCAGCGCCCGGCTCGAACAGGCTCGGCACACCGGTGCGAGGAGCGGGCACCGCAAGGTGCGCGTAGGCCGCGGGTGTGGCGACGCGCCCGCGCGGCGTGCGGTCGAGCAGTCCGGCAGTCAGGAGGAATGGCTCGTAGACCTCCTCGATGGTGTCGGGTTCCTCGGCGACCGCGACCGCGAGCGTGTGCAGGCCAACCGGGCGGCCGCCGAAGGTGATGCAGAGCGCGGTGAGGATCGCACGATCAACCTTGTCGAGGCCGAGCTCGTCGACTTCGAAGAGGGCCAGGGCGGCGCGCGCGACCTCGGCGCTCACGGTGCCGTCGGCGCGAACTTCGGCGAAGTCGCGGACGCGCTTCAGCAGACGGTTGGCGATGCGCGGCGTCCCACGTGCCCGCCGCGCGATCTCTTGTGCACCTTCCCCTTCGAGTGGGACACCGAGGATGCGGGCGGTTCGCTCCAGGATCGCGATCAGGTCGTCCGCGTCGTAATAGTCGAGTCGAGCGACGAAGCCGAAGCGGTCACGGAGCGGGCCGGTGATGAGCCCAGTGCGCGTGGTCGCGCCGACGAGCGTGAAGCGCGGCAGCTCGAGGCGGATCGAGCGGGCAGACGGGCCCTTCCCGATCACGATGTCGAGCTGGAAGTCTTCCATCGCCGGGTAGAGCACCTCTTCGACCGGACGAGGCAAGCGATGGATCTCGTCGATGAAGAGCACGTCGCCGTCGTCGAGGTTGGTGAGGATCGCGGCGAGGTCGCCGGCACGTTCGAGCGCGGGCCCGCTGGTGACGCGCAGGCCCACGTCGAGCTCCATCGCGACGATCCCCGAGAGTGTGGTCTTGCCGAGCCCGGGCGCACCGGCAAACAGGAGATGGTCGACCGACTGCCCGCGCGCTCGCGCCGCTCCGAGCATGATCTCGAGGTGCTCCTTCAGCCGCGGCTGGCCGACGAACTCGTCGAGTCGACGCGGCCGCAGGCTCGTCTCTTCGGCGGCCTCGACCGGGTCGGCCGCGGGCTTCAACAGTTCCTCCCTCACGGGTCACTCCGCTCCCGGTTGTCCCAGCCTCCGGCGAGCGAACCTCCGCTCCGTTCCTGGCTCATGGGTCACTCCGCTCCCGGTTGTCGAACCGGCGCCGACGCCCGGCGGCCAAGCCATCGGCGTCTGCCTGACGCGCCCTATGCGCGCAGCGTCTAGGCACGCGTCACCGCCAACAGCTTCAGCGCGTCGCGCAGCAGGTCTTCGACCGGCCCGTCGTCGCCGAGCTGGGCGAGGACGTCGCGCACTTCGTCGGTCGCGTAGCCGAGACCGCCGAGCGCCTCGCGCACTTCCGAGCGAGCGGTCGGCGCGATCGCAGTCTCGGTGGCGTCGAGGTCGGGCACCTCGAGCCGCGCCTTGAGCTCCACGAGCAGCCGTTGCGCGGTGCGCTTCCCCACCCCCGGCACGAGCGTGAGCGCCGCGAGGTCGTCATCGACCACCACGCGCCGCAACGAGGCCGGCGCGTGCACCGAGAGCATCGCGAGTGCAAGCTTCGGTCCCACGCCGGTCGTGCCGATGAGGACTTCGAACGTGTCGCGTTCGTCGCGGGTGGGGAAGCCGTACAGGACCATCGCGTCTTCACGGACGTGGAGGTGCGTGAACAAGAAGGTCGGTGTACCGGGGTCGAGATGAGTGAGCGCGCCGAACGGCACGAGCACGCGGTACCCCACCCCGCCGACCTCGATGATCGCCTCCCCGGACGCGTGCCGCTCGAGCACCGAACCGCGCAACGACCCGATCACGTCCGAGCCTCTCGTTCCATCGCGACCGCGATCGCCGCGTCGAGGCGCGACCCCTCGGTTGCGTCCGCGCCGATCGCAGCCTGCAACGGCGCGCGCCACCAGTGGCAGATCGCGAGCGCGAGCGCGTCGGCCGCGTCCGCGGGCCGGGGAACGGCGCGTAGGTCGAGCAGCCGCGCCACCATCTGCTGCACCTCCTCTTTGCCCGCGCCGCCGTCACCCGCGACGGCGAGCTTCACTTCGTTGGGGCTGTAGTGGACGACCGGGATACCAGCGCGGCCCGCGATCGAGAGCGCGAGGCCACTCGCCTGCCCCACCGACATCGCGGTGCGAGCATTCACCTGGAACAGCACGCGCTCGACTGCGATCGCCACCGGCTGCGTCTCCGCCACGAGGAGCTCGAGCTCCGTCGCGAGGGCGGCGAGCCGGCTGGGTAGGGGGTCGGCCGCCGGAGTACGGAGCAGGCCGCACGCAACCGCGGTGAACCGGGCCCCGTCACGCGCGACGGCCCCGTACCCGCAACGGGACACGCCCGGGTCGACGCCGAGCACCACGTCGCCTGCATCGAACACGGGTTCGATGCTACGAGGACACTGGGCAGGGTTCGCGGATGCTCCTCCGCGCTACCGTTCCCGCGTGCTGAACGCCGGCGACCTTGCCCCCGACTTCGAGCTCGCGGACGACAACGGGAACCGCCGCAAGCTGTCCGAACTGCTCGCTCAGGGGCCGGTCGTGCTCTTCTTCTATCCGAAGGCCATGACCTCGGGGTGCACCCGGGAGAGCTGCCATTTCCGCGACCTGGCTTCCGAGTTCGCAGCCCTCGGAGCCCGGCGGGTTGGCATCAGCGCCGACTCGGTCGACCGCCAGAAGCAGTTCAGCGACAAGCATGCGTTCGACTTCCCGCTGCTCTCGGACCCGGACCGAGCCGTCGCACGAGCATTCGGAGCGAAGCGCCCCGGTGCGTTGTTCAACAAGCGCATCACGTTCGTGATCGACACCGACCGCCGCGTCCTCGCGGTCATCAAGAGCGAAACCCATATGGATCAGCACGCCGACGAGGCGCTCGCCGTGCTGTCGAAACGCACTGCGGCGTAGCCGTCGTTCGCTTACAGCGAGAGCGGCGCCATGGTCGCGACGGCCTGGGGATCGGTGTGCCATACGTCGGAGGTGTCGACGTACAGCTCGATCGTGTTGCCGTCGGGATCGTCGAAATAGAGGCTCTGCGTCACCGTGTGGTCCGCGACCATCCCGATCTCCACGCCGCGCGCGTCGAGATCCGCTTTGGCGCGACGCAGCTCCTCGGTCGAGTCGCCGACCTTGAAGGCAACGTGGAAGAGGCCAGGGCTGTCGGCCGGAGAGTCCGGTGCGTCGCGCCCGACCGCCACGATCGCGAAGTCGTGGTGGTTCCCGAGCGTGAAGAACGTCATCGGTGGCGCGTCCATGCGCGCCGCGATCTCGAAGCCGAGGACATCGGCGTAGAAGCGTTCGGACCGATCGCGGTCGCGAACCTTGAGCACCACGTGCCCGATCTGTCGTACCTGCATGACTGGCCCCTCTCTTCGAACGGCACCGGCGGCCGAAGTCGCCGAGCCACTCCAGACTGCCGGTTTTGAAGTCTTCGATCAACCCGGTTGGCGGTGGCGCTCGTAATCGAAGGCTTGGAGCGATACGAACGGCGCCGCGAGCGCCGGTTCCACCGATTCTCGGCGCCACCGCGCCGAGAGCACTTCGCTAATCGGGCGCGCGGTCCCGACGACGTCGCCGTCCAGGTAGCACGCGGCAATGGTGTAGCTACTCTGGCTGAACTCGTCCGGCCGGAGCGTGCTGGGCGCGAACGTCCAGAGTCCGGCGACGCCGTCGATCGCGAGGAGCGCGTCGACGTCCGCGGGTGACCAGCGAGCCGTGTCGGATACTCGGTCGTGTGGCGGATCGGCACGCTCGATGACGAGGTAGACGCCGCGGTTCGGCCGGTACGGCACGATGTCAGCGGTGACGTATGCGCTCGCGGCCGCGTGCACCTCGACCGGCTCGCAGCCGGCTACCAACCGGTTGGGAAGCCGCTCGGGGAAGCGTCCGACCTCGATCAGGTGGTCGCGCAGGGCGAAGAAGTCGTCAACGGCCTTTGCGACCGGCTCGCCCAAGAGATAGTGCACGACGTGGTTGACCGGCTGGAACCGGTCCGATTGCGCGGTGCGCATGGCGCGGCACTCGGGTGTCGACACCCATCGCTGTCCGTACAGCATGCCCTCGATCTCGTACTGCTGGGGCAGGTGATCGAGGTGGTGCCACTCGAGGTAGCGGGCGTCGTTGCCGTCGGGCGAACTCGCCGACAGCGAGAACACGCCGAACTTGGCCTTCATGTCCGCTTCGTCGGGACGGCTCCGCCCGACGGCTACTCCTGCGACTCGCGCTGCCTGCGCTTCCGGCGCCGTCGGACCGAACGAAAGACGAGGAGCGCGACGATCACGAGCACGATCGGCACGACGCGCTTGGCCACCGCGTTGCCCGCGGTGTCGAACAGGTCGACCGGCTGCGCGTCGGGCGCGTCCACCTTCCGTACGCCCGGCGCTTCGCTCTCGACGGGCGAAGGCGTTGCCGCGGTCGCGTCCGCGTCCGCGGACGCAGTCGGGGCCTCGGCGGTGTCGGGACGGTTGCCGTTACCACTCAGCACGTCGCGCTCGAGATTCGTCGCGAATTGACCGAGGAGCTTGCTCGAGACGTCGGCCATCACGCCGCGTCCGAACTGCGCGACCTTCCCGGTGATGTTGAGATCGGTGTCGATGTGCACGACCGTGCCCCCCTCGTCGGGGGCGAGCGTGGCCGTCACCGTCGCCGATGCGTTGCCCTGGCCACGCGTGTCGCGACCCTCGGCCTTCAACACGACCTTGTGCGAGGACTCGTCCGCTTCGACGATGCGGGCCGCGCCCTTGTACTGCGCGGTGATCGGCCCGACCTTCACCTTCACAATGCCGCGATACTCGTCGCCCTCGATCTCCTGGAGCTGTGCGCCCGGCATGCACGGCGCGATGCGCTCGACGTCGAGTAGCACCTTCCATGCCTCGTCGACCGGTACGTCGACTCGGAACTCGTCCTCGATCTTCACGTGGGCTCCTCGTTGAGTCGTTGGAGATCTTGTGCCGTATCGACGTCGACTGCATTCCCCGTGCCGTCGCACGGCACCTCGACCACGTCGTGGTCGCGCATCAGCTGGCGAGCCCCGACGTCGCCTTCGAGCTTGCCCGCTTCAGCCCAGAGGCTACGCGCGATGAGCACCGGGTTGCCCCGAACACCGGCGTAGGTCGCGACCGCAAGCTCCGCGCCGTCGGCGTGCACGGCAGCAAGGCGCCGATACGCGTCGGCGCCGACCTGCGGTTGATCGGCGAGCCCCACACAGACCGCGTCGACCTGTGCGTACGGTGTGATGGCGCCGAGCGCCACTCGGAGACTCGATGCGATGCCCCGGCGCCAGCGCCGGTTCCGCACGACGTCGACGCCCGGCGGCGCCGCCGCCGCGACCTGCGCGCCCTGGTAGCCGGTGACGAGCCAGATCGGACGCAGGCCCGATTGCACCGCGGCGTCGAGGGCCCACGCGACGAGCGGGCGGCCGTGCAGGAGCGCGAGCGGTTTGGCCTCGTCACCACCGAGCCGCGAGCCCCGGCCGGCGGCGAGGATTGCGATCGCGGCCGTCAACCGCCGGCGTCGGGGCCGGCGCGTTCGACGTCGACCCGGAGCAGCACGCGTCGCTCGCGCTCCATCGCGGCGCGGTAGTCGGCCCAGTCGGGATGTTCCCCGGCGGTCGTGCGGTAGTAGTCGACGAGGGGCTCCATCGCCTCGGGCAACGAGAGCACGCTCGCGGTGCCGTCGACCTGGATCCACCTCCCCATCCAGCCGTCGTCGGGAAGGACGCAGATGGAGACACGCGGGTCGCGCCGCACGTTCTTCGTTTTCATCGCGGTCTCCCGCGTGCTCACCACGACGCGTCCCTTGTCGTCGACATTGCATGCGACGATCGACATCTGCGGCGAACCGTCGCGCCGGCGGGTCGCAACAACCGCCCGGTGGTGCTCACGAATGAACGCACGCGCCTCGTCGAGGTCCATCACGCGTAGACCGACTGGAGGACGTCGTCGGGGATGTCGAAGTTGGCGTAGACGTTCTGCACGTCGTCATGTTCTTCCAGCGCGTCGATGACGCGCAACACCGACTTCGCGCTGGAGGCGTCGCCGAGCGCAATGGTCGTCGAGGGCAGCATCGTGAGGTCGGCACTCGTGACGGCGATGCCTGCGGCGTCCAGCGCGCTGCGCACCGCCTGCAGATCCGAAGGCGCGGTCGTGATCTGCCACGTGTCACCCTGGTCCTCGATGTCTTCTGCGCCGGCGTCGAGCGCCGCGAGCATGAGGTCGTCCTCCGTGGCAGCCGACTTCTCGAGGATGATCACGCCCTTGCGCTGGAACTGCCAGGCCACCGATCCGGGCTCGGCGAGCGAGCCCCCATTCCGAGTGAAGATGTTCTTCACGTCCGAGCCGGTGCGGTTGCGGTTGTCAGTGAGCACCTCCACGTACACCGCCACGCCGTTCGTTGCGTAACCCTCGTATGTGACGTTCTCGTATCTGACGCCGTCGAGCTCGCCCGTCCCGCGCTTGATCGCACGCTCGATGTTGTCCTTCGGCATCGACGCGTCGCGTGCCTTCTGCACCATCGTCCGGAGCGTCGGGTTGGACTCGATGTCGCCGCCTCCGTCGCGCGCGGCGACTTCGATCTGGCGCGCGAGACGCGCGAAGAGCTTGCCGCGCGCCGCGTCGGCTGCACCCTTCTGGTGCTTGATCGAATGCCACTTCGAATGACCGCTCATGCTTCCCCGCTCAGAAATCGTTGGTGCACTCTCAAATCCCCCGACAACTCGGGATGGAAGCTCGACACCCACACGGGACCCGCGCGCAGGAGCACGGGGACTTCGTCGTGGGTCGCGAGCACATCGACATCGGCACCGACGCGTTCGACGCGCGGCGAGCGAATGAACACGCCGGCGAACCGACCGCCGGCCAGGCCGCGAATCTCGAGGTCGGCCTCGAACGAGTCGCGCTGGCGCCCGTAGCCGTTGCGCCGGACGGCAATGTCGATCGCGCCGAAGGACTCCTGGTCGGGACGGCCGTCGAGGACGTCGCTCGCGAGCAGGATCATCCCTGCGCAGGTACCGAGCACCGGCATGCCGTCGGCGAGGAGCGACCGGAGCGGCGCGCGGAGCTCCGAGGTGTCGAGCAGCTTGCTCATCGTGGTGGACTCGCCACCGGGAAGGATCACCGCGTCGAGCGCGCCGAGGTCTTCGGGAGCGCGCACCTCGATGCTCTCGACGCCGAGAGCATCGAGCACCTCACGATGCTCGCGGAACGCTCCTTGCAGCGAGAGGATGCCTACCTTCATTGGCGCTCGCTCCCCTGCGAGCTGCCTTCGCTCCTCCGTCGCTGCGGCCGCCGGGTCGTCTCGAGCTGCTTCACCAACCGCGGTCCGCGAGCTTGGTGTCGAGGGAGGCGACCTCCTCGCCGCGCATCGCCTCGCCGAGGCCGCGCGACACCTTGGCCACGATGTCCGCGTCTCGGAAGTGCGTGGTCGCCTCGACGATCGCCTTGGCCCGCGGCGCCGGATCCGCGCTCTTGAAGATGCCGCTCCCGACGAAGACGGCCTGCGCACCCAGCTGCATGACGAGCGAGGCGTCGGCGGGCGAGGCGATCCCGCCGGCACAGAACAGCGGCACCGGGAGCTCACCCTGTTCGGCGACCTCGCGCACGAGCTCGACCGGCGCGCGGAGCTCCTTCGCCCAGCCGTACAGCTCGGACGAGTCTGCGACGGTGAGCTTGCGGATGTCACCGAGCACCGAGCGGAGGTGGTGGACGGCGACCGCCACGTCGCCGGTTCCCGCCTCGCCCTTCGAGCGGATCATCGACGCGCCCTCACTGATCCGCCGCAGCGCCTCCCCGAGGCTGGTCGCTCCGCACACGAACGGCACGGTGAACGCCCACTTGTCGACGTGGTACGCGTCGTCGGCGGGAGTGAGCACCTCGCTCTCGTCGATGTAGTCGACACCGAGCGCCTCGAGCACCTGAGCTTCGGCGAAATGCCCGATCCGGCACTTCGCCATGACGGGAATGGTGACGGCCGCCTGGATCGCTTCGATCATCGCCGGGTCGCTCATGCGGGCGACGCCGCCGTCGCGCCGGATGTCGGCGGGCACCCGCTCGAGCGCCATCACCGCGACCGCGCCGCTGTCCTCCGCGACCTTGGCGTGCTCGGGCGTGACCACGTCCATGATCACCCCGCCGCGCAGCATCTCGGCGAGGCCGCGCTTCACGCGTGCGGTACCCGTCTCTCCCGCTTCCGGCATGCTCACCATGCTACCGGCCGTTCTCCCGCGCCCCGTTGGTGTTCGGTTGCGCGTTCGGGATCCGCGCGGTCGTTGGTGGCTCCGTCGGGGGCGGCGGTGATGGCGGTGACTCGACGTCGACCGCGTACCCCACCGGCAACAGCTCCACCCAAGTGCGACCCGGTCGCAACAGCATGGGCTGCCCACGCGCGTCCACGACGCGCGCCGGCTGCTCGCGGTCCGGACGGATCCAACGCCCCGTGCGGAGCCGTCCGTCGGTGAACACCCAGACGTCACCCTCACCGAGTGTCTGCGCGTTCGAGACCCCGTCGTACGACGTGAACTGCACCACGACGTTCGTCGGCGCGATCTGCTCGCCGCCGACGACGACGTGCGGGTCACCGTGCTGGAACCGCTTCCAGGTGCTCGACGCCGCGTCCCAGGTGTACGACACGTCGTAGCCGGCGTGGAACCCGACGTGCGCGCTCACGACGGGCACACCGGGATCGGCGTCGGCGTCCTGCGGAGGCGGCAGCCCGACTGGTGCGTACTGGAAGAGAGGTGGCGGTGGTTTCGGGTCGCCGCCGAGCGCGAAGAGCGCCGGGCCGTGACCGTAGAGGTTGTGCGGCGATTCGCGCGGGGGCTGGCCGGGCGCGTCGCGCTCCATCGCGTGGGCACCGTTCGCGACCGCCGCGTCGTTGTCGATCGCGTGCACCGGCGCCGCGTTGATCGCCGCCACGGGATCAGCGGCTCCCCCGGAGTAGGCGAAGATGCCGTGGAGCGGCCACACGATGTCGGGATCCTGCAGGCGCACCGACCGCACCGGCCCGATCGTCTCGGGCGCCGTCGAGTTGAAGATGGCGATGAAGCGCGTGATGTCGCCCTCGACCTCTTCCTCGTACACGACGTCGGCCTGGTCGATGCCGGCCTGGGGTCGGGCTTGCGGCGTGTTCTCGACCTTCACCGCGAGGGCGGGCCTCGTCTGGCTCTCACCGGACGGGTCGGGCAAGCCGGTGAGCGGCGCGATCGGCGGAGCCGGCGCGGTACTCGGCGGCACCGTGCTGGTCGTCGACCCCCGCGTCGTCGAGCTCGACGCGCGATCCGAGGTGCCGGCGCTGCCGCCAGTGAGTGTCAGACCGATCACGGCACCGCCGACGACGAGCGCCGCCACGACAATGCCGATGACCACCTTGCGGCGTCCCGTCACCTACATCTCCTGGAGCCGCTTGATCCGGTCCTCGAGTGGCGGGTGCGTGTCGAACAGGTTGTTGAAGCGCGACCGGGCGTCCTTCCGCTCGCGGCCCGGTTCCAGGGGCTGCTCGATCCACATCTGGGCGGTGGCCTTGGTGGCGTGGTGCACGACGGCCTGGTCGTCACGCAGCTTCTCGAGCGCGGAGATCAGTCCGGGCGGATACCGCGTGAGCTGCACGCCGCTCGCGTCGGCGAGGTACTCGCGGTTGCGGCTCATCGCGAACTGCATGAGATAGCCCGCGAAGGGTGCGAGCACGAGGAGCGCCAGCGCGAGCAGTGCGATGATGCCGCCGAGCCCGCTGGAGTCGTTGCTGTCACGACGTGAGTCGCGGAGACCGCCCCAGAACGCGAACCGCAGGCCGATGTCGGCGAGCAACGCGATCGCGCCCACCGCGATCACGGCGACCGTCGTGACGAGGATGTCGTAGTTCTTGACGTGTGACAGCTCGTGGGCGAGCACGCCCTCCAGCTCCACGCGGTTCATCTTCTCGAGGAGGCCGGTCGTGACCGCGACCGCCGCGTGCTTGGGGTTGCGACCGGTCGCGAACGCGTTCGGGGCCGGATCGTCGACGACGTAGAGCCGTGGCTTGGGCAGCCCCGCCGCGATGCACAGCCCTTCGACGAGGTTGTGGTACCGGCGGTACTCGGTCTCCGAAGCCGGCTTCGCGCGGCTGGCGGCGAGCGCGACTCTGTCGCTGTTGTAGTAGGAGAAGAGCGCGAGACCAATGGAGAGGATCGCCACCGCGACGAGGCCGGGGATCCCGCCGCCGAACAAGAAGTCGAAGGCGACCGCGACGAGCATGACGAGGCCAACGAACGCGAACAGGATGACGAAAGTGCGCCGCTTGTTGCGCGCGATCTGCTCGTACACGGGAGGTCCGACCGAGGCGGCGCGCGGCGCCTAGAACTGGACCTGCACCGGCTCAGTGTCCTCCGGTGCCGCGTCGAACAGCTCGCGCCGCTCGAAGTGGAACATGTTGGCGAGGAACACTGTGGGGAACTTCTGGATCTTCGTGTTGTAGGTCACGACGCTGTCGTTGTAGAACTGCCGCGCGTAGGCGATGCGGTCCTCCGACGTCGTGATCTCTTCCTGCAGGTTGAGGAAGTTCTGGTTGGCCTTCAGGTCGGGGTAGGCCTCAGCGACTGCGAACAGGCTCTTGAGGGCTCCGGTGAGGGCATTCTCCGCCGCCGCTTGCTGCTCCGGTCCTTGCGCACTGATCGCGTTGGCGCGGGCGTTGGTGACGGCCTCGAACGTGCCCCGCTCGTGCGCGGCGTAGCCCTTCACCGTCTCGACAAGGTTCGGGATCAGGTCGTGGCGGCGATTGAGCTGCACGTCGATCTGCGACCACGCGCCGTCGACCCGGTTGCGATCCCGGACGAGCCCGTTGTACGCGAGGATCAGCCCGAGCACGAGAAGGACGACGAGCACGACGATCACGATGACAACGACGGTCATACACCGATGATACGACCCTGCCCGCCGTCGACGAAGGCACGGAGCCGAGCGATGCCGAGACCGACACTCTGGAGCAGGCGCCGATGGAGCTCGGGGTTCGCGGCGGCGAGCACCGCGATGCCGTGCGCGCGTGAGGAACCGATCGCGGGATGGTCGTGGAGCGGCCGGCCGTCGGCGTGCGTGACGACGCCACCGCCTTCCTCGACGACGAGCGCGGCCGCGGCCACGTCGTAGGGAAAATTGGTGCAGAGGGCGCCCTCGCCGACTCGCGTGAAGGCCGATTCCGTCTCTGGTATCTCGTCCACGATGCGGCGGCCCACGTCGACGTACGCATCGAGCTGGCCGGTCACGATCCGGGTGAGGTTGAAGGCGGCCGAGCCGAGGTCGAAGTAGCCACCACCCATGCTGGAGCCGTCGACGAGCTCCTCGAGCACGACGCTCGTGGGCAGCAGTGGTCGGCCCCGCAAGCCGGCGGTCCAGAACAGCGCGCGCAGGTCGGTGTTGGGCGAGGTCCGCAGCGCGATCGGCGCTCCCGCTCGGGTCTCACCGCGGGTTCCGAGCCCACGGGCGGCGACGAAGCGCACACCCGTCTTCAGCTCCTGCACGACGCCGAACGAGACGTCCCCGAGCCGCGCATCCTCCGACGGCGGTACTACGGCGATCGAGACGCAGCACGATTCGAGGCCCGCTGCCGCCGGGCGCGTGCCGTCGATCGGATCGATCACGAGGAGCGCGCGCGGGTGACCGTAGGTCACGAGCCCGCGGTCCTCGGAGTAGAACCCGACGTTCCCGACTGCCGCCAGCTGCGCTTCCACCACCCGCTCCGCGATCTCGTCGATCTCTAGCGTGGCGTCACCCCCGGGCGCTCGCCCCACGCGCGCCCGCGCCGCGGCGGTCCCGAGCAACGGGTGGACCGCCTCGTACACCGCTGCCGCGACCGCCAGCGCAACCGCTTCGACGTCCTCCCGCGGGTGTACGACTCCGTCCCCGGACGGCAGGCTGGTCACGGGACGCGATCGGCCGCGATCGCGCGCTCGTAGATGCCGACGAAGCGGGCGGCGAGACGGTCCATGGAGAACTCGTCGGCGCGCATTCGACCTGCAGTGACCAACTCCTTGCGGCCGACGTCGTCGTCCAGCAGCCGTCGCAGCGCGGCCGCGAGCGCGTCGGTATCGCCAGCTGGCACCAGCAGCGCCTCCCGTTCGTGGCGTGCGACGTCGCGGTACCCGTCGATGTCGGACGCGACCACGGCTGCCCCCGCCGCCATGGCCTCGAGCAGCACGACACCGAACGACTCGCCGTCGATCGCCGGGAAGCACGCGATCGACACGCTGCGCAGGCGCGCCGCCTTCTCCTCGTCCGTCACGCGGCCGAGCCACTCGACGTGCGGCACGGCACGCTGCTCCATCCGCTTGCGCAGTGGACCGTCGCCGGCCATCCACAGGTCCGCGTCGCAGTCGAGCCGCGCAAACGCGTCGAGCAGCACGGCGACTCCCTTGCGCGGTTCGAACCGCCCGACGAAGAAGATCGCCGGCCGGTTCGTACGGATCGCATCCCCGACGGCGAAGCGGTCGACTTCGACACCGTTGGGCACGATCTCGCACTCGGTCCCGAACGAGAGCGCGACCTGCCGCGCCGCCTGGTCCGAGACCGCGGTCGCGACCGTGATCCGCCGCAGCAGTGCGCGGAGCGGAGAGCGAAACGTCTGGTACCACGGGTTCCGTCCGGGACGAGCCGAGTGGAACGTTCCCACCGTCGGGATCGTGGTGCCGACGAGCGTGGCGTGGTTGGCGCCGGGCGCCAGCGGCTCGTGGAGGTGCACGACGTCGGGCTCGAAGGTATGGAGCGCCTCGATCGTGCGGCGCGCGACGGCCCGACCGGCGGCCACCGGCGCCACCGAACCGTTGCTCGGCAGGCGCGTGCTCGGCCCCACGGTCGTGATGCCGGGCTCGGGAGGCGGTCCGTCGCAGGGCGCGATGACGCGCGCGTCGACGCCGCGCCTGCGCAGCGCGTGCGCGAGCCCGAGCACCTGGGCTTGGACGCCGCCGAACAGCGAGAGCGAGTACGGGCTCGAGAGCATCACGCGCACGAGCGGTTCCCTCCCATTCCATCTAGTTTCGCATTCACTACTCGTCGCTCGCTGCTCGCCCGGTTACCCGGCTGCCGGCCGCTCGGTCACCGCATCCGCCAGACTCTGATGCCACGACAAGTACCCGGGCTGACGATCGGTCAAGCCCGGTCGCTGGGCCAGTTCGGCTGCAGGAGGTGCCAGTGCTCGGGTTCGGCGCGGATCAAATCCTCGAAGCGTCGCGCCAGCGCCTGCGTGACCCGGGCGACGTCGTCACGGATGCGTCCGGCGCGCCCGGTCGGGATGGGTTCCAGGATGCGCAGCTCATGTCGATCGTGCGGGCGGAAGTAGCAGCCGACCGGAATGAGGGGTGCGCCGCTCCGGAACGCCAGCGTGGCCGGTCCCGCCGGCAGCGTGGTGCGCTCCCCGAAGAACTCGACGTCGACGCCGTCCCCGGTCAGGTCGCGGTCGCAGAGGAGGCAGACCGCCTCGTTGGCGCGCAGGGCTGCGAGCACTTCTGCGCCGGCAGTGGGCGAGAGCGCGATCACCTTCATGCCGAGCTTGTGTCGCGTGTCGACGAACCACTCGAACAGCTCGGGCGGCTCGACCGGCTCGGCGACCACGGTGACAGTGCAGCCCTGACCCG
Organism: Actinomycetota bacterium; assembly: GCA_046727575.1. GTDB lineage: Bacteria > Actinomycetota > Acidimicrobiia > IMCC26256 > DASPTH01 > DASPTH01. Next base: position 30,803 of record JBKPCV010000050.1, read on the forward strand.
CGAGCCATGCGCCGGCGAAGTCCCAGTTACCGAGGTGCGGCAGCGCGAGAACCACGCCCCGCCCCGCCGCGAGGGCGTTTGTGATGTGCTCCATGCCGGTCACGTCGGTGTGCGCGTCGATCCACGCCTTCGACGTCCCCGGCAACCGGAAGAACTCGTAGAAATACCGCCCGTACGAGTCGAACGTCGCCGAGACCAACCGTCGGAGTGCGACACCACCGAGCTCGGGCCCGCACGCACGTCGCAGGTTCCGTTCGATCTGACGCACGCGAGATCGCATGAACCCGAGCCCTACGAGCTGCGCGACGCCGCGCGCGATGGGCCGGCCGATCGGTTCCGGTAGCGCGCGAGCGACCCCGGCTCCGGTGCGGTACGCGAAGTACGCGCCGCGGGCGGGCGCCACCGTCAGGAGCGCGGCGTGGCAGAGCCGCGGCGGTCACCGCGTGCTTCGAGCCGGGGCCGGCGCGCGGCCCACCACTGCGCGAGCGTTCCTGCGCGCGCTTCGTCGCCGCCGGAATCCCTGAGATGGCGAGCGCGCCGCGACGGCTCGGGCGATGCCTGACGCCAGACCTTGACGAAGCGTTGTACGGCCGTGAACGCGGTGAGCGCCAGCATGATCCACAGGATCGGAACGAGGATGTCGAGCGCGAGGCCGACGCCGAGCAGCACAAGGCGCTCGGCCCGTTCCATGAGGCCTCCGCGGGCGACGAACCCGAGCGACTCGGCGCGCGCTCGTTCGTACGTGATGAGCATCGACAGCGCGAGGACCGCCAGCACCAGGACGGGCAGCCGAGGATCCTGGTCGGCCAGGTACCACGCCACACCGGCGAAGATCGCGGCGTCGGCGACCCGATCGCAGACGGAGTCGAAGAACGCGCCTCGCGGGCCGGCCCGACCGCTGCTCCGCGCGACCGATCCGTCGAGGATGTCCGGCACGCCGGTGCAGATCACGCCGATGACGCCGAGGACGAGATGACCGTCGGCGATCGCGAACGCAGTGGCGACCGCGATCACAAGGCCGACGATCGTGAGCACGTCGGCGCTGACCCCGATGCGGTGGAGTCGCTGACCCACCGGTTCGAGACCCCGCTCGACCTTGGCGCGCCAGCGTCCGTCCAGCACCAGTCGAGGGTACCACCGGGCCTTTCGCCGGCTCGGCGCCAGTGCGACGCGCGGATGCGACACGCCCGGGCAGCTTCGGAAGGGCCCCGCGTAGACTCGGCAGCCACACGATGGACTTCTGGGGGTGGCGGTGCCGGCCAAGACGTACCCGACGGACAAGATTCGCAACGTTGCCCTCGTTGGCCACGGCGGAGCCGGGAAGACGTCCCTGACCGAGGCACTCCTGTACGTGACCGGCACGATCCCGCGGCAAGGCCGCGTCGAGGACGGGAACACGACCACCGATTTCGATCCCGAAGAGACGCGCCGGGGCATCTCCGTATCACTCGGCGTGGCACCGTTCGAGCACGAGGGCTGCAAGGTCAACCTGCTCGATACACCCGGCTACGCCGACTTCGTGAGCGACGTCGCTGCGGCGCTGCGGGCGGCCGACCTCGTGATCTTCGTCGTGTCGGCCGTCGAAGGGGTCGAGGTGCAGACCGAGGTCGTCTGGCGCCTGGTCGACGAGCTCGGCCTCCCGCGTGCCTTCTTCGTGAACAAACTCGACCGTGAGCGAGCGTCGTTCGCGCGGACCCTCGACCAGCTCAAGGACAAGTTCGGCGCCGGAGTGGCGCCGCTCCAGCTGCCGGTGGGCGAGGAAGCCGACTTCCGAGGTGTCGTCGAGCTGCTCGACGACAGTGCCTTGCTCTACTCGGACGGCAGCGGGCGAGGCACGCTCGGCGCGGTCCCCGCCGAGATGGAGTCCGAGGAGCACACGGTGCACGACGCCCTCGTCGAAGGGATTGTCGTCGCCGACGACGACCTCATGGAGCGCTACCTCGCCGACGAGACGATCGACGCAACCGAACTCGCCGGTGCGCTCGCGGTCGGCGTGGCGTCCGGCTCGGTCTTCCCGGTGCTCTGCGGCAGCGCGACGAAGGCGATCGGCATCGACCGCATGGCTCACTTCATCGCCGCCGAGGGTCCCACGCCAGCGGCGGGCGACGGTCAGCCGGTGGCCTTCGTGTTCAAGACGATCGTCGACCCGTACGTGGGCCGCGTGAACCTGTTCAAGGTCCTGCAGGGCACCGTCAAAGCGGACGCCTCGCTCGTGAACGGCCGGACCATGTCGGAAGAGCGACTGCACCAGCTCACGCTCGTGCGCGGGAAGGAGCAACAGGCGGTGTCGGAGGTCGCGGCCGGTGACATCGCGGCCGTCGCGAAGCTCAACGACACCGCGACTGGCGACGTGCTCGGCGCGCGCGGCGCCGACTTCGAGGTCGAGCCGTTCGTCGCGCCGCAACCCGTTCTTGCGACCGCCATTCGCGCGAAGTCGAAGGGTGACGAGGACAAGCTCGCCAACGCGCTGCACCGCCTTCTCGACGAAGACCCGGCCCTCCGACTCGAACGCAACTCGGAGACGCACCAGACGCTGCTCTGGGGGATGGGCGAAACACATCTCGGCATCGCGCGCGAGCGACTCCATCGCAAGCTCGGGGTTGAAGTCGAGACCGAGGACGTGAAGGTTGCGTACCGAGAGACCATCACCGCCAGCGCCGAGGCCGAGGGCAAGTACAAGAAGCAGACCGGTGGGCACGGGCAGTTCGGCGTTGCCTCGCTCCGCGTCGAGCCGCTCGAGCGCGGAGGCGGCCTCGAATTCGAGGACAAGATCGTCGGCGGCGCGATCCCGAGGCAGTTCATCCCCGCGGTCGAGAAGGGCGTCCGCGAGACGATGGAGCAGGGCGGCGTGTTCGGGTTTCCCGTCGTCGACGTGAAGGTCATCTGCTTCGACGGCAAGTACCACTCGGTGGACTCGTCGGAGATGAGCTTCAAGATGGCGGGGTCGCTCGGGTTCAAGGAAGCGATGGCCAAGGCATCCCCGATCCTCTTGGAGCCCATCAGCGAGCTCGTCGTCACCGCGCCCGAGGCGAACCAGGGCGACCTCATGGGCGACCTCAACGCCAAACGCGGCCGGATCCAGGGATCGGCCGCGCTCGGCAACGGCGAAGTCGAGATCGTCGCGCTCGTGCCGACCTCCGAGGTCCTGCGCTACGCGATCGACCTCCGGTCGATGACCGGCGGACGCGGCCGTTTCACGATCCAGCACTCGCACTACGACCCGGTGCCGCAGCACCTCGTCGACAAGATCAAAGCGTCCACCGAACCCGCAAAGGTCTGACCAGAGCCCGGCGTCGCCGCCTCGGCGTCCGCCGCGCGCGCCCGCTCAGCTCAGTACCCGGGTTCGCTCCGGTCGGCGAGCGCCTGCTGGCGGAGCCGGCGGACGCCGTCGTCGCCGACGCGTGCCCGCAGCGCGCGCGCGTACGGGCGGAGGTCCCAGAACCCGAGCTCGCCGTCGCGGCTCACGATGGGCTGCTGGCCGAGCGCGGACGAGACGGTGTCGGGCGACGGCTCTCCCGCGCGGTACGTGCTGCCGAGGTCGTACACGAGACCGTCGAAGCCCACCGCGGCGATCCGGTCGAGCATCGTCGTCGCCGGCAGCCGGGCGGTGCTCGCCTGCCAGTCGGCCTCACGGCCGAGCATGCCGCCCCAACCCCACCGCAACGAGTTGCTGTGCAGGTAGGGCCGGACGAGATCGTACGGCCCGAGGTTTCCAATGAGCGGTGCCTCCGGGAAGTAGCGGTACGGAAGCTCGAACACCTCGGCACCATCGGGTAGCGCACGCTGGACCCGCGCGACGAACGTGTCGTCGCTCTGCCAGCGCGCCTTGGTTGCCGCGTAGTCCGGAATGACGGCCGGCGATACCTGGTCGAGGATCCCGAACACGAGGAGGAGCGCAAGGCCGATCGCGAACCCCGCGCGAGTCCAGAAACGGTTCGGCAGCCGGCGGCGCAGCCAATCGAGGCCGTACGCGACTGCGGTGAACGCGAAGAACGCCAAGAACACGCTGATGCGGTTCCACGAACGCAGCTCGCGGACGCCGAAGCCGAAGACGAGGATCGAGAAGCCACTGATGGTCGCCATCAGGATCCCGACCACGGTCAGGACGCCCATGCTCAACATCGCGTCCGGCGGTGACGGGACCACCTCGTCGTCGAGGGCGTCGGCGGGTGCTTCCTCAGCAGCGGTCGGTGGCCCGCGTCGGTTGCGACGGATCGCGACCAGGAGGAAGACGAGCAAACCGGCAAACCCGGCGGCGCCGATGATCCCGAGTTGCTGCCCTCGTTCGCTGCGGGTCGGCGTGTACCGGGTGCTCTTGGCCTGGAGGTCGGCGAGGGCAGTCACGCGGTGCTGCTCGACCGGCAGGACGAGCTGGGAGATCTTGAGACCCTCGAACTCGGTCTCCGACGGGTGTCGTCGCACGACCGCCGTGTCCTGCCCGTGGACGGCCATGTAGACGAGACTCGGCGCGAGATTGATCGCCGCGACCACCGCGATGGCGCCGACCGCGATCGCGCCGGACGCGAGCACACGGGTTCGTCGCCGCGCGATGAAGTCGGTGACCGCGAGCACCACGAGGAACAGCACCGTGAACGCGGCGTAGTACGCGCCCGACGACGCGATCGCGACGCACGCGAGCAGCCACAGCACGCCGGATCTGCTCCCCAGCCGGGCCCGCCAACCCATTCCGTCGTCGCGCTCGGTCGTGAAGGGGGGCCGGGTCGACGCGACGCGCAACACGAGATAGCCCGCGATCGGCACGACCCAGTAGGCCGAGAGGAAGAGATGCGGGACGCCACGCGCGAAGTGGTACGGAAGATACGTATAGAGGAGCGCGATCACGGCCGCTACGCCGCGCGACGCGCCGAGCGCGCGCAGCACGAGCAACATCGAGACTGCGACCGCGACGAACGTGAGCAGGAAGAAGACGTTCACCGTGAGACCGACATCGCCTGTGACCGCTCCGAGCCCTTTCAGGACGACGAGGTTCAGGTTGTCCATGCTGACCGGGAAGTCGAACAGCTGCTGGTCGAACGGCGCGCCGAGGTCCGGATTGGTGGTGAACCAGGCGTGGTCGATCCCGCCCTTCGCGAGCATCTGGTAGAAGGGCGCGTCGGGCTCGAAGGAGTACACGCCCTTGTCACCCCGGACGTACGCGAACGGAACGTCGAAGGCGGCATCCCAGAGCTCGAGCACCGGTACGAGGATGACGAGGGCCGCGAGCGCGACGAGCACCGCGTCGAGCACGAGGCTTCGACGCTTGGTCCCACCTTCGGCCCTCAACACGGCGGCACAGTAACCGTCGCCCGTCACGCGGACGCGTCACGCTCGAGCTCGAGTCAGCTGTTCGTATCCAGCCCGAACGCCGACCAGTCCTCGGGAGTCGCAGCACTCAATCGCCGTACCTGTCGGCGCCGTGCGTTGCAGCACCAAGAGAACCAATGGAGATAGGTGCGAACGCTGTAGCCCTGGATCAGTCCACGTACACGGCAAACATGCGGGGGGCATGGTGATGAGGGGGAGGTGGTGGCGTCGTGGAGAAGCGGCGCCAGCCTCCGGGTCGCCGTGCGCGGCTACGCGAGAGCAGACCAATCGATCTGGCCTTCGTCGTCCAACGTCTTGACGACCTCGGCCGCGGAGACCACGGTCTGCGAGATGACGAGATAGAAGGGGACGGAGAGCATGACTGCTCCGACAGATCCTGTTGTACCGCTGCGTTCACCAGGTTCAGCACATGGCGCAGCAGAAGGGTTCCCTTATCCGATCCCGCTTGAACGAGCCGCACCAACTCTGTCGCGAGCGTAAACGCCTGGGTGCGAAGCTCGAGGTGGTCGTCGTAGGTCACCTGAGAAAAGAAGCGGTCGGTAAACGCGTCTACGAGACAGGAACTCAGGTTGCTGTCACGCATCCATTCGCCGAAGTAGCGCTCGAGCCGCTCCCAATGGGGCCGTGATGCCCAGTAGGCAATCGGAAGGTTCAGCAGATACTCGCCATTCGGGGCGTACTCGAGGCTCGTGTGAACCATCTCCTCGGCCCCACGAGAGAGGGCCTGGAGCGTCTCCGGCGCACTCGCAAACACGCTTGCGAACGCTTCTATCGGAGAAACCTTGCCGCCACGCCCCAGGACCTCGAGGCTTCGAACCTCCCCTGTTCGGCGGGATACTCGGGCACCACGCCGTCGTCGCCGACTAGTGGCTGTCCGCAGACGCCCGCGACCCGTACACCGGCAATCGAACGACGAGTTGGCATGGGGCAGGTCGTCGCGTCCTCGGCGTCGACTTCTCCGTGGATCGGGCAGCGCATCCCCGGATCATCGCGCCCCGGTGTGACAGCGACAGATCAGACAGGTCTGGCGCGGTCCTCAGCTACCGCGTCAGCATTGACGGCCGTCATTGACCAAGCGGTGCTCGTCGCACATTCGTACGGCGGCGCAGTCATGACCGAGGCAGGCAACCATCCGAAAGTGGCGGCGCTGGTTTACATCGCAGCATTCGCCCCCGACCGCGGGGAATCCGTGAACACACTCATCGCCGATCCGCCTCCCGGCGCCCCGGTCCCGCCCATCCTGCCGCCGCAGGACGGCTTCCTCTTCCTCGACAAGGACAAGTTCGCGGCGTCGTTCGCGGCCGACGTCAACCCGGATCTGGCGGCGTTCATGGCCGACGCCCAACTGCCCTGGGGCGTCGACGCGCTCGCTGGTGCGATCACAGAGCCGGCGTGGCGGACCAAGCCGAGTTGGTACCTCGTCACGACCGAAGACCGGATGATCCCGCCCGATGCACAACGCTTCATGTCCCAGCGAGCCAATGCCACCGTGGTCGAAACCGCTGCCAGTCACTCCGTCTACATCTCGCAACCAGAAGCGGTGGCCGCGGTCATCGAGTCAGCCGTCAAAGGGGTCAGCTGAGGCACGCGGTCACGCGTCGCGACAGATGCATCATTGTCGTGGAGCGCCAGCGACCAGGACGTGATCAGCGCCTCGGTGTCAGGAGACAAATCGATGCGCGGGTTAGCCATATCGAGCGTAGCTGGCGGATATCAACTCTGACCTTCGGCTTCACCGAGCCCGAACGCCGACCAGTCCTCGGGATTGGGCTCGGTGTACTGACCGAGCACGTCGCCGTCGATGCCGTCGATCTGGACGAGCCCGCGCATGGACGGCGGCTCGTCGGCGCTGTACAGGAGGATGCGCCACGCGGGGCGAGCCAGAAGGCCGTGCCACGCGAGCTGCGCGCTCGCGTGACCAACCGCGAACCCGACGGCGCGGGACGCGATCAGCAGCGCCTCGGTCTGGTCGATGTCGAGCGGCCACGCGGTGAGGAAGTGATAGGCCGCGACGAGCGCGAGGAAGATGGTGGCTGCGAGTAGGCCGCCGTTGTCGGTCACGAGCCAACCGGCGAGGCACAACACCGCGACCACCGCGTAGAGAGTCGCGGCGATGCGGCGGCGGCGCGTGCTCGGGAAGAGGTACGGGCCCACGTAGGCGGTGACGTCGAGCTCTTCCGGCAGGACGTCGCCGTCGTGGCGGTTGACGTCGTCGCTGGACACCGCCCGCACGCTATCCGTCGTGGTGCGGCCAAGCGGTCTCGAGCTTCTCCCAGGTGGTGCTGAGCGGTTCGGGAAGCACCCGTGCCTCGGCGACCGACGTCATGAAGTTGGTGTCACCGATCCATCTCGGGAGCGCGTGCAGGTGGACGTGCCCGGGAATGCCCGCGCCGGCCGCCCGTCCGAGGTTGGCGCCGACATTCATGCCGTCCGGCGTGTACGCGCGCTCGAGCGCGACCGTGGCGTCCTGCGTCAACGCCATCAGCGCGGACGCTTCGTCACGCGACAGACCCGCGAGCGTCGCTTCGTGTCGAAGGGGTGCGACCATCAAGTGACCCGACGTGTACGGATACGCGTTCAACACCGCGAACACCAGGTCGTTTCGCGCGAGGACGAGCCCTTCTTTCGGATCTGCCTTGGACAGCGCGCAGAAGAGGCAGTCGTCGGCCGCCGGCTGGTTTGCCACTTCCTCGATGTACGTGGAGCGCCATCCCGCCCACAACCGGCCGAGTGTCATACGGTCGCACGCGTCTCGGCGACCTCGCGGAGGCGCTCTGCAAACGCGTCGAGCGCGACCCCCCGCTCGGCATGGTCGCCGCCTCGGGGGTTCACGCCCACCGTCCTTGACTCCACGTCGTCGTCGCCGACGACGAGCACGTACGGCACCTTCTCGAGCTTTGCTCTCCGCACGCGCGCGCCGAGGGAATCGGCGTGGGCGTCGACGAGCTCGGCCCTGAAGCCTCCGGCGCGGAGGAGGTCGACCACCTCGCGCGCGTACTCGTCGTGACGGTCGGCGACCGGAAGCACGGTCGCCTGCACCGGCGCGAGCCACGCGGGCAACGCCCCGGCGTAGTGCTCGACCAGAATGGCGAAGAACCGTTCGATCGCGCCGAACAGCGCGCGGTGGATCATGATCGGGCGATGGCGCTCGTTGTCCGCACCGACGTACTCGAGGTCGAAGCGCTGCGGGAACTGGAAGTCGAGCTGGATCGTCGACAACTGCCAGGTGCGCCCGATCGCGTCGCGCGCTTGGACGGAGATCTTCGGGCCGTAGAACGCGCCGCCGCCCTCGTCGAGGGCGAACTCGAGGTCCATCGCGAGGGCGGCTGCGCGCAGCGCCTCGGTGGCCTCCTCCCACTCGGCGTCGGTACCGACGGCCTTGCCCTCCGGCTTCGTCGACAGCTCGAGGTAGAAGTCGTCGAGCCCGTACTCGCGCAGCACGTCGAGCACGAACACGAGCAACGAGTGCAGCTCGCCGGGCAGCTGTTCCCTGGTGCAGAAGATGTGCGCGTCGTCCTGCGTCATCCCCCGCACGCGCGTGAGTCCGTGCACCACGCCGGATTTCTCGTAGCGGTAGACGCTGCCGAACTCGAACAAGCGCAACGGGAGCTCGCGGTAGGAGCGCATCCGACTGCGGTAGATCAGGATATGGAACGGGCAGTTCATCGGCTTCAGGTAGTAGTCGGTGCCGCCGTCGAGCTCCATCGGCGGGAACATGCCGTCTGCGAACCACTCGAGGTGGCCCGACGTCCGGAACAACCCTTCCTTCGCGATGTGCGGGGTGTTCACGAAGTCGTAGCCGGCCGCGGCGTGTCGCTCGCGCGAGTGGTCCTCCATGATCTTGCGTACGAGACCGCCCTTCGGGTGCCATACCGCGAGCCCCGAGCCGATCTCCTCCGGGAACGAGAACAGGTCGAGCTCGACGCCGAGTCGGCGGTGATCACGCTTCTCCGCCTCTTCGAGACGGTGCAGGTAGTCGTCGAGCGCGGCCTTCGATTCCCACGCGGTGCCGTAGATCCGTTGGAGCATCGGACGCTTCTCGTCGCCCCGCCAGTAGGCACCCGCGACCTTGGTGAGCTTGAACGCACCCAACCGCTTCGTACTCGGCACGTGCGGACCGCGACAGAGGTCGACGAACTCCGAGCCGTCAGCGCGCGGGTTGCGATACAGCGAGATGACCGAGCCCTCGCCCACTTCGCCGGCGTCCTCGGGATCGACCCGCTCGATGATCTCGCGCTTGAAGGGCTGGTCGGCGAACGTCGCGAGCGCGGTGTCGCGGTCGACTTCCTCGCGCTGAAAGGGCTCGTCGGCCTTGACGATCTCGCGCATCCGGTCCTCGATGCGTGCGAGGTCGGCTTCGGAGAAGTGCCGGCCGCCGGGCAGCGCGAAGTCGTAGTAGAAACCGTCCTCGATCGCAGGGCCGATGGCGTACTCAGCGCCAGGGAACAGGTCGGTGACGGCCTGGGCCATCACGTGGGCAGTGGAGTGGCGCAAGACCTCGCGGCCGTCGGCGGTGTCGGGCGTGATGATCTCGACCTTGGCATCGCGGTCGATCGGGCGGTCGAGGTCGACCCACTCGCCGTCGACCTTGGCTGCGAGCGCGGCCTTGGCGAGGCCCTTGCCGATCGAGGCGGCGACGTCGCCGGCAGTCGTGCCGCTCGGGTACTCGCGCGTGCTGCCGTCTGGGAGCGTGATCCTGACGTCTGCGGCCATCGACGGAAATTACCAGTGGCCTCTCAGACCCCCGTGTCGGATTCGAGCGGAAGCGTGAGGTCGATACCGAGGAGCCCGGCGAGCTCGCGGAGCACCATCGGCGCGGAACGATCGCGTCCGCCGGAGAGCACCGCGCTCGCGAGATCGTCGAGCGCTTCGAGCGCGCTGGGCGCGTCGAGGTCGTCGTCGATCGCGGCGCGCACACGCTCCGCGAAGGGACGCGGATCGGCGCCGTCGGTGCAGCGCGCCGCCGCCAGCAGTCGGTGGAGCAGAGCGGTTCCTTCTTCGAGATCGGTGTCGTGCCACTCGAAACCAGATCGGTAGTGGTGCCGCATCAGCGCCAGCCGGATCGCGCGGGGGTCGGCGATCTTCAGGAGGTCGCTCACGAAGACGAGGTTGCCGAGGGACTTGGACATCTTCTCGCCCTCGTACCGCACCATCTCCGAATGCACCCAGTAGCGAGAGAAGGTCGCGTTCGTGCAGCTCTCGCTCTGCGCGAGCTCACACTCGTGGTGCGGGAAGATGAGGTCCGTGCCCCCTCCGTGCAGGTCGAGCGTCGTGCCGAGCTCCTTCATCGACATCACTGAACACTCGACGTGCCATCCGGGACGACCGCGCCCGAACGGAGCCGCCCACGACGGCTCGTCGGGGAGTGACGGCTGCCACAGCACGAAGTCGAGCGGGTCGCGCCGATGTGGGTCGTCGGGGTTGCCACCGCGTTCGCGCGCCCGCCGGACCATCTCGTCGCGGGTCAAGCGCGAGAGCTGGCCGTAGCGCGGAAACGTCGACACGTCGAAATAGACCGTGCCGTGCGCTTCGTAGGCGTGACCGGACACGATCAGCTTGGTGATCATCCGGATCATGCCGTCGATCGATTCCGTGGCGCGCGGTTCGGCGATGGCGGAGCGCATGGCGAGCGCATCCATGTCGGCGCGGAACCGCGCCAGCTCCGCTTCCGCCAAGTCGAGGAACGGCACCCCGAGCTGGCGCGCTTTCGGGAGGATGGAGTCGTCGACATCGGTGACGTTGCGGACCATGCGCACCTCGTGGCCGAGCTCCTCGAGGCGGCGAATCAGCAGGTCGTAGGTGAGCATCGTGGCTGCATGCCCGACGTGGGTCGCGTCGTAGGGCGTGATGCCGCACACGTACATGCGCACGATCGGGCCGACCTCGAACGGCACGACCGCGCGCCGCGCCGTGTCGTAGACCCGGATCGTCACTTCCGGCGCTCCCCCGCCCCGGCGATGCGCAGCGTTGCCCTGCCCCTGTGGCGCAGGTTGACCGTGAGCAACGGCGCCGCGGCCGCCTCGAGCCCGCGTGCGTTCTGGAGCGACCCGGCGTCGAAGGCTTGCAGCCCCGGGATCTCGTCGATGAGGTCGAGCACGATGGTTCTCGCATCGCTGTCGTCGCCGACGACGAGCACATCGCTCTCGAGCTCGCGATCGAGGCTGCCCAGTGCCTCGGCCGGCACGTGCTGGAGCGCGGCGACCACTTTCGCGCCGGGCACCGCAGCCTGGATCGCCTCGGCGATGGAGCCCTCCTCCGGCATCACCGCCCGGAACTCCGAGCCGCGGCGCTCCAGCCCGTTGGCCATCGAGACGACGACCTTGCCATCGAGCGCGTCGGCGAACGACCGGGCGGTGTCGACCGCCGCCTCGGCGACGGTTCCGACGACAACCACATCGGCGTCGGCGGCGTCCGCGTTCGTGCCGGGCTCGAGGGTTTGCGCCTCATCACCCCACCGTGCCGCGAGCTCGGCGACGACGCGCTCGGCCTTGGCGCGATCACGAGATCCCAAGATCACCTTGTGCCCGGCAGCCGCGAGCCGCGCCGCGATCCCCTGCCCTGCCGGTCCCGTGCCACTGAGCACTCCAATGCGCATACCGAGCAGCTTCGCACACGCCGCCGCCAGTTCCGAACAGGTGACGCTCCACTTGCTCCTGTCAGCGGATGCAGTCGGCGCCGAACAGCACACGCAGCTCCGCGAAGAGGCCGTTGGCTGCATCGACGAGGAGGTCGTCGCCGAGCCGCAGCACCGTGGTCTTCTCCGGGGCTTCGAGATGGACGAACACGGGGCTGTCGCCGGGGTGTTCGGCGAGGATCGCCTTCAATCGCGCCGCCTTGTCGTCGGTGAGCGCGTGGAGCTTCACCCGGATGCGAACCGGCGGCCCTCCGTCGATCGCAATGTCCGGCCGCACGATCTCCGTGGCCACGAGCTTGGGAGACTCGTCACGCAGATCGAGACGGCCCTTGATCACGACGATCGCGTCGTCCTCGAGGACGTGGCCGAAGTCGGTCATGGTCCGAGGGAACACCATGACGTCGAGCACGCCGGAGAGGTCCTCGAGCACGAACGTCGCCATGAGATCGCCGCGCCGCGTGTACTTGCGGACGAGCGAAGTGACGATGCCGCCGACGACGCGCAGCTCCCCCTCTCGTCCCTCCCGGAGCTCCGCCAGACTGGCGTCGACGTGGCGACGCAACGCACGCTCGGCGCCCATGAGCGGGTGCTCGCTGACGTAGAGGCCGAGCATCTCCTTCTCGAAGGCGAGCCGCTGCGACTTGGTGAACTCGGTGTCGGGGATCTCCGTGCGATGCCCCACCACCGCTTCGACGTCGGCCTCGCCCGCGGCCGAGAAGAGATCGAACTGCCCCTCGGCCTCGTTGCGGCGGCGATCGATCACAGTGTCGATGATCGTCTCGAACACGTGCAAGAGGCCCTGGCGTGGATGGCCGAGCGAGTCGAACCCGCCGGCCTTCACCATTGACTCGATCGTGCGCTTGTTGAGGACTCCCGGGTCGACCCGCTCGCAGAAGTCGTAGAAGTCGGTGAACGGGCCGCCTTCCGTGCGGGCGGTGACGATCTGGGCGACGACCCCCTCGCCCACGTTGCGGACCGCGGACATGCCGAAGCGGATCGTTCCCTCGTGCACCGAGAAGTCGGACTCGGACTCGTTGACGTCCGGCACGAGGACCGGGATGCCGAGCTGACGGCACTCGTTGAGGAAGACCGCGGTCTGGTCCTTGTTGGTCTTGACGCTCGTGAGCAGCGCGGCCAGGTACTCGACCGGATAGTTGGCCTTGAGCCATGCCGTCTGGTAGGCGATCACGCCGTACGCGTATGTGTGCGACTTGCCGAACGAGTAGTCGGCGAACGGCTCGATCGTGTCGAAGATGCGTTCGCCGAACTCTTCGGAGTGCCCCTGGGCCACGCACCCAGCCACGAACTTCGTGCGTTCCTTGGCGATGAGCGCGCGGATCTTCTTTCCGGTTGCCTTTCGGAGGTTGTCCGCCTCTTCCAGGGAGTAGCCCGCGAGCCGCTGGGCGACCTGCATGAGCTGTTCCTGGTAGATCATCAGCCCGTAGGTCGGCGCGAGGACCTCTTCGAGGTCGGGGTGCGGGTAGGTCACCGGCTTGCGGTTGTTCTTGCGGTCGGCGTACTCGTTGTGCCAGTTCTGCGCCATGGGGCCCGGGCGGTACACCGCAAGCACCGCAGAGATGTCGTCGAACGTCGTGGGCCCGAGCGAGCGGAGCAGCGCGCGCATCGGCCCACCTTCCAACTGGAACACGCCGACCGTGTCGGCGCGCCGCAGGAGCTCGAAGGTCTTGGCGTCGTCGAGTGGGAGATGGTCGACGTCGGGTCGCTCCTCTCGGGCGCGCTCGACGAGGTCGAGGGTGATGTCGATCACGTCGAGGTTGCGCAGGCCGAGGAAGTCCATCTTGAGGAGACCGAGGTCTTCCACGCCGTGCATCTCGTACTGCGTGACGATCGGCGCGTCGTCGATCGCGGTGCCCGCTTCGGGCTTGCGCTGGATCGGGAGGTACTCGGTGAGCGGTTCGCGGGTGATCACGACGGCCGCGGCGTGGATGCCGTCTTGGCGTCGTAGCCCTTCCAGCCCGCGCGCGACGTCGATCACGCGCTTGGCGTCGGGATCGGCCTCGTACAGCACCCGCAGCTCGGACGCCATCTTGTAGTTGTCCTCGTAACCGCGGACCGGCTCGAAACACGCGCGGAGCGGCGTGTCGCGTCCCATGATGAGCGGAGGCATCAGCTTCGCGATCTTGTCGCCCACCGCGTACGGGTAGCCGAGCACCCGCGCCGAATCGCGCACCGCGGCCCGCGCCTTGATGGTGGAGAACGTGATGACCTGCGCCACGTGGTCCCAGCCGTAGCGCTCCGTGGCATAGCGGATCATCTCCCCCCGGTAGCGGGAGTCGAAGTCCATGTCGATGTCCGGCATCTCTTTCCGACCAGGATTGAGCATGCGCTCGAAGAACAAGCCGTACTTGATCGGGTCGACGTGCGTGATGCCCAGGCAGTAGGCCACGCACGAACCCGCGGTGCTCCCGCGTCCCGGTCCGACACGGATGCCGCGCGACTTGGCGTAGCGGTACAGGTCCCATACGACGAGGAAGTAGGCCGAGAACCCCATCGTCTTGATGACACCGAGCTCGTAGTCGATCCGCTCGAGCACTTCGGGTGCCGGGATGGGCCCGTACAACGCGTGTGCGCCGGCGAGCGTGAGGTCCCGGAGGTACGAGTCTTCGTCGTGTCCTGCCGGCGTGTCGAACACTGGAAGGGCCGAGTACCCGAACTCGATCTCGACGTTCGCGCGCTCCGCGACGAGCAACGAGTTGTCGCACGCTTCCTCGTAGTCGGCGAACAACCCTCGCATCTCGGCCGCGGACTTCAGGTAGAACTCGTCGGCGTCGAACTTGAACCGTTTCGGGTCGTCGAGCGTCGACCCGGTCTGGACGCACAGCAACGCGGCATGTGATTCGGCGTCGTGACGATGCGTGTAGTGACTGTCGTTCGTCGCGAGCAGCGGCGCGCGCAGGTCGCGCGCGAGGCGTAGCAGCTGCGGGTTCACTCGGTCCTGTTCCGGCAAGCCGTGGTCTTGGAGCTCGACGAAGAAGGAGTCACGCGCGAAGATCGACTGGAACCGTTCGATGAGCTCGGCGGCACCCTGGTAGTCGTCCGCGAGCAGGCGTTGCGACACCGCGCCGCCGAGGCAACCGGTGGTCGCGATGAGACCACGCGCATGCTGTTCGAGCAGCTCGAAGTCGACGCGCGGCTTGTAGTAGTAGCCATCGAGATACGCGCTCGATGCGAGCTTGATGAGGTTGCGATAGCCCTCGTTCGTCTCCGCGAGCACCGTCAGATGGAAGACGTCGTGGTCGTCGCGACGCGGACGGTCGAAGCGGCTCGACGTGACCATGTAGGCCTCGGTGCCGATGATCGGAGTGAGGCCGGCTGCACGCGCCGCCTTGTAGAAGTCGAGGACCCCGTACATGTTCCCGTGGTCGGTGATGCCGACCGCGGGTTGGCCGTCGGCGGCGGCCGTCGTCACCACCTCCTGGATGCGGGCCGCGCCGTCGAGCATCGAGTACTCGGTATGGAGGTGGAGATGGACGAACGACTTGGCCAACGACGCCCCCATCCACAGCGCTGTTCACAACCTGTGGAGAATCACAATGGTGTCATTCGACCATAGCAAGCACCCGGCGGGAACGCCAGGTTCCGTCTGTGCCTGCACACTCGTCCCCCGCGGATTCGGCGGTTGCACCCTGGTCCGCGGTGCTGAATCGCTACGCGCGCCCGCGCGCGGCCAACAGCGGGACTTCCATCTCCACAGGGGTCAGCGAGCCGTGGGCCGAGCGGAGTGAGGTCTCGCGCGTGAAGGTGGGATCGACGAAGCCAACGTCGGTGCGTGCGGCGAGCACGACGTCGCCGATGCGGTGGCGTGCCGGGCGGCTGGCTCCAGTTCCCATCCACCCCTCGTCGAGCAGCCGCTCACGGGGGAAGACCCAGCCGTCTTCTCCGACCGTGTCCTGGGCAGCCGCCAGCAGTTCGTGTGCGGCACCGCGTCGTGCGTGGAGGTACCGGAAGCGCGCATCACCCGCGTAGGCCTCGACCAGCTCGTCGAGCGCGCCGAGGCCGATCCATGCGTCGGGCTGCAGGTGCACCTGGCCGTGGTCGGCCGTGACGACGAGTGCGGCGTCCGCGGGCAGCGCGTCGAGCACCGCACCGACGAGCCGGTCGGTGGCCGCGAGTTCCGCCCGGTAGTACGGCCCTTCGAGACCGTGCGCGTGGGCGACCTCGTCGACACCCGGGTAGTAGGCGTATACGAACGCCGCGCCGTGCGCGACCACGGTACGAACGTGCTCCACGAGCACGGACGGGGTCTGCCAGCCGTAGAAATCGGCGCCGCGGAGGTGCGCCCCGGTGAAGCCAGTCGTGCGGAATTCCGCCTTCGTGATGACCGGTACCGGTCGGCCCGCGAAGACCTCGTTGCGCTGGACTCCGGCCGGGTCAGGCGGTCGCTTGCCGTTCTCCTGCTGCCAGCGGATCGCGTTGAGCACGGTGCCGTCGACACGCATCCGGAAGCCGGTGATCCCGTGACGCGCCGGCGGGAGCCCCGTCGTCACCGACGTGAGCGCGGCCGGTGTCGTGGAGGGCACCACCGTGGTGATCGGCCCGCCCTCGAACGCCGCGAGCTCGGGCAGGACGTCGGCGTGGTTCGCCCGTGCCTCCCAGCCCAGCCCGTCGAGCAGGAACAGGACGACGGCGCGCGCCCCGGTGACGGCTTCGGGGAGCCAGTCGCCCGGCCGTAGTCCGAGCAACGCCGGCACGATGTTCGTGACGTTCGGGCCCGAATAGTCCGGCTTGACAGGCTCCACCGCGCGAAGCTACGCGCCGCCCTGAGCCCCCGACGCGCGACGATGTGTGCGTGAAGGTCAGCACACGCGGCGACTACGCGGCGCGAGCGTTGTTGTCGCTCGCCTTGCACGGCTCCGACCGGCCGACTTCGGTCAAGGAGATCGCCGAGCGGACAGGGCTCCCCCAGCCGTACCTCGAGCAGATCCTGCTCGCGGTCAAGGGGGCGGGCCTCGTGCGTTCGAAGCGCGGCGTCGGCGGGGGTTACGTGCTGGCGCGACACCCGGCCGAGATCACGCTGGCCGACATCCTTGCGGCGGTCGACGGCCCGCTCACCACGCTCATGGGCGAGCACGACCACTGCGAAGGGCACTGTGTGCTGCAAGAAGTGTGGGTCGGCGTGTCGGACGAGACGCAGCAGATCCTCGAGCGGTTCACGCTCCAGGAACTCGTCGACCGCACGCGCATCGGCCACCCCGAGGTCGTCGAGAGCTGACCTGCGGGCCGGGGACTCACCGTAGGGTCGCGAGCACCAGCGCGAGGTCGTCCGGCAGCGGCTCGTCGACACGGATCGCCTCCCCGGTGACGGGATGCGCGAACGCGAGCGACGCGGCGTGCAGGAATTGGCGGTCGATCGTCATCGCGCCACGTCTCCCACCGTAGGTCCCATCTCCCACGACCGGGTGACCGATCGCCTGCAGGTGCACGCGGATCTGATGAGTTCTCCCCGTCTCCAGCGCGCACTCGAGGAACGACGTCTCCGGATCGCGGTATTGGGTGCGTACTTCGTAGGAGGTTCGGGCCGTTCGTCCGCCTTCGCGCACCGCCATCCGCGTGCGGTGCCGAACGGAACGCCCGATCGGCGCGTCGATCACGCCGCGCGGCGCGTCGAGGTGGCCCCAGACGAGCGTGAGGTACCGCCGCTCCACTTCACGCGCCCCCAGCATCCGAGTCAGCTCGTCGTAGGCACGCGGTGATCGCGCGATGACGAGAAGTCCGCTCGTGTCGCGGTCGAGCCGGTGCACGATGCCGGGGCGCGACGGGTCACCCACATACGCGAGCTCCGGGTAGCGCGCGAGCAGTCCGTTCACGAGCGTGCCGCTCACATGTCCGGCCGAAGGGTGCACGACCACGCCCGCCGGCTTGGCGACGACGACGACGTCGTCGTCCTCGTAGCGGACCGCCGGGAGGATCGACGAGTCCGGCCGCGGCGCTGTCTGGACCGTCGGAACGCCGCGGACTTCTACGAGCTCACCGGTCTCGAGCCGTCGGCTCTTCGCGACGGGTCCGCCCGCGACCAGCACCAGTCCGTCGGCAATGAGGTCCTGGACCTCGCCCCGTGTCCACCCGGTGAGCAGCGCGACGGCGCGATCGACGCGCTCACCGGCGAGTGAGGCGGGGACCACGAGCTCCTCCTCCACGGTTTTCGCTCGCGCTAGCCGGCGTGGCGCTCACGAGCGCTGGTTCGCACCGACCACACGACGACGAGCACCGCACCGATGGTGATCGCGGAGTCGGCGACGTTGAAGGTCGGCCACGCACCGAGGTGTACGAAGTCGACGACGGCGCCGCGGAGGAAGCCCGGCGAGCGGAACACCCGGTCGAGCAGGTTCCCGATCGCGCCGCCGAGCACCAGCGACAGCGCTACCACGAGCAATGTGTCGCGCGTGCGTTGCACGGTGCGAACGAGGAAGTAGGCGACCACACCGGCGATCACCGCGATCAGCGGTGTGAACGCCTGGAACAAGCTGAACGCACCACCTGTGTTCCGCGCGAGACGGAAGCTGACGGTGTCACCGATGAGCTCGATCGGGCCGTCCGCCAGCTCGTGCACCGCCCACGTCTTCGTGAGGACGTCGAGCACGACGATCCCGACGACGATCCGGGCGGCCAGGCGACCGCGAGCGCGGGGGCTCGCGCCTTCTCCGCTATCGGCGTCGTTCGGCACGCGCCTTGCAGTCGACGCACGTTTCCGCGTACGGAAGCGCTTCCAGGCGCTCGACCGAGATCCGGCGCCCGGCAGGCGTGCACAAGCCGTAGGTCTTGTTCCTCATCCGTTCGAGTGCGCGGTCGATCTCCTCGACGATCTCGCGGGCGGACGCCGACAGCATGAGGTCGCGCTCCCGCTCGACGCTGATCGTGTCGCCCTCGCCGCCTTCCTCGTCGAACTGCGTGTCGCCCTCCTCGCGGTCGAGCGCGAGCTGCGCAGCCTCGGCCTGCAGCTCTTCGGCCTGGCTGATGTGACGGGCGCGTTCCTCGAGCAGCTTCGTGCGAAGGCGCTCGATTGTGCGCGGCGCGAGGTTGGGGCGGTCGGGCTTGACCTCGAATCCCGAGAGCGGGCAGATCACGGTGGTCTTCCGTGGTGCCTTCTTGACCGCCGGCTCCGTCGCACGGGGAGTCGGTGCCTTCTCGCCGTTCGCCTTCTCCGCGTTCTGGCGCTGCTCCGCCCGCTTCGCACCGGTCGCCCCTGCGACCGCCCGCCTGTGCGCGTTCGCGGACTCCGGGGCGTCGGCCGGTGCCTTCGGCTTGCCAGTCGCCGGCACTTTCGCGGGCGCGGTCTTCCTGGCGACCCTCGGCGCGGCACCCGGGGCGCGGGCGGAGGCCTTCTTCGGTGCCGCCTTCTTGACCGGAGCCGCCTTCTTGGCGGGCGCAGCCCGTTTCGCCGGGCTCGCCGCCCGCTTCGCCGAGGTGGGCGCCGCCGACTGCGTGGCCTTCGCCGGCTTCGGCGGTGACTGCTTCACGGCCTTCTTCGCCGGGTCGGACGACGACCCCGACCTCTTCGCGGTCTTTTTCGTGGGGGACACAGGCGCGCGGACCGCGGCCTTCCTTGTCTTCGGTTCGGCCTTGACCATGGCATTTCCTTGGGAGGGAGCGCTGGATTGTAGTGCCCGGTGCGCGCACTCCCTTGCTAAGAATGCCGGGCGGCGCGGGGGCCGCCGGTGTCGTCCACCGCGGCGTCGAGGCGGGCGTCGAAGGTCTCGACGTCGACACCGCGCAGGCGAAAACGCTTCACGCGCGACCGGTCACCCGAAACGAGCGCGACGTCACCGGCGCTGATCCCGAACAGATCTGCCAGGAGCTCGGCCACCTCGGCGTTCGCCCGGTCGTCGACGGGCGGCGCGGCGACGCGCAGCTTCACGGCGTCCCCGTGGCGGCCAACTACGGCGGAGCGGCCCGCGCGCGGCTGCACATGGACATGCAGCACGACGGCATCACGTTCGACGTCGTAACAGCCGCTCCAGCGCGCCATTCCCGTCCTTCATCTCGGGTCGCTCAACTGCGAGCCGGGACACCCGGCTCGCAACCGTTTCGCTCCTTCATCTCGGGTCGCTCAACTGCGAGCCGGGACACCCGGCTCGCAACCGTTTCGCTCCTTCATCTCGGGTCGCTCAACTG
>JBKPCV010000051.1:0-10596 GCA_046727575.1 Actinomycetota bacterium
CCAAGCTGGGCTGTGGAAGGGCTTCGCCATCCGCGACGGAAACCTGATCACGGGGCAACAGAACTTCAGCGGCGGCGACACCGCCGATCTGATCATCGAGACCCTCGGTCGATGAGCACAAGCTGCGGGCTCGATTACCCACGCCGGGTCGTCCTCAGCGTTGTCAAGGCACTCGCTTGAGCAACGATCCACACGAGGCGTTCGGCTCGCCGCCGAACGGTACGGACGGTCCCGTCACGACGACCGTGACCCGCCGCGTGAAGCCCGGCCACGAACCGTTCTACGACCAGTTCCTGCAGGGAATCATCGCCGCACCATCCTCCCCCTCATCACCCTCGTGGTCGTCGCCCTCGGCGCGCTGCTCAACGAGCTCGCCCTCGTACCCCGGTTGGCCGTCACCACCGCTGTGGCCGTCCGAATCATGACATGGCTCGTGATGCCGCGATCACCCGACTGCTCCGCGGCTGGCTCTACCCCAACCGTCTCGCGCCGTTCGCAAACGAGTGACCAAGGCTCTCGAGCGCAAGAACGCGGCGCTGCTCGAAGCAGCATCCGTCAAGCAATGAGCAAGGAGGCAACATGCGGAAGTTGATCGCGGGGATGAAGATTTCAGTCGACGGGAAGATGGAGGGGCCTGAGGGTACGGCGGATTGGGTCGAGGCGTGGTCGGACGACTACGGCTTGATGCCGCAAATCGACGCGTGCCTGCTCGGGGGCGGCATGTACCCCGGGTACGAAGGGTATTGGACCGCGATACAAGACCACCCGGACAAGCCCGCCTGGATCACTGGCAACCTACCGACGCCGGCTGAGATCGCATGGGCCCGCTTCGCCGCGCAGACGCCGCACTATGTGTTGTCGAGCACCCTGACCTCGGCTCTCTGGCCAAAGACGAGTTTCGTCCACGGTCTCGAAGGAGTTGTTGCCCTCAAACAGCAACCGGGCAAGGACATTTATCTCATCGGTGGTGCTCGAACGACGGCGAGTCTGATCGACGCCGGGCTGGTAGATGAACTCCGCCTCATTGTCTATCCGCTGATCGCCGGTGAAGGGAAGGCGCTCTTTGCGACGGCGGAACATCGTCGTGCACTTGAGCTTCAGAAGGCTGAGCAGCTTGAAGGCGGGCGTGTGAGCCTCATCTACGGGATCGGCCAAGGGAGCAAGGAGCACTGACCCGACCGCGCCATGGGCGCTCGCGCGCGTCCTCAGCCGACGTTTGCGCACTGGACCGCGTCGGTGGCCAGTGAGCCGACCTCAGCCGCGTCGGTTGTAGCGGAGAAGCGTGACCCCCGACGCAAAGGATGTGGCCTCGACGAAGTCGAGGCCACGGCACCCGCTACCCGCCAGGACCCCGGGCCCGTCCCCGACGAGCACCGGGTAGACGAAGAGGCGGTACTCGTCGATGAGGTCGGCTTCCACCAGCTGCTGGGCAACGCTGATGCTGCCGGTCACGCCGAGCCGTCCCGGACGATCCCGTAGCGCCCGCACCTCGTCGAAGTCGCGCAGGATCATGGTCGGCTCCCACCCCGGATCCTGCAGCGACGTCGACAGCACGTACTTCTGCACGTGATTCAGGTGGTCGCTGATCCCGGTCGAATCGTCGGTCTGGTTCGGCCAAAAGCTCCGGAAGGACTCGAAGGTGTTGCGGCCGAGGAGCAGCGCGTCCTGCTCGGACATGTGGACCCGAGTCACCCCCAGCAGCTCATCATCGGTCTGGTCGGTGGGATCGAACCAGCCGGCAGCCAGGTCGATCACGCCGTCGGCGGTGCAGTTCTCGGTCAGCACGATGTGCACGAACATCCTCCTCAGTCGGGTCCTCCTCAATTGGACGACCCACACAGGACGAAATCGTCGCGGAAGCGACTTGGCGCGGTAGCCACCCTTCACTCGAACACAGCAGCTCGGAGCGCCGCCACTACCTGCCAGCGATGAGGCGCGCCGAACGGATCGCCCACGAAGTCATCCTCACCCGCGTCAGCCTCGGCCGCGGCCACCGAGGGACTCGCGTAGAGCATGCGCAATCCGTCGCCCGCGCACTGCTGGCTGCTCAGATCGGCGCGGCGCGTCTCTCTCGAGCGCGTAGAAGATGTAGAAGATGTGGACGTTACCGACCACTCGATACGCGGCAGACGTGGCGAACGACATGCTTCGGGCTCAACGGCGCCGGAGTCCGCGCAACGTGGACATCAGCCGATCTCGGGTGATTGGGTCGGTGTTGTCGACGTCGGATTCGGTGAGCCGGCCGGCGAGGGCGATGACCGTGCGCCATTGGGCAAGCACGTTCTGACACCCGTCGCAGGTGTCGAGATGCTCGTCGACCTCATCGCGCACGTCGTCGGGCAGTTCGCCGTCGAGGTAGGCGGTGACGAGTTGGACGAACTCCTTGCACGCGATGTCGGAGTCCGCGCGGTGGTCTGGGCTGTGGGGGTTCACTTGCCGTCTTCCTCGAAGTAGTCGTCCAACCGGGCGCGCACCCGTCCCCGAGCCTGGTTGAGCAGGTCGCGCTCGTCGGACGGACTGAGATCGAGCTCGTCGCGGACCGCGGCCGGTGACTGTGCCTCGACGTCGCGGGCCACAATGACGTCGTGTTGGGGAGACGGCATGTCGGTGATCGCTGCTCGCACCTCGGCGACGGTCGCATCGGTGTCGATCGGCACACCGGGTTGCTCCCACGTCCCGGGCGGCTCGATCCAGTGGCGCGGCCACTGGGCGTCATCATCGGGGCGGAACTGGTCGGCAGCGAAGGCCGGCTCCAGCGGTATGCCTTCTGGCGCGCGCCGGAATCCACGGACCGTCCATACGAGCAACAGCACGGTGAGCACCGCGACGACGACAACGGTCCAACCGGCGTCGTGTATCCCTGATCGGTCGCTCACGGCTCCGAAAAGGAACGCGAAGGCCAAGAATGTCAGCCAGGTGAGCGTGCCGACGCCCGATGCGACGCCGGCGCGGATCGAAGACGGCACGGCATCGTGCAGTCGTCCGGTGATCGGGATGCCGACAGCCACGACCAGCAGCACCAACGAGATCTGAACGACGACGATGATCCCAACGAGATGGCTCGTTGTCAGCACCGCACAGCAAGCGACGATCGTCGCGGCGATGACCGCGACGGGGATGGGTCGGGTCAGGTCCAGGCGGCCTCCGAGCAATCCACCCAGCCCGAGCGCGGCCATCAGACCAGCCCAGTGCGGTCCGTAGAGCCAGGCCGAGGCCGCGAGCGCGACCATCCACAACGGCCCGAACTCCAACATCACTTGCAGCAACAGCGCGGTCAGCACCAGCAGGACAACGATGGGGCGCAGAGCACCCCGTTCCAGCAGCTTCCGATAGGTGGCAGCGATCTGCTGCCGCAACGGCTCGCCATCCTCGGCCTCGTGCAGCCGTGGTTCCCGAAAGCGCAGCAGCGCGACGGCGGCAACGACGATGAACGGGACCGTCATGAAGTACGTCGCGCGGAGCGGCACCACCTCCGCGAGCAGACCGCCCGCGAGCGCGCTCACGACCAGGCCTGCGCTCTCGACGAACCGGATTCGTCCAATTGTGCGCTCGAACACCGTACTGTCGCCCGTCTCTTCCAGCACCGTGTCATAGGCGATCGACTCGAACGTGCCCGACTGCAACGCGAAGAACACGCCGAGGAAGAGCGCGGCCACGATGTACACGCCGACGTTGGGGCTGAGCCCGCCGATCACCACGCTGACGACGAGTGCCGACTGGGCGAGGAGAACGACACCCCGCCGACTCCAGCGATCGGCCAGGATTCCCGAAGGCACCTCCAGCAGCGGCACTACCGCCGCATAAGCGGCCGCCATGACCGCGACGCTGCCGTTGTCGAAGCCGATGTCGGTCATGAACAGCTTCTCGATCGGTACCCACAGGGCCACATTCTGCAAGAACACCGCCAAGTAAACGGGACGCAGGCGTCGCCCGAGTCCCAAGCGCGTGGTCGACTTCTCGACAGTCGCCGCGGGTGATCCATCCTCCGCCACGGAGCCAGCGCGTCAGGCCCGGGAGCGTAAAGCTTGCGCCTCAGGCTGATCCACGAGCGCCCAGCGAGTGAGACCATCGCTCCCTCGCGCGCGAACGCGCGCGCGGTCGCCCCGCCAATCGCACCGGCTGTAGATCACGGCATTCTCGTGCTCGAACAGCATCGGTCCTCCCTTCTTCGCGTCGCCTGGCTCTCCTGTCATCGAGTCGAGCCCGTCGCACGCGCGCCGTACTAATGAGACTCGGCGGGGTCCTCGAACTCATCGCGGGCTGCAGTTGTCGCGCGTCGTTCGCACCTGCGATGACCGCGCCGGCGATGTCGAAGTGTCGATCGCTTCGTCGAGGTTCTGTCTGGACGATCTCCAAGGGTCCGACGCCGGCTAAGCGTCCCGGACAGGTTCGTAGCTGAGGTGGACGAGACCGTGACCGAGGGTGCGGGCGTTGAGGAGGCGGATGGACTTCTTGTCGCTGGTCTCGCCGAAGAGGCGCTCGCCAGCCCCGAGCACGAACGGGTAGACCGTGAGCCGCAGTTCGTCGACCAGATCGTGTTCCATCAGCGTGCGCGCGAGCTGATAGCTGGCGTAGACAAGGATTTCCCCGTCGAGGTCCTGCTTCAGCTTCGAGACCTCGGTCACTACGTCGCCGTTGAGGACGGTTGAGTTGTTCCAGGCGGGCTCTGCGACGGTCGAGGAGACGACGAACTTGGGCATGCGGTTCAACCGGTCCGCCCACTCGCCACTCCGGGACGTCCACCGCGCGGCAAACCACGCGTCGCTCCGCCGACCCAAGAGCAGGGCCTCGGCGCGCAGTGCCTCGTCGAGCTCGACCTTGGCCCACTCCTCGCGGTCCTTGTCCTCGACCTGGAAGAACCAGCCGCCCTGCTTGAAGCCCTCCTGACCGTCCGGATCCTGGACGACCCCGTCGAGCGTGACGTTCGTGCTGATGACGATCCTTCCCATCTTGGTTCTCCTCTCATTGGGGTGGTCAGCTACTGCCGCCGCAGGCAGCCTGGGGACCAGAACCGAGTGGTGACGCCCACTCCCCTGGGTCGCGACCGAGGGCCGAACAACTCACCCGCGGCGGCAGCTCTGTTCGCCGTCCGTTGACGTGCGGCGCGTCAGAGCCGTCGATGATTTAGACACCGCGACGTCGTGAAACCGGGCGCGCGCCAACCGCCCAGTTCCCACCTCGGCCGGTGTCTATACGGATGAGGTACGACAGGTAACGGGCGAGAGCGGTGACGCGAGGATCGGGATGGTGACGGCCGAACTCATCTCACGGGCGCGCGCTGGGGACAGCGACGCATTCCGAGCGCTGACCGAGCCGCACCGCCGAGAGCTGCAGGTCCACTGCTACCGGATGCTGGGATCCTTCCACGACGCCGAGGATGCTCTGCAGGACACGCTGCTGGCGGCCTGGCAGGGCCTCGGAGGGTTCGAGGGCCGCGCTTCGATCCGCACCTGGCTGTATCGGATCGCCACCACACGCTGCCTCAACGCGCTGCGCTCGCTCAGCCGACGCCAGGCCAAGGAGTGGGACGTGCCCGGAGTTGAACCGCCGGAACCGACCCGGCTCGGCGAAGTCGTGTGGCTCGAACCGTTTCCCGACGCGCTCCTCGAGGGGGCAATCGACGTCGCGCTCGGTCCCGAGGGCCGCTACGAGCAGCGCGAAGCGATCTCGCTGGCGTTTGTGACCGCGCTGCAGCTCCTGTCGGGTCGTCAGCGCGCGGTGCTCATCTTGCGCGACGTGCTCGGGTTCCACGCCGACGAGGTGGCTGACATGCTCGACTCGACCGTCGACTCCGTCAACAGCGCCCTCAAACGGGCGCGCGCCAGCCTGCAGCGCCGGCAGCCGTCGGTCGCAGGGCAAGGGCCGCCTCCCGCTGCAGACTCACCGCTTGAAGAGGAGATCGTGGCGCGGTTCGTCGGCGCCTACGAGGCCGCCGATATCGACGCGCTGGTCAGCCTTTTGACGGACGATGTCATCGCCTCCATGCCACCGATTCCCCTCGAATACCAAGGGCGCGACGTTGTCGTCAGGTTGCTCGCTAGCATCTTCGGCGCCAGCCGAAGGTTCGACCTCGTCCCGACGCGAGCCAACCGTCAGCCGGCGTTCGGGACCTACCTACTGGCACCTTCCGGCAGCCGCCACGGCACCGGCCTCCTCGTCCTCACCCTCGCCGGCGACCAGATCTGCGGCATCACCCGATTCGATAACGACGTGCTACCAGCGTTCGGGCTGCCGCGATCGCTCCCAGGCCGATAGGCAGCTTCAGAGTGCGCACTGCATCGCCTACGTGAACTCGGCTTCCCATTCGGGTTGCAAGCCGCGGTGCCCCTCGGCGCTTCGCTGCACACCGGGCACGCAACCGCTGAACACCGTCTCGGCGCGCTGTAGAGCATCGAGCGCGCCGCCGCGCGCGACGCCGGCCTCGACTCGTTGTTCGTTCCCGATCGTCGCGCCACTGGCCGGCTCCTTACTACGAGAACGTCCCGACGGTGGGGCGCCTCGTCGCGGAGTGCTCGACCGTGAGAAGTTCGCCACATCGTTCGCCAACCACCCGAAGGTGTCTCATGCAGCCACGCCCGCCTGATCCAGGGCAATGACGTGGGCCGTCGCGGTCGCTCTTGCGATCACCTCCTCATCGGAATCGCGGAGGGACGCCTCGAGGAACACCAGATCCCCGACGCGGTGGACTACGCATCCCTTCCCGACGATTCGGCCGGGTCGAACCGAGCGCAGGAAGTTCACGTTGAACTGCAGCGTGGATTGAAACTGATCCGACTCCAGCGTCGCGAGCAGGGCGGCCCCAACCGTCTCGTAGAGCATCGCTGCCTGGAAGGCGCCAACCACGTTCCCGATCGGGTCGGTGAAGTCCTCGGTGCCCCTGAACGCGACCTCGATCGTGCCAGCTTCGACATCCGCGTCGACGAACTCCAGACCGACCGTCGCGGCCGCGCGAGGCAGCGGAACCCGTCCTTCGACCACATCCCAGAAGATTCCAGATCGTTCGCTCATAACTCCTCCTCTTCTACTGCTCCCTCTCATAGGCGTTGTCAGCTTGCTGATGTGGACACCGCGACGTCGGGAAATCGGGCGGGCACCAGCCGCCCAGTTCGCGCCTCGGCCGGTGTCTATACAGATGAAGTGCGGCCAGCGCCCATGCGTCCCTCGGACACTGGTCTGAGTAATCGGGAATCGAGCGACTGCAACCCAAGACCCGGACGTCGCCGCGTAATGGTCAGGCCATCACGTTCCTTCGTCGTGGCGTGTCATCTCCGGCACATACCAAGACGAGGAGGTAGCCATGCCAGCATCCATGAGGATTGCCGTGGCGGGGGCCACGGGAAGGGTAGGAAGTCGCGTCGTCGAACAGCTCGAGGCGAGCGGCCACGACGTGGTGCCGATGTCCCGGCCCACTGGGGTGGATGTGCTGACCGGCGAGGGTTTGGCGGAGGCCTTGGCCGGAGTCGAGTGTGTCATCGACGCGGCAAGCGGGTCGGCACGGGGGCGACAGCGACGGGCGCCGAAAGCGGCCAGCGAGTTCTTCACCGCCTCGGCCCGCAACCTGCACGAGATTGGCCAGAAGGCGGGTGTGCAGCGAATGGTCGAGGTGTCCGTCTTGGGTGTCGATCACTTCACCGCCGGTCAGGGCGCGGCGAAGTATGCCCACGAAAAGGCCATGCTCGCGGGATCCATCCCCGTGCGGGTGCTTCGGGCGGCGCAGTTCCACGAGATGGTTCCCCAGCTCATCGAGTGGGGCACCCAGGGTGACGTGGCCTACGTGCGCCAGATGCGCATCCAGTCGGTGGCGTCCCGGGCCGTTGCCTACGCGCTCGTCTGCCTCGCCACCGACCCCGCATGGGCGGCGTCGCCGACGCGCTCCGAGCCACCGTTACCCGAGATCGCCGGTCCCAGGGAGGAGAACCTGGTCGACATGGCCAAGCTCTTCGTGGCCCGCCGCGGCACCTCACTGCGGATCCACGGCGTCACCGACCCGAGCGACCCCGACGACAAGATCTGGGAGGACGGCAGCCTCCTGCCCAACCCGCACGCCACCCTTGCCGGTCCGACGTTCGAGGCGTGGCTTGACTCCGACGACACCGACACGTCGTCGCCGTCGCGCTGAGCACACTCGAGGTCACGGTGCTGCTCGGCGCGGTGGCGCTCCGCGGCGTGACCTTCAACCTCGACCCATCGGGCGTGCTGTGGTTCACCGCCGCGGCGCTGTGCTTCGCCATCGCGATGTACGGCGTCGCCGAAGTCCTCGCCAACCGCATCCACACCCAAGAGGAGTACATCGGGGCGCTTCCGCCCGTGGCGGTCGTCCCGTTCTTCTTCGCCGGGTCGTTCTTCCCCATCAGCGCGCTCCCCGCCTGGCTCACCGCCTTCGCCAAGGCCCTCCCCATCACCCACCTCGTCGCCCTCATGCGCTACGGGTTGATCCGCAACCCAACCGGGCTGCACGACATCTGGGGCATGACCAACCCCAGCGTCATGGCCGCCTCAGCCTCGCCGTCATCGTGGTCTTCGCCGCACTCTTCACCGCCCTCTCGATCCGCGTCTTCCAGCGCACCGCCGTGCAATAGACCCGCCCCGGCCGGGTCGCCTCCCCCCGCGGCCCTGCCGGCCCTATCGAACCCCGTGAGCGCGCCGAATGACCGCGACGACGAACACCGTCGAGCCGAACACACACGGCGCAACGCAAATCCCACTGAGCGCGCCGGCGGATCACGGCTACCTCGACGACACGGTGGCGTTCCTCGCGGCGACGTGCATGGGGCGAGCGTCAAGCACCTCGAGGTAGATGCCACCGCTGCTGAAGGAGGCCGAGGCGACGACGAGCTTGCCAACCCTTCCCGGGTGACGCAGCCCGAGTGGAGCGCGACACCACCGCCGAGGCTGTAGCCGTCGCCGTCCTGACGGTCATCAAGCGCTACCGCGGCTACTGCGCCCGTCCGGTGCGGGGATCGCGCCCGGTAAGGCAGTACGGGAACCCCGCCGGGTCGGTCATGACCGTCCAACGCGGGAACCTCGCCACGACTCGCGCACCCAGTGCGCGGTGTCGGTCCGCCAGGGCGTCGATTTCATCGCATGCGAAGTCGGGGTGGGCCCGCGCGGCGCCGGCGTCGTCGTCGCGTCGTTGCAGCAGCAATCGCAACGGCGACCACGAGGGACGCACGAGGTAGCGGAACGCAGGATGCAACGACGAATCGTGCAACTCCCATCCCGTCAAGGCCGACCAGTACGCGCACTCCTCCTCGAACGCAGTCGCTGGGATGTCGATGCACAACTGATCGAGCAGCTGAAGGCCGGCGTCAGCAGCGATCCGCCCGGGTTGGGGACGGACCACCTCGCCGCGATGACCGACCGCGCACGACGTCAAGCCGGCTGGTGAGCGAAAGACGACCGCACCCCCCGCGTCGCCCGCCTCGATAGCACCCAGACGGCGCGCCCGCCGGGCGAAGCCGGCCAGGTCGTCCACGTGAAGGTCGAGATGCGAGCCGCCGGGGCCTTCCACAATCTCCTCCATGCACAGGTACGCGTCACCGTCGCGCGGCACGAGGGTCGCGAACTGGCCGCGTTCGCCGCGGCGGGGCGAGCGCGTCGAGTCCGTCACCGCCGCCCAGAATGCGACCGCGACGTCAAAGCCCGCCGCAGGGCGGTCGAGGAACGCCGTCAGCCAACGCACGGCCACGCCGAGTACCTCACCCGCTTGGTTCCGCAGGGGGTTTCGGCGAGCACGCAGACCACCGGAGGTCGCAGATGCAGGGTCTCCCGCCGGACGTTGACGAAACCCGCTTCTCGGAGTCGCTCAGCCGTCTCCAGACCGACGCGGTCGGTAGTCCCCGCGGTGGCACCGGGACAGCGCGGCTGCGACACGATCGCCACGCGACCCCCCCGGCGCATCGCCGCCCGGAGCTCCTTGAGCCGCGCCTCCTGGTCCGGCCACATCCCGAAGTTGTTCACACACAACACCTTGTCAAACGTGTCGCTGAACTGGCCGACTTCGACGGCCGATGCGAGACGCAACTCGACCCGCCCAAGCTCGACAGCGGCGCGATTGCGCGCCATGGCCTGACGAACCATCACCTCGGAGTGGTCGATCCCGCAAACAAGGCCGTCCGTCGCGCGAGAGGCCAGTTCGCGGATCGCGAGGCCGGGGCCGAAACCGACCTCGAGGACGCAGTCGCGAGGCTGCACCTCGAGCAGAGCGACCGCCCAACGATTCCGCTTCCGGTTGGATGGACGCAACGTCATCTCCCAGCCTGCCAGACGCCCCCCAAAAACCACGGGGTCGATGGAACTGGGACACGATCGCCGCACCCAGCCTCTGTCTTGCTCGCACGGTCCCGATTCAGTCACTTGAACCGCACTTCAAGTCAAGCGCGGGGGAACGCGACCGCATGGCGGTGGACTCATCAAGCCGCCCGCACCGCGTAGTTCATCGGTGCGGCGTTGCGGCTCAGTACACGCGGGAGTCTGGTTGGGCCCCGCACGAACCTGGGGCACGAATGCGAAGGATCGCGGGATTCCTCGGCGACGGGGGCTGGAGTGTCGATTCGGCGATGTGCCGTTCGTCGTAGGGGGAGAGGCGGGCCCGGC